>NZ_CP090949.1:600000-900000 GCF_023823125.1 Erythrobacter aurantius | reverse complement strand
CGGATCAAGTTGGGTGACGGGCAGACCCCAGGCATTCCAGGTGAACTCGGTGCGATTACCCTTGCCATCCTCTATCCACTCGGGCTGGTAGCAATCAAACCCGAGGACGCCGCATCCTGCAGAAGCATGGTGAGCAGTCTGGGTAATGGGCTGCAAGGAAGAAGAGGGTTTGGGTGTATCAGTCCGGGAAACGAGGTTCCCGCGTATATCATAGTCGACCGACACCGAGTTGCCTTCTGGGTAAATGGCACCCCGCAAACGCTGACCTGCTGTATACAGATAGGTGGTCGTGTTTCCGAGCTTGTCCGTTACCGATTCAATCCGGCGCCGCGGAGGATCAAACTGCCCGGTGGTTGCCGGGAGGTTCGTTACATCGATGAACGTGCTGTTCCCCAGTGGGTCTGTGATCGTCAGATCAAGGATCGGTCGGAATGCCACGGGTTGGCCATTCATTTGGGACCAGCTGTTGTCGGGTGTCGAGGTGTAGGTGTAGGTTACACCATCAGCTGTCACAGTGCGTGTGTTGCTGCTCTGTTGACGGAATGTCTCGAAGGCATACCCGGCCTCCCCGGGTAGCCGAAGCCTGCTCCCCTTGTCCTCAGGTCGGGTGGGGTAAATGCTCGGCATGCAAACGCAGTGCCACACGCGCCCGGCAATATCGGTAACCGTGTTTGCAGCAAATGTGTGCGAAGCGAGAACGATCCCGGGGTTGATCGCTTCGATTATCTCCGCCTTCTGCAAAAACCCCCAATTGCTGTCGGTTCCATTCGAATGATAGGTAAACCTCAGCTGATACCCCGAGGTGCTCGTGACAAGCACAGGGCGGTGCCGCTCAATTCCGCCGATGAACTTCTTTTCGTACTGGATCTCAAGGTCGCTGCCCCCGGGGTTTGTGATCTCTTTCGCGAGGAACTGCTTGACAGGCTGAGGCAAGGTCCCACTTGCTTGCCCGGTTTCCTCGATGAAGTACATCGTCCTGCCACTGTCACCCTGACGGTAGAACACTCCGCCAAGTCCAAGGACGTCGCCAGGTTGGGGCAGATTGGGTTCGGTCTCGGGAGGAGGGCAGGCCGGATTCTCGCCGCACTGAGGCGGAGGCGAGTTGGGCGAATTGAACCCTCCTTCAGCGTTGAAGAGCATGCCGCCCGTGCCATTTGATGCATAGCATTCCTCGCCGATGCATTGGGCAAAGACATCCGACGCTATCCCGCCAGCATTCACAGTGTAAATATTGGGATCGTACTCGGTCGCAGCATCCCCGGTTACAATCTGGAGGAGTGGAATAAAATCTCCAAGATTGCGGAAATTCAGTTCCGGCGCAGCAGGAATTGACAGCACAGGCATCTGGGGAGTGCTGACATTGTTGCTTACCAGATCTATGCCATTGGGATCCTGATAGACATCGATCGGATCTATCTCCTGCGCGGATAGCGCCGACACTGGCATCATGGCGAGCACCGCAAGCACCCCGGCCCTGACCTTAGAAACCATCATTCGCGTCCCTCGAAAAGCTTCATTCATTTCAATCAGGTTCCTGAGCGGAATTGCCATTGCGCAATCACCACCTCGGCCATGCCGCATAGGACACCAGGCCGCTCGCCATAGAGCTTTTCGAAAGTGACGAGCTGTTCCTCTCGATAGGTCGAGGCCATGTGGCAAACGCCGTCACGATAGGCATCGCGCTGAGCGGCTGTTTCAAAACTCTGCCGGCAAGGCTGCCGCTCATAGCCCTTGGCGCGCATTGCCGGGGCAGAGCGAAGAGGCACGATAATATCGAGAGAGGAGCCGTCGCTACCGGCGCGCACCATACAGACTGCACCTGCGAGCAAGTCATCGGGCGTTTCCTGAGCGGCAACCGGGTCCGACGGAATGATTGCAAGCAAGGTTGCGGCAAATGCGACCAGTTTGGTCCCGAGACTGGCGTTTGTCTGCATCAGTAATCTCCTGGCCTCGATCAGAACGGAAGCCCGCCACCACCACACGAGGTGGTCGACACACTCAATTGTCCTGTCGCGGAGGCCCCCTGCGAGTCCTGGACGGTGTAGGTGAACAACGAAAAGTCGCCGGCAGAGAACGCGAAAATCACCTCCACAAGACTCCCCGTCATGATGGTCGCGCTCGCTCCGCCCTGGTTCTTGACGATGTTTGTGAGTGTCAGAGGGTAGTGCCCTTCGGGATCGGTATCGTTGGCCGTCAGGTTGGCGAACACAACTCCGGAGCAAGACCCCGATACGAAGTCGGAGGTTGGGTTTGGCGGATTGTTGGCCGGCGGCGGCGGAGGCGGCGGCGGAGGGGGAGGCGGAGGTGGTGGAGGTGGCGGCGGCGGAGGTGCAGAGCCGCTGCACTCAACGCTCCCGCTGCTGTTGTTGGCAAGGTACTGCGTCCTGTTGTCAGCCTTGTCGTAACAGATCGACTGCGTCTCACCGTTGTTCTGACCGCCGGTTGTGACGACCTTGATAAGGCGCCCGAGCGCATCATAGGTGTAGGTCTCCGTGCTCGATTGCGCATGCGCCACCGAGGCACAGGAAAGAGCAGCTAGGGAGGTACTCGCGAGAAACAGGATACGGTGCATGAACAGCAGGTGCCTTTTGCAGCAAGTTCCCGTCAGGACTGCAAAATATCCAAGCAATATCAATGACAATATTCAGCCGTCCCGTGGGCTGTGATTTGTTGTTTCCCGGTTTTCTGCGGCATCGGGCAACTTGCCCTACAGAAAAAATGAAGGTGCGCCTGAACGCAGATTTGAGCGGATCTGCACCCCCGGACGCACCAACATCTTGGGCAAATCGGACAAATATCCCGAATCGCCACAATCTCCCGGCTGCGATTCGCCCGCGCTACCCGCTCCGCAATCGCGGCAGCACAAGCTCGCCGCTGGTATCCTCGCAGACGCGCAAACCTCGACTCAGGCTCAATCGAACCCGGGCGAGCGTGTCCAAGGGATGCAAAACTCGATTGCAAATCTGCGTCCACTGTTGGACCGATAGCGGAATTTCCGGTTCGCTTACACACTAACGCTTGATACGCTTCAGTCTGTGCATGGCGGCGATCATGCGCATATGCCAATAATTCGCATGCCCGACACTTTCCCAAGCGATTGCGATGAGGCATTATGGATGGGTGCAGGTATTCATCCCCCGCAAACTTCAGTTCTTAGTCGGTACCGAGATCCGCGAAGCCGGTCACGAAGTCTTGCGCGAAATGGCTGGCAACGTCGTTTTGCTGGGCGAAGCCGGTGGGGGCAAAACGCGTCTAACTGAAGAGCTGGGCCGCCTTGATGGCTTTACTCGATGCACAGCTCGCCAGCTTCTCAACGGAGTGCCGCGAAAGCTACTTGCTAACGCGTCTGTCTTGGTAATTGACGCTGTTGATGAAGTTGCGATTAAGGCTGAAGGGGATGCTGTTGATCACGTTCTTCGTTCCCTTAGCGAAATCGACTTTCCGCGCTTTATTTTGTCATGCAGATCAGCGGAATGGCGCGCTGCAACTATGCGTGAAGCAATTCGCGAACAGTACGGAGAAGCGCCGACTGAAGTCACCTTGGCACCTCTCACCGATGAGGATGCGCGCAAGTTCCTCGCCAGTTATCTTGATGACGAAAGTCGGGCCGCACAGATTGTGCTGCACTTTAGGCAGCGCGGTTTGTCTGAATGGCTGGGGAACCCGCAGACTTTGGCGATGTTGGGCGATGTCGCTGATGGTGATTTGCCCAAAACCGCTACGGCTCTGTTCTCACAGTTTGTCGATCGCGCTTGGTTTGAGCACAGCAAGGCACGTCCGGACGCTCCGCTACGAAAGCTCGGAGAGGAGGCAGTGCTCGATTCTCTCGGCGCTGCCTTTGCTGCTCTGATTTTGACGGGCTCGGAAGCGCTCTCCGACGAGCCACGCCATGAAGTTCTAGCGGGTGATATCGCCCTTACAGAACTCGCGCAATTACCGGGCGCACAGAAGCTTGAGGCCGCTCTGGAGAGCCGCCTATGCAAGGGCCCGGCCGAGCGTCGAACATTTCAGCATAAGCGTATCGGCGAGTATCTCGGGGCTCGGTGGCTTGCGAAGTGGGCGGACACGCCAACGAAACGATCGCGGTTGATCCGCATGCTCCAGGTCGACGGAATCGTACCAGCAAACCTACGGGGAATTCACGCTTGGCTCGCGATGAACCCACATCTTGCACCCTATGTGATTCAATCGGATCCGACAGGGCTGATTGAATATGGGGATGCTGACAGCCTGACCGAGCTTCAAGGGCGAATGTTGCTTGAGGCATTGGGTGAGCTGGCGCAGCGAAATCCGCTGTTCAGCACAGGGCGCAGGCCTCACGCGCGAGCTCTCGTCAAAGGCACATTGCGGGAAGAAGCTTGGCGCATTCTGACCGAGCGGGACGACGGCGAAGGGTGGCGGTTCCCCTTCGCGCTACGTATCGTAATCGCACACCAGCTGAGCGATCCGGAAGTGGTGGGGGAGCTCCGGAATGAGCTTCGAGCAGTGCTCATGGACCAGAGGCAGGGGTACGCGATCCGTGCCAACGCAGGCGAGGCGCTGGCACTTTATGGCGATCTGTCTGACTGGCCATTGATCCTTGAGGATTTGCGAACGCAGGCATCTGAGGATTCTTGCCGGCTCGCGATACGGCTGCTTGAAGACGTCGGCTTGGAGACTTTCTCGGATCGGCAGATCGTCGAGCTGGTTCTAGCATATGCTGGCATCACAATCTGTGCCTTACCTAAGCAGTCCGCTGAGCGGCGCACGGTCGGCGTTATGTTTTTTCTGAGATATCAATTGCCTGATGCCCGAATTGACGAAGTCCTTGACGAATTTGCCAATTATCTTGAGCCCTACATCGAAAACTATTCCATCAACGTTGACGATTTTGAAGTCAGGTCGCTGGTCGGCGAGTTGGTGGTTCGCAGACTTTCCAAAACTGACTCACAGCCACTTCGCAGCCCGGTCGATTTGTGGCGCTGGCTGAGGCCTTTCCGAGGAACTCGTGGTCTCTTGTCCTCGAGAAAAGACGAAATTGCTGAGTGGCTTCGCGAACATGTCGAAGAGCGGAGAGCCATACAGCGTTACGTTTTGATTGATCTGGAATGCGACAAGGACGTCCGGCGTCGCCAGTGGCAACTATTAGAGCCCCTGCCGGGCGCAGCGCTCGACTCTGGTGATGTCGCGGCCCTTCTTGACGAACTTGAATTGGGCGATCCGCGGTGGCGTGACTTGCTCACGATGACTTACCACGATGAGAATCGGGGAGCTGAGGCGCGGGCAGCAGCCAAGCGCTTCGTGGCCAACCGACCCGATATGCTGCAGTGGATCGACAGCCTGACCACTCCCAAAGCACCCACATGGCAGGCTCGCGAGAAAGAGCGAGAGCGCAAGCGTATGGCAAGAGATGCTATTCGCAATGCCGAACATCGGGCTGCTTACCTTGCAGATCGCGACAAACTCTTGACCGGCGATCTCGGTGCCCAGCCCGCGCAAGCATATCTTGGGCACTTTAGCGACTTGCCGAAAGACGTGCCGCCACACGATCGGATTGCCCAATGGTTAGGCGAAGACCTTCAATCTGACGCGCTTCAAGGATTTGAGGCATATCTAAGGCGCGACCCACCTGCGCTCACAGCTGAACAAATCGCCCAGAGTTGGGCGGAAAGCCGTTATTGGCCAATGGCATGGGTTTTGGTGGCCGCACTGATGGAACGGGTGCGCGACGGGAGAGATTTCGAAGGATTGCCCGATGAGCGCTTGATAGCGGCCATGTTGCAGATCGAGCATGGGTTAGCCAGATCAGAAGAAGCTAAAGAACTTGGCGATGCTCTTGAAGCCGAACTGCTGAGACGTGGAGCCTTTGAGGCTTACGCTAGGTTGCTGATCGAGCCTCATTTGAGATCAGGTCGTGCGCACATCACCGGACTATACGGTTTGATGCGCGGCGATGATCACCTTGCTTTAGCCTCCAAGTTGGCCACCGAATGGCTTCAACAATACCCTATCATGGCGTCCGACGTCGAAGAGGAACTGATTGATTGCCTGATCCGCGCCAATGAGACGCAGGTCCTGTGCGATCTCGCAATTGCCCGGATCGAAGATGCGAGCCGAGACGAGCGCAGTCGTCGCAATTGGCAGGCGGTTGCTCTCTGGACGGATTTCGACGGAGTCAAAGACTCGTTTGAAAAGGTGGTTCATGCAGATCCCGCACTCCTCTGGGCGGTCCGTGATCGGCTAAGCGGGGGGCGCCGCGGAGACGGCACAGCCGTTCATATCCCCGCGCGCTTGTCTTCTTGGCTCGTCGAACACTTCAGGGCGGTGTGGAAATTTAGGGAGTATCCTGGCGGCGTCCGCAGCGGTGAACGAAATGCCTGGGACGCAACGCAATATCTTTCGAGTCTGATCGGAAAGCTCGGCGACGATCCGAGCGACGAAGCCGTCGCACTGGTGGCCCAACTGCGAGACGTTCCTCCTGATGGCTACACAGCTTACCTTCGTCGAGTAGCCACTGAGCAAGAAGCAAAGCGGGCCGAACTCGCGTATCAACCTCCTACCATTGCGGATTTGGCCACCGCTCTAGCAGGATCGGCCCCTGCCACGATTAGCGCGTTAAAGGCGGAGGTATTGGCCGCGCTCGACCGGGTCCAAGACCGAGTACGCAGCGATCCGACTGATTGCTGGCGGGGATTTTACAAGGATGATGGCGAGACGCCAAAGGCCGAGGAAGATTGTTCGGATCACCTCGCCAACCTCCTGAATATCGAGGCTCCGGAAATCCGTTTCGAGCCAGAGTTTCACATCGGTAGCGATAGGGAGGTCGACATAGCATGCTCGGTTACGGGCATGCGGATTCCAATCGAGGCCAAGGGGCAGTGGAACGCTGATCTTTGGACGGCGGCTGACTGGCAGCTAGGAGGCCAGCAGGCGGTAGATCATCTTGCGGGAGGTCAGGGTATCTACCTGGTGTATTGGTTCGGGGCACAGCGTGCCCCAAAGAAGCTTCGTAACCCGCCGTCCGGTAGTGTCCCCAGCTCACCTGAGGAGCTAAGAAGCCGATTGAGTGAAGCCCTTCGAGCGACCAAACGGAGAAATCTGACCGTCGCAGTGCTGGACCTGACGCGCTAAATGCTCAGTGATGCTGACTTGCGCGTGATTGAGGCGCATCACGGCATTCATCGCGCCAATACGCTGACGTTGAGGGACTTGACCCTTGATAACAATTCTATGGCTGCTTCTGCACCGCCAATCGAACTGGAAAGGATGTGGCATAGGGGGCGGTTGGCGCGAAGCCTGTTTGCGCCTGACGGACCTGCGAGCGACCGTTGGCGAGCCGACAATGTGGAAGACCTGCTGCCATTCCGCCCATATTTGCCTACTCACTCGCCGCTCGCCACCGATCCATGGCGCTGGATTGCCAATGAAAATGGCCTGGAGGAATCTGGCCTCTTCAAGAGAAGCCTTCTTCAATGGGAAGTCTTCGAACGCCTTCGCCAAACCGGCGAGCAGCAGGACCTAATTTTTCGGCTACCGGCATGGTCGCCGCCAGGAGAAATCACTTCTCGTCCCAGTTTCTTATACATGACTGACTCCGGATTCCTCCATCATCTCATTGGACTTCCAGAGGTGGTACTGAATTCTTGGGATTCGCGACCTCTCCACTATCGCGACAGCGCATGGGACGGTCACCGGCAACGTAGCTGGGAGGGTTTCGCCATCAGTTGCCTCGCACGTGCTGCTGGTGTCCGCACTCATGCATCTTATTGGACAGCAGCCGATGGCGAAATCGATCTTATCCTCGATTGGTCCAGTTCAAGTGAATGCTGGGCAATTGAGATCACGATAGGCCGTAACAAGAAACTGAAGTCTGTTTTCGAGGTCGGATGCGGCGAGGTTCAGGCCACGCGTGCAATCCTGCTCCATAACTCAGTAGTGGGGATCCCAAAAATCAAATGGGACCGCGGCATGGCTCGAAATGTGGAGATCATGACATTGGAAGAGGCTTTGTTAGCGATTGACGCTGGGCCGTAATGCCAGTTCAGGCCACACAGAACGAATGAATATCGTGGCCGGTTTTGAGCGATTGGTATGCCTACGGCAACGGCGGGAATTAGGGCGCATAGCGGACATAGCTGATCGCCGCGAGTTCCGCTCGACTTCTCCCGCAAACGAAGCATTGGTGCGTTGACTGAATCGCGGCCGTTGGCAGGCCGCAGCCCCGATGCGGTAGCGCGATACGGGGCGCTGGGTGGTGGGAGCAGCGAGTAGCGCTGCTCCAATCAAGGAGAACCACCCATGACCAATACAACCCCCATTAGCTTTGACTCTGCCCAGGCCCCCGCCGGGGAACCACTGCATTCGGCAGGAGCAGATGCAGAAGCACTGCCTCCCCAAACGCAGTCTGCGCCCAAACCTGCAAAGAAGCCCTCCAAGCCCGACCGCAAAGAAAAACGCCTGACCAAGGCCTTGAAGGTCGAGGCGCTGCTGGCGCGCAAGTCCGGCGTCACACTTGACCAGATGGGCGAGGCAACCGGCTGGCAAGCGCACACCTGCCGTGCGTTCATGAGCGGCCTGAGGAAGAAGGGTCGGGAAGTGGTCCGCGAGACCGGCAAGGCAGGCAAAAGCATCTACCGGTTTGCTGCCGCCAGCACCGGAGCGAAGGCAGGCTGATGGGACGCCGTGAACGCCTGTCACTCGATCGACTGGAGGAGCTGTCGATCACCGAACTTAAGGACGAGTGGGCGCGCTGTCATGGCGCGCCTGCTCCCAACCTCTCGGCGGACCTGCTGAGGCTCGGGATTGCACACCGGCTGCAGGAGAAGCGCCATGGCGGGATCAGCCGTGAGACGCGGCGGATTATCATGCAGACCGCTCGCTCAGCTATTATGGGCAACGAGCCGCCTGCCTCGCCGCCGCAACGCAAACTCACACCGGGCACAAGGCTGGTGCGCGACTGGCACGGGGCTGGCCACACGGTCACGGTGCTTGAGCAGGGGTTCGAGTACGACGGGCAAGTATGGCGCTCGCTGACCGCGGTCGCCAAGGCCATCACCGGCACCCATCGGAATGGTCCTCGCTTCTTCGGGCTGACCCAATGAGCGCCGCCAAGACCCTGCGCTGCGCGGTCTATACCCGCAAGTCGACCGAGGACGGGCTCGAACAGGAGTTCAACAGCCTCCATGCCCAGCGCGAGGCCTGCGAGGCCTATATCCTGAGCCAGCGGCATGAGGGCTGGACGCTGGTCGAGACCCCTTATGACGATGGCGGGTTCTCTGGCGGCAATATGGAGCGACCGGGCCTCAGAGCCCTCTTAGGGGACGTTGAGAGCGGTCTCGTTGATGTGATCGTGGTCTACAAGGTCGATCGCCTGACCCGCAGCCTTGCCGACTTCGCCAAGATCGTGGAGCAGCTCGATGCAAGGCAAGCCAGCTTCGTCTCGGTGACGCAAGCGTTCAACACCACGACCAGCATGGGCAGGCTGACTCTCAATGTGCTGCTGTCGTTCGCCCAGTTCGAGCGTGAGGTGACCGGTGAGCGGATCAGGGACAAGATCGCCGCCTCGAAAAAGAAGGGACTATGGATGGGTGGGCCGGTGCCGCTCGGCTACGAGGTGATCGACCGCAAACTTATCCCCGTGCCGGAGGAAGCCGAGCGGGTCCGAACGATCATGCGCCGCTACATTGGCTCGCGCTCCGCCAACGAGCTGATTGCACAGCTGGAGGCCGAAGGCATCCGTACAAAGGTTCAGAAGCGCACCAGCGGACCGCACAGGGGCGGGATCCCGTTCCGGCGCGGAAGTCTGTTCCATCTGCTCAGGAACCCGATCTATCGCGGCAAGATCGTCCATAAGGGAGAGGTGTACGAAGGCGAGCACGAGCCGATCGTCGACGAGCAACTCTGGAACGCGGTGCAGAAACGGTTGCAGGAGAAGGCACCGCCGCGCAGGCGAGCGAAGAACGATCCGCAGCAGGCCATACTGCGCGGCCTGCTGTCCGATCCCGAGGGACGCCCGATGGTCCCTACCTATGCCACCAAGGGAACGCGGCGCTATCCCTATTACGAGACCCGCAAGGATCTTGCCCGGGTCGATGACGTTCCAGCAACCCGCATCAGCCAGGGACAGCTCGAACGGCACCTGATCGTCCAACTCACAACGCTGCTGGAAGACGAGCATATGCTGCGCAGGATCTCAGGTGAACAGGAGGGAGGCGTACTTCGTGACATGTTCGCCAAAGCCAAACTTGCCGCCGCCAACCTCGCCTTTGAGCCTCAATGCCAGACGATCGTCCCGCAGGTGATCACGGCGATCCAGATATGCCATGACCGCATCGATGTCCGCCTGAATGCGGACGCACTTGGTTGCAGCAACCGCCAGCGCTGGGAATGGTGCATCCCGCTGGCACCCCGCAAGCCGTTCCGCGAGGCGAAGCTGCGGATCGATCAGGATGCCAACGCCAAGGCAGTCGACACCGGCATGATCGCGCTTCTCGGCGAAGCCCTCGAGGCGCGCAAGCTGGTCCTTGCCAGCCCCGAGCTCAGCATCAACCAGATCGCAAGACGCGAAGGCCGCTGCCGCAAGCAACTCACGAGGCTGGTCCGCCTGAGCTGGCTCAGCCCGAGCATCATCGAAGCGATCACCGATGGCAGGGCACCTCCCCGGCTCACGCGCAAGCGACTGCTCGATACGGAACTACCGCTCTCGTGGCCAGCGCAGGAAGAACTGCTCGGGCTCGCAGGCTGAGCGCCCTCTTGCCCGGCAACATCCTCACGCAAGGTGAGGCGAGGAAAATCCACACAGAGACATTGGCCGAAAAGAGCGGTGAGACGGGACCGATGAGAGGGTCTCTGGCCCACGCCCCGTCAAGGACGGCCCCCAAATCCCGCAGAACCGCGCGGTTCCGGGCGCCATGCGCGCCTGGTCGGCGTTTTTGAGTTCCCTCAGAGACTGTTTGGTGCGCGACGCAGTCCGGAGCGAACGCTGCTCTTGCCTGATTTCCCTGTTTTGCAGGGAATAACAGGGAAATTCGTTCATTTGAGGCCTGAAACAGGCGGAATTTGCCCGATTCAGTCCTTGGATTGGAGATTTTTGCGCGCAATTGCAGTACTTTATTTGCCGGCACATCCCGTTTCCCTGTTATTCGACGGAACAGGGAATTTGTTCGGCCATAACAGGGAATTCAATCGACCGGTCAGGGCCTGTTATCCCGCAGAACAGGAGTGCAGGACAGATCGCTGAACGCTCGCCGCATCGCAAGTCCGGAACCTGCCGAGCGGTCCAATCCGCAGCCCGTAGCACCGACGGTATCCCACCAGGATTTGGCGTTGCCCCGGAACGCGTTCCGGGGCGCAAGAAAGCGAAGAACCGTTCACCCCTTCCAATGCGACTGTCGCGAGACGGTCCTGAGGAGATCGGTAATGTCCAACATGCCTGAAAATACTTCTGCGCCGTGTGATCGCAGCGCGCTCAGTTCGGCAGCATGCCGAACGCTACAATCGGAAGCTGTATGTGCGCGCACTTGTCGAGGTGCTGATCGCGGAGCTTTCTCCATCCCCGCAATATGTACGCGCGGATTGCTGTTGCTGGAGGATGCGGGTGCTGGAGGAAACGGGTTCGTCACATGCCGAGGAACGCAAAGTGAGCAATATCCACAAGTCTCCACAGCTATCGGCGCGCAAGAACGGACCGGGGCTCACGCGGTTTGCCTTGCTGAGGCATAATGGGCGCTCACCAAAAGGAGGACTGAACCAGTGACTGAGACTGACTTGAACAGACAAGTTGCAAATTATGGAGAAGTCCCATGGAAAGTACCGGATGCCGGTTTGCGCAAGCGATTGCCCAACAACCGATAGCAAAGCTAACCCCGTCCCCGCGCAATGCGCGCACCCATTCCCGCAAGCAGATAAGGCAGATTGCTGACAGCATCGAACGGTTCGGGTTCACGAACCCGGTGCTGGTCGATGACGACAACCTGATTATTGCCGGCCATGGCCGGGTCGAGGCAGCACGGCTGCTGGGCCTTACCAGCGTACCCACCATCACACTCTCGCACATGAGCCCGGCAGAGCAACGGGCCTATATGCTCGCGGACAACAAGCTTGCCCTCAATGCGGGCTGGGATCCCGAGATCCTTGCGATCGAGATGCAGGAGCTGATCGATCTTGATTTCGATATCGGGCTTACCGGGTTCAGCCTTGCCGAGATCGACCTGACACTTGAAGCTGCGCGCGAGGCAAGGCTGGACGCGCGCGATGCAGCCGAGGACCGGATCCCCGAGCCTGCAGCAATACCGGTATCGCAGCGCGGCGACATCTGGCTGCTGGGAGAGCATCGGCTGATCTGCGGCGATGCGCGTGATCCGGCCGATATCGGGGCGCTGATGGACGGTGCAAGCGCTGATCTGGTGTTCACCGACCCGCCCTATAACGTGAAGATCGACGGTCATGTCTGTGGCAAGGGAGGGATCAGGCACCGCGAGTTTGCCTTTGCCAGCGGCGAGATGAGCGAGGACGAGTTCACGCGCTTCCTCGAAGTGACGCTTGGCAATGCCGCCAGCGTCATGCGTGACGGTGCGATTGCCTTTGTCTGCATGGACTGGCGCCACATGCGCGAGCTGCTTGCAGCAGGAGACAAGGTGTTCACCGATCTCAGGAACCTTGTAGTCTGGAACAAGACCAATGGCGGCATGGGCACCTTCTATCGCTCGAAGCACGAGCTGATCTTCGTGTTCAAGCATGGCACCGCAGAGCACACCAACACCTTCGGGCTCGGCGATACGGGGCGTTACCGCACCAATGTCTGGGACCACGCAGGGATCTCCTCGATCGGCCGCAACCGGGCAGAGGAGCTGACGATGCACCCTACGGTCAAGCCGGTTGCGCTGGTGGCCGATGCGATCCTCGACTGCTCGCGCCGCGGCGAGATCGTGCTCGATTGTTTCGGTGGCTCGGGTTCGACAGTGATCGCAGCGCAGAAAACCGGGCGCAGGGCGCGCCTTGTCGAATACGATCCACTCTACTGCGACACCATCGTCCGCCGCTGGGAGGCATACACCGGACGCAGTGCCACCAACATGACCAGCGGCAAGGCTCTTGCTGTTCTCGAAGAGGAGCAGGCTCATGGCTGATCTGGGGAAGGGCAACAACGATAAGGGCGTTGGTTTTGGCAACACTCCGTGGTGGACGAGATGGCCCAAAGGCAAGTCGGGCAATCCCAAAGGGCGGCCGAAAGGATCAGGGAAGAAGACAGTCATCCGCGAACCGCAAGCTGGCATGACCGAGTTCCAGACGCTGCTCAGTAAACTTCTCCGCGAGAAAGTGACGCTTACCCTTGGCGGCAAGCCCACCTCGGTGAGCAAGATGGAAGCTGTATTGATGAATCTGTTCAAGCAGGCGATGAGTGGCAATCAGGCTGCGATACGCGAGATGAACAGACTGATTGAGAAGGCGCAGTCGAGCCAGGAGGCGTCCGAGCGCGCCAATGCCGAGGCAGCCGAGAAGGCTGCCCAGGAAAGAGCAAGGATCGACGCAGCTTGGTTTCAGCAGCTCGTCGATCTCAAGAAGAAGCAGGAGAAGGCCTGGTCGAAGGCCGCCGCTGAGGGCAATGAGGAGCCAGGCCTGCCCTGGCCTCATCCGGACGACATCCTGATAGACCACGCCCAACGCATCGCCCGGGTTAGAGGACCATTATCCGTCAAGGATGTTCGCCACTTTGAGTATATCGAAGCCCAGAGGGATCTGATGTTCCTTCGCGATATGCTTCGTGTGAAGACCTCAAAGCCTGGTACGATCGCCAGACTATCATTCTGGGAACTCATGTGGCGGTTCAATGATGCGCAGCTTCCGCTTCGCTGGCAGATTGCGCCCAGAGCCGACAGTCATGAGCTGGCCAACCTCAACATGCCGCTGCGCACCTTGCGGCGTCGTGCAGAAGAAGCAGCCCGCAAGGTCAATGCGCTGGAACCGCCCGAGTACAAGATCCGCGACCGGGAGACGTACCGGATCGTCAACACGATCATGAAACCAGCTCTGGTAAAGCTGGGATACAGATCGCTGGCGCATTTCGAGAAAGTTGCGGGGCAGCAACTTGCAAGGAAGTCGTCGTGGGTCTGAGCGTGGCTTTCCGATATCCATGACTACTTCGGTGCAGATGGCGCTTGCCATCAGCACCGACGCTCCTGCGCTGGTGTGGAAGCTTTGGCTCGGCCTGATGGCACTCATCGACCGCGATCTGCCGGCGCGCTGGCAAGTGTCGCATGACCTGAACGCGGCGAGCGGCCCACTGATGATGATGCGGCTGCCGCGCCTCGAGGCCATCGTGTCTGGCGAACGCGATTGGTTTGAGCGGACATTTGAAGCCCCGACAATGCGCTCCAAACAGCAGTATCGCAGCGCGAACATGTTGTTCGGGCCTGCGCTCCGTCTGCTTGGCTACCGTTCGCTCAAGCACTTCGAGCGCGTCTGCGAGGATACCGGCGGCGAGCCTGTGCTGCCGCGATTGCGGAGCGGGTAGCGCGGGCGAATCGCAGCCGAGAGATTTTGGTGATTCGGGATATTTGTCCGATTTGCCCAAGATGTTGGTGCGTCCGGTGGTGCAGATCCGCTCAAATCTGCGTTCAGGCGCACCTTCATTTTTTCTGTAGGGCAACTTGCCCGATACCGCAGAAAACCGGGACCCGTTGGTTCGAAATAGATAGACCTCCAATTCACTCGCTTGACAATCGATCTCAGAAAAATCCCTATTAGTTGAGAACGATTAGGTCAAAAAGCCTTGTCACTTTTTGTCGAAACAGTGCTGAAGGGAACAGGTCTTGTATCGCAACCGGCTTTTTCATTCGATCAGTCTGGGCACGCTTGCTCTGTCTCTGCATTCTGCTGTTCAGGCACAATCAGAAACCGAGGTATTTGATTATGATGCCCTTGGAAGACTGATCACTACCGAGGTCAGTGGCGGTGCCAATAATGGGGACACCCGGACTGTCTGCTATGATGCTATGGGTAACCGAACCGGGATGATGACCCGGAACGATGGGTCAGTCCCAGCCTGTTCAAGTGGATCGCCTCCGCCTCCTCCCCCGCCTCCACCTCCGCCTCCGCCGCCGCCTCCTCCTCCGCCGCCGCCTTCAAATAATCCTCCGAATGCAGTGAACGATTCTGTCAGCGGGACCTGCTACGCATCGCAATTCGTGAACGTTACTGCGAACGACAGCGACCCGGATGGCGACACCCCCCTGACCGTTGTTTCGGTGGTCAAGAATTCGGGCGGTGGGACAGCTACCGTGTTCAGCGGATCAATAGTCGAAGTCTATTTCGGCCCAGCGTTCGACATCTCCTCGTTCACTTACGTGCTGAGCGATCCTTCAGGAGCAACAGACGCGGCATTACTGACTGTCTCGACAGCGATGTGCGGCGGCGGGGGCGGGCCACCCCCACTCTAGTGAGCAGCGCCGGCGAACATCCCGACAACCTGCGTCCTTCTCGAGGAGCACAAATGAAGACCTTTCATACAACGAAGATCAGTTCCGCATTCATGTGCGCGGTGCTCTTGGCGCCAGCTGCAACGTGGGCACAATCCGGTAGTCAGGACGAAGCTCGAGGGAAGGCCGAAGTACAGCCAGTATGCCTCGCCCGGTCAGCAGATAATGATGGGTTGGCAGCACAAGGCCCACAGGGAACGACCTCCCGGATCGTAGTGATGCCGCGCTCGGTTCGCGGCCTCGAGGCCAAGGGTTTTGAGCAGGTCGATTGCGAGGGCGCCGGGCTGAGCAATCGAGGCCAGATCATGCGGTTCCGCAACAGGATGTGCACCCTTGCGGCGACAGGCAACGAGGCCGTGCAGAACCAGCTTGAACGCGCCCTTGGCGAGCGACCGGCAGCGCTATGCGCAAACGCGGAGCTCCTTGCCGGTGAGTGGCGGCGCGAGACCGACAGGGAACCGTTGAGGGAATAACCCGACGCGGCAGTTCGACAGGTCAGGCAAGAGTTTTTCAGTCAGAGGTCCGCCATGAAGTCCAGGCATCTTTTTCTTTCTACCGCAGCAGCAGTTGCCCCGGCAATGCTTGTGGCAACTCCGGTCGCTGCGCAAAGCATAACAATTGATGATCCGGGCATCCGCTCGCCGGTTGATGAGCACGGTGTCGACATGAGCACCGGCCAAGTGGTGATCCCTGCGTCGAGCGTCTCGATTGGCGGCGCGAACGGTCTGGCTCATGTCAGAACCCGTGTAGCCAACGGGTGGCGTCACAACTACATGATTTCTGCCGAAATCACTTCAGGTGCTCCGACGGCTGCGGTCAACATTGGTGGCAGCCGTATGACCTTCAATCTGGTCGGCGGGACCTATGTCTCCGCACAGGGCACTGGCGAAACAATCGCCACCAATTTTACGACCGGAACGCACATCCTGACCATGCGCGACGGCACCGAAATTGAATTCAGGGAGTCCTACGTAGCCAATGGCGAAAGCTATTACGGGGCCGTTGATGCGCTCGCAGAAACAATCACCCGTCCTGATGGCCACAAGACGACACTCCATTACGTCAATGACTCATACACGCTCTTTTCGAACACCATTCACGTGGTCCGTCTGCAGTCTGTAACCAACAGTCTGGGATATCAGCTTCGGTACCGATACGCACAAGCCACATCGCCGAGTGCATCCACGGTGGACGACTGGTATCGCTTCACCAAGGTGACTGCGATCAACAATGCAGTTGACGACTGCAATCCGGTCCAGATTGCCGAGTGCAGTTTCTCCGAGGATTGGCCATCTCTGGGGTTCGTCCCCGCAATCGATAGTGGAGGACAGCAGACCGAGATCGTCACAGACGTTCTCGCACGCCAGACTGTGTTCCGGTTTGACTCCTCGGATCGCCTTACGGGGATCAAGCGTCCCGAGGATACCGCGGCATCCAACGACTACAGCGTGGTGTACAACTACGGCACTGACGACCGAGTGTCCTCAGTAGTCCATCAGGGCACTTATACCCGTACTTACACATGGGATGTTCTCGCTGGACATCTCACATCGAATTCGAACGATTCTTTGGGCAGATTTCGTGCCACAGCGACCGATATGAACCAGCAGAACGTCACTTACGTTAACAATGCGTATAACGAAGTTACCCTGTTTGAGTATGACACGAGTGGCAGGCTTGAGGCAGTTCAGGCTCCTGAGGGCAACCGGGTAGAGTATACCTATGACTCCCGCGGAAACCTGACGCAGACTACGCTGATCGACAAGTCGAACGTTGCGGCCAACAATATCGTCACGAGCACGGCCTATCCGGCGAATTGCTCCAATCCTGTAACCTGCAACCTGCCCACCAGCACGACCGACCCGAACGGGAATGTCACCAACTACACCTGGGATGCGACATACGGTGTACTTACCCGCGTCGAGGCTCCCGCCCCCAATCCGGGCGACCCCAGACCAAGAACCGACATTACCTACGCGAATTATCGGGCCAAGTTCTACAATCCCTCAGGGGTTCTGGTCGATGGTGACTACATCCGCGTGCCGACCGGGACAACACAATGCCGCATCGCCAACGCCTGCACTGGCAATGCCAACGAATTCAAGACGCTTTTCTACTACACCAACACCGGAGCACACAATCTCCAGGTGCGTCAGGCACGGCGCCAGGCAGGAAACTCCACACATGTCATGACCACCCAGTTCACCTATAATGAACTCGGAAACGTCGCGACTGTTGATGGCCCGCTTGGTGGCACCGGTGACACCACCACCTATCACTATGATGCCGCTGGTCAGATCGTCGGGATGATATCGCCCGATCCGGACGGGGCAGGCGCGCTGCAACGGCTTGCAACACGGCTGACCTACAACAAGGACGGCCAGATAACCCTCACCGAAAACGGCTATACAACAGGACCCACAGAAGCGAATCTGGCGGCGATGACGGTCGATACGGTCGTCGAGAACACCTTCGATGCCTTTGGCCGGCCTGAGACGGCCTCCCAGATTTCAGTCGATGGAAATACCCGCTATTCGCTGGTGCAATATGGGTATGACAATGCGGGTCGTCCAGACTGCACAGCGCTGCGCATGAACGTCACCAGCACCTCGACGATACTGCCTGCCAGCGCGTGCGATGCCATGACCGCGACCTCGGGTTTCGAGGACCGGATCACTCGCCGCATCTATGATGCGGCTGACCGCGTAACGCAGGTCAGATCGGCTGTCGACACCAGCATCGAGCAGGTCAGCGCAGAGATGTCCTACAACCCCAATGGTACGCTTGCCTGGGTCGAGGATGCCGAGGACAACCGCACGACCTATTTCTACGACGGGCATGACCGTCAGTGGAAGACCCATTTCCCGAGCCCGACGACCCCCGGGGTCTCGCTCTCTTCGGATCGAGTGGAGCTCACCTTCGATAAAGCCGGCAATGTCCTGACACAGCGCACCCGGGCCGGCGAGACCTTCCACTTCACCTATGACAAGCTCAACCGTCTGACGCATATGGACGTCCCGACCCGTTCCGGGCTTGCTTCAACCTATACGCGCGACGTCCACTACGATTATGACCTGCTCGGTGGCCTTGTCGAGGCACGGTTCGACAATGGGAACTTCGGGACTTCCGGGGACCGGGTCACGTTCAGTCTAGATGCCCATGGGCGCCCGGCGTCGACATCCCAGATCATGGGAGGTGCCACGCGGACCTTGTCCTATCTCTATGACAGCGCGGGACGGCGAACGAGGGTCACGCATCCTGACGGTGCGTACTGGACCTATCTTTACGACACTCTCGGCAGAAACACCTCGATCAGGGATGACAGCAACGTCACCCTTGTCACCAACGCGTTCAGCAACAGCGGTCGCCTTGCCAGCACCGCTCGCGCGAGCAGCGCTCCTGATGAGACCTATACCTACGATGCGGCGGGTCGGTACCTCAGCACGTTCACCGACCATACCAGCAGCAGCTATGATGTTACCCGCCAGTATACGCTGAATGCAGCCGCACAGGCGACGAGCGAGCAGGTCAGCAACCAGCTCTATGTGTGGGACAACCAGCCTGCGGCCAGCACGGATGTCGATTATACGCCCGACGGCCTCAACCGCTATGCCAGCGTTGACAGCACCGCATTCACCTATGACGCAAACAGCAACCTTACGTCGGACGGGGTGACGACCTATACCTACAATACCCGGAACCAGCTCTCGGTGGTCCAGGGATCAGGAACAACCACCCTGCAATATGACCCGCTCGGCCGGCTCTATCAGATCTATGACTTCAGCAGCGGTACGATCGAGCGGCTGCTGTATGACGGGAACGATCTGATCGCGGAATACAACAGCGCAGGCGCCATGCTTGACCGCTATGTCCACGGGGTGTCAGGCGGCGATGATCCTGCGATTGCCTATCCGGGCTCCAATGCGGATCACACCGTTGCCGAATATCTCTACGCCGACAGGCTTGGTTCGATCGTGGCCAGCTTCAACCGGAGCGGCGGGCTGGAGACGATCAACACCTATGACGAGTTCGGGATGCCCGGCTCAGCGGGCGGGGCGCAGAACAGCGGCAGGTTCCGCTATACCGGGCAGATTTTCATTCCAGAGATCGGCTTGTATCACTACAAGGCGCGTGCATACTCGCCGGGGCTCGGGCGGTTCATGCAGACCGACCCGATCGGATATGGCGATGGGCTCAATATGTATGGGTATGTTGGGAATGATCCTCAAAATCTTATCGATCCACTTGGATTGTCAGGCAAAAAACCAGATGAAGACGGGAATTGTGGCAAAGGTGAAAACAAAGGTTCTGATGGCCTATGCTATAAGCGTACGACCGGCATCACCGTTATCGGTGAAGGTGGAGGGAGTGTTTCTGGAATAGTATTTGGAGGCGACATTTCAGGAGTTGGAGGCTTCAGTGGCGGTGGCCGAGGAGGTGGGGTTTTTGGGGCAGGTGCGATTATTGTAAGCGGTGCGCGGGCTTGGCAACGGCGTCAGGTGGGCGGATCCCCCGCAAGGCCGCAAAATACGCTGCCCTGTTCAGTAACTTCAGTCACTACTTTTGGTTTTGAGTTTGATGCTTATTTAGTGGCAGGCGGCTCTGTAGGTATAGGTATCGCAGTAGATAACTATGGCAAAACGAGGTTGTACGTGGATGGTGGATTAGGATTTGGTCTGGCCGGAGGTATCGATAGTCAAGTACAAAGATTTGGTAGCTGGGAAGATTTCTACGCCGAAGGTACTACGTCTATCGAAGCGGCATTCATTGTTGGAGCAGGAGCAATCCAAAACGATCGAAGCGAAGTAATTGGCAGTTCTTTATCAGTAGGCCCTGACGCCGGCTTTAAAGCAAATCTTATACAGGGAACCTATACGGGAGCCCCAATTCCAAGAGGCCCCAGATGCTAACTATCCAGACTTTTATAAAAGAACACCCTATTTTACTAGAGAATTTCAAGTTATTCTTGACTCTTAATTTGAGCGCGACAGCATTTTTCTCCCTTAATCGACCGCTAAGTGTATGGAATTTTGTTCACATCAGTGCCTCAATTTGTTTGTTTTTGATTTATCTATATTTTCTATTTAGAAGGCGGCCTTGTGGGCATGGTAGCGCCAACAGATGGTATAAAATTCAACTCCCTTTTGTGATCGATCCCTGCCCCGTTTGTGGGGAAAAGTCGTTTGGGCAAGATGCCACTGACGGCAATGCCAAATCCGAAGAAAAGATATGAAAGACTAGGTTTCGTGGACAAAGCGTATGCAGAGTTTGACTGATGCGAGCGCGACAAAGCCGAGGTAGGATTCTTTGGCTTTGACGTAGCGGGTGGCGACGCGCCGCCAGTTCGTGAGTTTGTTGAAGAGGCGTTCGAGCAGATTGAACCAATTGGGCACCTCGAAGAACCCTCGCCTTTGAGGCGATGATCCGGCGATTGCCTATCCGGGCTCCAATGCGGATCACACTGCCGCCGAGTATCTCTACGCCGACAGGCTTGGGTCGATCGTGGCCAGCTTCAACCGGAGCGGCGGGCTGGAGACGATCAATGCCTATGACGAGTTCGGCATGCCCGGCTTTGCGGGCGCGGCGCAGAACATCGGCAGGTTCCGCTACACCGGGCAGATCTTCATTCCCGAAATCGGCTTGTATCACTACAAGGCGCGTGCATACTCCCCGGGGCTCGGGCGGTTCATGCAAACTGATCCGATCGGATATGGCGATGGGCTCAATATGTATGGGTATGTGGGGAATGATGCGGTTAATGGAGTTGATCCGACGGGGCTGAAGAAATGCACGGGTTCTCGAATTGAGCGAGATGAGAGCTATGATTGCAATGCACTATATGCAGGCGAGAGCCCTAATTATGATACATGCCCCGACGACACGTATTGCTACACTCCTGATGCGACTCTCGGCGGAAGTGGCGGTGGAGGTGATGGAGTGTCAGGCGGAGCTATCGTTGTGTCCGCTCCGAAAGCTAGCGGCGTAACGCCCGCCAATATTTCTGATTTTTTGACACTGCCAGGTGACCCATGGCAGCAAAATAATAAGGAAAATGAGATTGTCGTGACGCGCCAACGTCCCCCCGAGTTCATATTAGCGAACGATATACCGGCGCCGCTTAGGTTTCCACGGGACCCTCAATGCGTTGAATACGTTTATATTTGCTTGTCCCAACGCAGTTTTGGACCCGAGGACTCACGAAGAATGATAAGGGAGTGTCGGGATGAGGAAAGAGTCTGCAATCGACGCGTCTTTATCCAACGGCTTAATCCGGCAAATCGGGCTCCTCCTAAAATTGGCTTTACACTCTGCAACAGAAAAGGTGTTTGCTTTCGAATTCTGCCAAGTGGCCAAGTGGAGATCTTTTATCGAGATTAAAAAGGGAATTGAGATGGATTTCAACTGTTATGATGCTATGCCTAGCAACGATGAAATCGCAATTGTTGACCAGGAGGCTGCGCGTGCTGCTGCGACCTCTCTTGCTCCTGATGTGGAAATTCTCGGACTGGTCATGTCTGTGCCGGAAGTTTTTCGCCGAGGTGATATGAAAATTGTCAGGATCAATCTTCTGGACGGCGAATCCAATGATTTAAGAGCCGTGGCAGCACGGATTTACAAAGATGGAGAGGTTCACGAGTTCGTTTGTAAATTGTGACATTTGATCATCACCAATTTGCCAAAATCTGCATTCGGGAGTGTTTTGAGAACATCACCTATCCATCGGTCGCCTTTTTTGCGAAATGTTGCTCGAATAATTCAATCAGCATTTTATTGGTCGAGACCGCAGTTAACGCCTCTCATGGCTCGCGCCGGTTTTATTTGACTTTTGAAAACCTGCGGAGCTTACTACTCGTCAGTTCTAATCGACGCTCGCGAATACGGACTGTGCTCTGAAGGCGGCAACTCCTCTCGAGGCTGCATTTCCTCGCGATCGAACGCAGCTTGAACAGGTTGCCTGGATTCGCCAACGCTGCCCATCAGCGCCGCGGCAATCGAGGAAGCCCCGAACAGCACAAAGCAGCCCAGAATTACCCGAAAACTTCCGGCCATCCGCACGCGTCCAGTCAGCATCATGAACCCGATTGTCGCCACCGCCACAATCGCCATCGCGGTCGCGATTTCGCCAAGCACCAGCGCTTCCACCCAATCGATTGACGTGCCAATCCCGGACTCCGCTTGCGTCTCGAACAGACTAGCTCGCATATTGCCGACGACTCCCCTTTACCCTGCCGCCAGCACCTGGCTCACCCGGCGGGTGCCGCTGCGGCGTTCAAGCTGCACGAACACATCGACGCTCTCGCGCACATAGTGCCGCACATCGTCGCGGCTGAGCTTCGATCCGGCCTGCAGCACGAGGAGCGCGAGCTGCTCGATCGCGCGCTGGGGCGTGTCGGCGTGGATGGTGGTCATCGATCCGGGATGCCCGGTGTTGACAGCACGCAGGAAGGTGAACGCCTCAATCCCGCGCAGCTCACCAAGGATGATGCGATCCGGGCGCATGCGCAGCGCAGCGATCAGCAGGTCCTCGGCAGTGATGCGCGCCTCGCTCAGCTCCCCGCGCGCGGCGAGCAGGCCCACGGCATTGGGATGGGTGAGGTGGAGCTCGGCGGTATCCTCGATCAGGACAAGCCGCTCGTCCTGCGGCACCTCGGCAAGCAGCGCGTTGAGGAAAGTGGTCTTGCCCGTAGACGTCCCACCCGAGATGAGGATGTTGCGCCGTGCGATCACGGCCTCACGCAGCACGGCCGCCGCCTCGCGCCCTGCGAGCGCGCGGAACTGCCGCTCGTTCGCGATCTGCATCTCGCCGTGGGCCGCCTCGTCGAACGCGCCTGCATCCTCCCAGTCCCTCAGCGAGAGGTCTGCCGATACATGCTTGCGCAGGGCAAAGGCATAGCCTTCGCGCGTCGCGGGCGGCGCGGCGATCTGGACCCTCGATCCATCGGGCAGGGTGGCGGCAAGCAGCGGCTGCGCGCGGCTGATCCCTTGCGAGGAATAGGCCGCGATCTGCCGGGCAAGCCGTTCGAGCAGCTTGAGGTCAAGTCCGGGCTCCTCGATTCGCTCGATCCCGCCACCTATGCTCTCGGTCCAGACCTCGCCGGGGCGGTTGATCCAGATGTCGGTGACATCCTTGCGCCCCAGCACGGGGGCGAGCGGTGCAAGGAAGCTGTCGAGGTAGTATCCGGCTTGAGTGGTGGTCACAGCATCACCTCAACGATCCACACTCGAGAAGTCGAGATCGCGTGCCACAAATACCGAGACGCTGGTGCCATGGCGGACCTTGAGGGTGGGCTGGACGGCGTCAGGCTGGCGCACCTGCACATTCTGGGTGCTGCCGGGCAGCGCGACGATCACTCCGTTGCTGGCCTCGTTGACGGCAACGCCCACCCCGATATCGAGCACCGATTGCAGGAGGGCTCCGCCAAAGCGCTGCAGGAACTTGGTATCGACCCGCCCGCGGATCCCGGCGCGGCCCAGCGGATCGGAGGACGGGGAATCGAGCGCGATGGTCACTCCGTCCGGGCGGATCAGCCGGGTCCACTGGACCAGCGCGCGGTTCTGCCCGGCCTGGAGGTTGGCCTCATATTCACCGTAGAGACGGCTTCCGCGCGGGATCAGCACCCGCGTCCCGTCAAAGCTGGATACATCGCGCTGGACCAGCGCGCGCACGCCGCCTGCCCGCGTGGAATCGAGCGCGGTCTCAAGCACGGCCTGGATGACGGTGCCCTGCGGGATGGTGCGCGAGGGATTGGCAAGGCGAGAGGCAAGCACCCGCTCCGGGCTTTCGCCCCGCGCTGCGCCCGATGCAGCCGCAGGCGCTCTTGCACCGGAAGTGGCACTGGCATCGAACACGACCCGCGGCGCGGCGTCCTCTGGCGCTGCCGTCAGTTGCCGCGAAGCCGGATCAGCGAGACGGGGTACCGGAGGGAGCTGCGCAAAGGCCGGGGCTATCGGCTGAAGCAGCGCGGGCGCAAGCCGCTGGGGTGCAGCCGCGGGAGCTGCGGGAGCCTGTGGCTCGGATTCCTCATCGGCGCCTGAGGTATTGCTGAAGCGCTCCGGCATGCGCAGAGCGGGCGGCGAGGCAATGAGCGCGCGGCCATCATCCTGCGGCGCGAACACCGCCGGCACCTCGGCACTCTCTTCCGATGCGCTCAGTGCGCTGTAGAGCATGAACCCACCCAGAAGCAGCACGATGCCAAACACCCAGACGCCCCACTCTCCACGCGCTCCGGTGGCAATGACCGGGCGGATATCACCGGCAAGGCTGTTGCTGGCAGCGTCCGTGCTCATTGTGCGCCCTCCTCGCGCCGGCCGCGCCTTGCAGTAGCCTTCTCGCGGTCGATCCGGAACACCAGTTCCTCATGAACCCGGTCGATGACGAAGGTATCGCCGCGCATGTAGCCATCAACCACCTCCTCATCTCCCGTCGGACCGATCGCGAAGACCGCCGGCAGCGCCTGCCCCGGGGCATAGGTGATCACGGTCTTCTCGCCATTGTCGCGCACCGACAAGGGTCTCACCTCGCGGTCTCCGCGCAGGCGGTAGGACCAGGCGAGCCCGGTGACAGCCTCGGCGTCCTCGCTCTCCTCAGCCTCCACGATCGAGGGGCCGTATTCGAGGCGGACAAGATAGGCTGCCATCAGACCCTGTCCGGTCTCGAGGCTGAACTCATAGGTTCGCCTGCCGGTTTCAACGAGAAGGCTGGCTGGCGCGGCCCCTGCCTCGGGGGTTACCTGAAAGCTATCTGCCTCGGCCGAGACCGCAACATCCCATGCCCGGCTTCCGCTGAGTGTCGCGCGGCGGATGGTCTCACCCGGTTCAAGCATGACGGTGAGCGTGGTCTGCGGCATGGCAGTGAGCACGATCGCCCCGCCTTCCTGCCATTGCACGCTCTGGATCCTTGGGGTCTCGGAACCCGGGGTCGGGAACACCTGCGCCGAGACCGGCAACGAGAATGCAAGTGCAAGGCCCAGGACCGCGCACATTCTCATGGCTGCCCCCCACCCTCGTCCTGCGAGGGAAGCCTGACACCGTTGACGATCCCCTCCTCTGGCAGGGTCTCGGCGTCACGGCGGTAGCCGGTCACCTGGAACCCCAGCGGGTTCACATAACGGTCAGCCTCGCTCATCGCAGCGCCCGAGAAGGTGTAGCTGATGATCGCAACCCAGTACTGCTCAGGCTGCGCGCGCCCGTTCCTGTCGATCTGAACGGTGGTAAAACGCACCATCGAACGCCCCTCAGCGAGGCCTGAGACGCTCCTTACCTCAGTGCGTATGACGCCGCCGCGCGGCATGAAGGCAAGCGGCGAGGAAGGACTGCCTGCATCCATCTCCCGTCGGTAGCGCTCGCCTGTCGGTCCATCGGACCACAACGAGACCCGGCGATAGTCATCCTGCAGCGTATCCATGGTGAAACTCTCACGCGCGATCACATACTGGACCAGCAGCGAACGGGTGAGCGCGGCATCGGGCGCAATAACCTGCGCATCAAGCGGTGCGAGCGTCTCGACATTGCCGGTCTGGCGGTCGACCAGCAGCGTGTAGGGTTCAACGGTTTTGAGCGGCACGAGAAACACCAGCGCCAGCGCTTCCAGCAGCGCGATGATCGCGGCGATGATGGCAACCAGCCATGCGCGCCGGTTCGAGCGTTCGAGGTCCTCTGTCACGCTTGTCGCCCAGCTCGCGGCGACCGGCAGATCGCGAAAATCATCGTCAGAAGCATCAGCCAGATCGATATCGGGCTTGGCATTCATGAGCGGCTCTCCCGCATGCGGGCAGAGCGCGAGGCCCTGAGCCCTGCGCGGCGATAGGAACTGCCAAGGCGCGGACCGGATGAATGTGCCGACTCCCCGGGCTGGCCAGAGCCCCCGCCGGTATCACCGGTGCGGGTGATCCTTCCGCTGGTGATCAGCCGCTCGCGGCGCAGGCTGCTCTCGACGGCGCTGCTGATCCGTTCGGCACGCAGGATCTGCGCCTCGACTGTCGGCTGCCGATAGTCCTCGCGTAGCTGAACGGTATTCCATGGCCGCCACTCTGCAGGCAGCTCGGGCAAGGTCAGCCAACCGCGATAAAAGACGATCCGGGCCATCAGCCACAGCATGGCGAGTTGCACGATTGTGAAGGCCAGCGTGATCGCAAGCAGTTCGGTGGGGGCAGCAGGGGCCGCATAGCCAAGGCCCCTCACCTGCAGTGCATCAGCCAGCAAGGGTTCAAGGATCGCAAGCTCGACCGCCAGCACGATCGTTGCCCCGATCGATCCTGCAAAGGTGAACACAAGGCCCTTCAGCCAGCCAGCAAAGATGCCGCGCGACTGGGTAAAGAACCACAGGCCTGCCACTACGGGCGCAAGCGCGAGCAGCAGACCTGCCCCGATCCTCAATAGGCCAAGCGTGCCGATAATCCCGGACAGCCAGAGCACGCGCGCAGTCCCGAAACCTGTGTCATCCTCGATCGCTGCTGAACGAAAGCTGCTGCCAGCACCCTCACCCTCGATCAGGGCTGCGGCATTGCGTCCCGAACCGATGGCAGTGAGCGAGACGAGCGCATTGTCAGCCTGCTGCAACCGCTCGGCAAAGCCGGCAGAGCTTCCATTGCCGCTGCCTGTCTGGATCGCGTTCGCAATCTCAGCGGGCCCCTTGAGCGTTGTATCATAGACCACCGTGCGAAAACCAGGCCAGGAAAAGGCGAGCGTCAGCACGATCCCGATCTTTATGACATCAAACACCGCATCGCGCGGGCCCGGTCCCGGGCCGAACATCAGCCTTATGCCGAAGAAGGCGATGAACAGGGTCAGCAGGCCTGCAACAAGCAGCGAGGCCGGTGACCCGGGCTCGCCCAGCGCCTGGTAGCCATAGCTGCCGATGATCTGCGCCTGACAGTCGATATGTGCGAGACTGCGCGACAGGAACTGCTCACCGGTCATGATCGCCGGGCACGCCATCACGCCGCCTCCTCGATGAGGCGGTGGAGCCAGTTGGCAGGATCAGGTCCGGTCTGGGTGACCAGCCTGTCAAACAACCGCACCGTGCTCTCGCGGCCCGAGAGAATGGTGAGCAGCTCGCTTTCACCGGACAGGTCCAGTCTCGCAACCACGCTGTCGCGGCCATGCTTGATCAGGAAACAGTGCGAGCTGTCAGGCAGCGTGCGGATGAGATCGAACTCGTGGCGGCTGAGCCCGAAGCCATTGATATAGTCCTCGGCGCGCGCTCTGGGGTTGATCATGAATATCTGGGTGGCGGCCTGCTCGATGATTGCGCTTGCAATCTTGCTCTCGAGTGCATCGGACGCGCTCTGGGTCGCAAAGCCGACCACGCCGTTCCTCTTGCGGATGGTCTTCTCCCAGTCCTTTATGCGGCGCACAAAGACATCGTCATCAAGCGCCTTCCAGCCCTCATCGATGACGATGATCGACGGGGACCCGTCGAGCCGCTCCTCGACCCGCTGGAAGAAATAGAACATGGCAGGGGTGCGGGCCACCGGATCATCGAGGATTGCGGTCATGTCGAACCCGACCGTATCGGCACCAGGATCGGTGAGATCGCGTTCATTGTCGAACAGCCATGCGCGCTCGCCCTCACCCCACTAGGGCCGCAGGCGGGCATAGAGATCGTCCGGCTCGGGCCGCGCCGAGCCGCGAAACAGCTCGACCAGATGGCGCAGGCGACGGCGATGCCGGGGCTGGGCAAAGCTGGTGTCCAGCGCATCGCGAACCTGATCAAGCTCGGCGGTGCTTGCACCTCCTGCCAGGAGCGCAACCCAGTCGATCAGGAACTGGCGGTTTGCAGGCGTATCCTCGAGCTGGAGCGGGTTGAGGCCGGAAGGAGCGCCGGGATCAAGACGGTCATATCGCCCGCCGATCGCGCGAATGAAGAGTTCGGCGCCGCGGTCCTTGTCGAAGAAGATGATGCGTGGGGCAAAGCGGCGAGCCTGCGCCAGCAGGAAATTGAGCACCACGGTCTTGCCCGAACCCGAAGGGCCGATGACGGTGAAGTTGCCAAGATCACTCTGATGGAAATTGAAGAAATAGGGCCCGGCAGCCGTGGTCTCGAACAGGGTAACCGCCTCGCCCCAGTGATTGCCCTGCGCGCGTCCGACCGGGAAGTTGTGCAGGCTCGCAAGCCCTGCAAAATTGGTGGTCGAGACAAGCCCCCGCCGGCCGATATAACGGAAGTTACCCGGAAACTGCGCCCAGAAAGCGGGCTCGAGCGCGATGTCCTCGCGCACCGCATTGATCCCCAGATCGGCCAGCAGCGCGATCACCTCGGCGACCTGCCCCTCAAGCCGTGCCAGATCATCGGCATGGACCGCGATCGTGGTGTGATGCTCGCCGAACCCGGCGCGCCCGGCAGCCACTTCATCCTTCGCCTCGGCGAGTTCTCCGCGCAGCGAGATCGCCTCGTCCTCGACCGCCTGCATCCGCCGCAGCGCAAGGTTCATTCGGCCCAGCGCCGCTGCCCGCTCGACGAAGGCGAAGCTCTGGGTGACATGGAGCTCGAAGGGCAGGCGGTAGAGCTCGTCGAACATCCCGGGAAAGGTAGCCCCCGGATAGTCCTTGACCGATACCAATGCGACGAACCGGCGCGGCAGGTCGCCTGTCGGCCCCAGCTCGACACAGTCCTGACCAAAGCTCACCCGCCGCGCCGGTATGAAATGACCCAGATCACCATGCGGAAGCGCCACGGGACGCATGTCGGCGTTGAACAGGCAGGAGAGGAACTCGAGCGGTTCCGAGCGTCTGCCGCCTGGCGCATCATAGAGGCTGAGGACGCGCGGGTCATAGGCGCCAAGCGATGCGACCAGAGCCTCCCTTGCACGGTCCAGCGCGTGCTTCTCGGCAGCGATCAGACTGGCGTTGCGCCTTGAGGTATTCGCAAACCAGCCACGCAGCCGATCGGCCATGCCGATCCTGCCCTGCAGCGGCCTGCGGATTATGGTCACGAACAGCTCGTTGACGAACAGCTGCCTGCCTTCAAGCTTCGCCTGCCAGCGCTCATCCAGCCTTGCCGAGAAGTCATCAGCGGTAACCGGAGAAAGCGCAGCATCAGCTCGCCTGCGGACGACATGATGGTAGATCGCAAAACGCGAGGAACCCAAGGAGCGCAGCATCGCATCGCGAAGCGTCGAACGGTAATTGAGCTCGCCCGTATCCGCGGTCTCGAACAGCAGGCCGCCAAGCCGGATCGTCTGCATCAACAGCCCGTCGCGGGTCTGCACCGTCACCTCATCGATGTGCCGTGCATAGGGCAGGTGAACGCCAGCAGGCGCTTCATTGGCGATCACCTTGGGATCACGCGTCAGGGGCGGTAGGAATTGCAATTCCAGATCCTGTGGTTCTTCACCCGCGGGCAGTTGCGCACCCGCGTCAGCCAGAGATCGAAGATGCGCGGCTCATGAAGGCAGGCGATCATCCCGATCGCGTGAACTCCCAGTGCAATCAGCAGCACCCACCACGCACCAAAGATCAGGAACAGCTCAAGCGAAAGGATCGCATTGATCACGAAGAACGTAAGAGTGACACCGGCAAACATCTGCGGCCGCGTCAGCGCCACAAATAATGTGTCCCGTTTCAATTCTTCAGACAAATCGAATCTCGCGAAGCCCTAGCCTGCAACTCTGGATTATCATTGGAAAAAAGCAAGAGAGAAGGGTAGGAACACTCAAAGCCGATCCGAAAACGCAGGGAAGCGGTTACGCATGGCAATCTCAATCCAGTCAACGCTGCTTGAACCTGATGGAAGTGCCACCACAGATGCTGTGCGCTGGATTGAAGGGCTGCTGATGGGCGAGGTCGCGCTGGCGCTGTGCGTGATTGCGGTGGCGTTGATCGGGGTGATGATGCTGGGCGGGCGTTTGCCGGTGCGCGATGGGCTGCGGGTGGTGCTGGGATGCGCCGTGCTGCTGGGTGCGCCGGTGATAGCTGCTGGGTTTGTGGCTGGCGGCGGCGGGTCCGGGGCCGCGCCGGTGCAGCCGCCGCGACTGCCTGCGCAAGCAGCATCGCCGCGCGATCCGCTGCCTCCGGCTGATCATGACCCTTATGCAGGGGCCTCGCTTCGGCGGGAGTGACCGCCGAGGACCTGCTGATCGCCGCGCTGCGCATGCGGCCTGATCGTATCATTCTGGGCGAGCTGCGCGGGGTCGAGGCGTTCACCTTCTTGCGTGCGGTCAACAGCGGACATCCTGGTTCGATGACGACGATCCATGCAGATACCCCGCAGCGGGCGATCGAGCAGCTGTCATTGCTGGTGCTGCAGGCTGGGTCGAAGCTCAGCCGCGAGGATATTCGGCACTATGTACGTGAGAGCGTGAATGCATTTGTGCAGTTGGAGCGAAGAAGCGGAAAGCGGCGGGTGAGCCGAGTGTTGGTGGCGGGATAGCACGGAGGGATGCGGAGATGCGCCTGACACCGGGGCAAAGCCTGTTGGATGCACTTGACGGGTCGATGAACGCAAGCGCGGTGCGTTGGATCAAGGATTGCCTATTCGGCGAAGTGGCGCTTATAATGTCCGACATCGCTTTAGCGCTGGTGGAGCCTTGAGGTTAGGCGTTCGCCTGGCGCCTCGCAGGTTACGAGCAATGAGCGGGCTGAATTTCAAGTACCATCGCCGCACGGTTTCATGAGAAACATCAAGTCCGCGCTCGGCGAGCAAATCCTCGACATCGCGGTAGCTCAAGGTGAACCTTGCATAGAGCCATACAGCGTGGCGTATAACTTCTGGCGGAAACCGAAGGCGATCAAATGAGACTGGCTGTATCGACACCATCCTGGCACATCTCTTGGCGGTATGAGTCAATGTGACAATGCCTCATGCTTTGTTTCGAGACCGGACACTGGCCCTCGATTGGACAGATCGAACATTTTCTCAGTTAGCCCGAGTGCTGATCGATGCAGAGATAAGTGACCTGATGAGCTAGAACCAAACTCATTCTCTCGTTAAACTCTTCTGGATAGTCGCGACCTCGAACTAACTCGTTCTCATCAACTTCCGTTGATTGAGCACCAACCAAAAGGGCCGCATCGGGCAAACGCCATCCGTCCGTCACGCACTCCAGAACCGCAATTTGATCTTCTGACAAATTGCTTTCAAGCACTGAGCGTCTTAGAAATCCGACAAAGCCCAGAAGGTCTGATCTCGTCGTGCGCTCCTTGTTTGGAGATTGCTCTATCCGCAAACCATACGAACTAAGGAAATTCCTTTGAGTATCGGCGCTGAGGCCCACCCACAACGATCTTGAGAACTCGATTGGGTCACTAGGAAATACAAAGCCGCCGCTACCATTCATTTTCATTCTAATTGACCAAATGATTTCTCCGTCTTTTGACGTTGCCGTGAAGATTCGCTCAGATGGGCCTTCCCCTGCGGCGATCGAAATGTCTGGCTCTAGAAATGACAGGTCCAATCTCGTTTCTGCTTTGACGGCTGAAACTTGACAGAGCCCCAGCAAAAAGGCGGTCAAAAATGTTAGCTTGTATGACATAGACACCCCGATAGCTGCGAATGCGTTCGCTCAAGCTTCAATACACTAATTGCCTCTGAGCGGAGGAAGGCAAATCTCCCCAGTCCCGGGCGGGCAAGCGTTTGCACCTCTATCGCCTTGTCGAGCTCTCCTTGCCCGCCTAGTTGTCATTTCCCTAAACCTACCCTGCGGGGTACGGAGGAAGTAGTCAAACCGCCTCGCGAACTGGATGTCTTGCCTACTATATCCTTCACCAAGCGCACTGCCATAAGGATGTGAATGAACCCCAGCCGACACTGTGAAGCCCGACATGTTTGTGACAGTGATACCCGCTTCGAAAGAATCCGCAGGAACAATTCCTGCGTTCGATATATGAAATTTCCCAGTCTCTTCATTCTTGAACACGAGACCCAACACTTCTTCATCGTTTTCAGTCGCTTGGATCAAATCTTCGTTCTGCTGCGCAAACGCGTTTGCAGCTTCCTCCTGAGTTTCGAATTCCTGGTCCATATCAATAGTCAAAGTGAGTTCAACCTTCTGTTCTTGGCATATCCTCGAACCGGTTCTGATCTCACAAAGTCCCGTTGGATCCACCCCATTAATCGGATCCTGTCCGACATACCCATAGAGATTGACGTTATCCTCATACCCAATCGGATCGGTTTGGAGGAACCGCCCCAGCGTCGGCGAGTAGATGCGGGCTTTGTAGTAGTACATGCCCAGCTCAGGCAGCCACACTTGGCCGGTGTACTGGAACCGCCCTTCGTTGCCCGCGCCGGGCTGGCCGTACTCGTCATAGGTGTTGATCACCCGGCTCGCGGCGGAGTCGTAGCGATCCGAGCTGTAGACGATCGAGCCGCGCGCATCGTTCTGCAGGAAGCGGGCGTTGTTGATGCTGATGCTGGCTCCGTTGTAGCTCACCAGCGGATCGTCAACGCCGGCAGCAGGGCCATGGGCATGCCGCGCCAGAACCGCACCCGATGCGTTGAACTCCGCCACCAGAGCATCGCCATCATGCAGGAACACCCGCGCGCCCTGGCTGACGCCGTTCACATAGTCCGTAACCTGATACAGCCGGCCCATGGGATCATAGCGCAGCTCGGCCTTGATCTGCCCGGAGTACGACAGCGAGGTACAAACCGAGTTGGTCTGCGCGCGCATCTCCACCAGACGGTTCTCGACATCGTAGAGATAGACATACTGGCCATCGGCGGTGAGATTGCCGTTGGGATCATGGCAATAGGCCTGACCCGACACGGCGGTGTACTGGTTCAGCCCGTTGGTGGTGTAACCGCGGTTGACCGGCTGATACCCGTCCCAGCTGAAGCTGTCGTTGCTCTGGCTCTCGGTCCTGATCTGGTTTGCAGCGTTGCGGGTGAAGGACCAGGTCACCGTCGGGCTGGTGCTGGTTTGCCCGATCGATATGGCGCTCAGTCGTGACAAGCCGTCGTAGCCAAAATACTGGTTCGGCGCGCTGGAATATCGATCAATGCGGTTGACCCGGTTTTGCGTATCGTAGCTGTAGTCGATCAGCGTCAGGTTGGATGGGTCACGCAGCTGGTTGAACTGTCCGCCCGAGCTGTAGGTGTAGCTGAACAGCGCATTATCCCATGTGTGGCGCACCGAGGTGCGATTGCTGCCCGCATCATAGGTGTAGTTCAGCGTGCGTCCGGCGGCGATCCCGGTGTTGTCGGTGGTCGAGGTGACCCGGCCATAGCGATCATAGACCGAGGTCGAGCCGGGCCCGGTGTCGCTCCCGAACCTCGCGTGCAATTGAAGTCCACGAATATCGTATTCGTAGAACACATCACGCGTGTGATCGGCGTGAAGCTCGGGACGATTGTCGGGTATGGTCTTGCGGATCATGCGGTTGAGATTGTCGTACTGATAGGTCAGCACCGTACCGTCACGCTTGCGCAGCGAGGTGCGGTTGCCATTGGCGTCATAGCCATAGAGCTCATAGTCATTGGGGTTGATCGCGCCGGTCTGGCTGGCTTGCGGGAAGTACCAGTGCGACTGGCGATCAAACCCGTCATAGAGCATCGAGGCCTTGTAGCCGCGTGCATCCGTCATGCTCGCCATCTGGCCGTTGGGGGTGAAGCTGTAGGTGGCGTAATCCCGCACCAGCGGCGTTCCCACACCCTGCTCGATCCGCACGACCCTGCTTTCGCTGTCATAATGCTGGCGGGTGATGCGGTCGGGCCCGTCGCTGCTCACGGTCCCCGGCGTGCAGGCGTCGCCCGGCAGGCTGGACAGGTTCATGCGAACAGCGGTGCAAGTGTTGCGATTGAGAGCGTCATAGCTCATCTGCGTGACCGCATAGGTCGTGCTGCCGTTCGACACGGTGGTCCGCGTCGCAAGGCGGCGCGAGTTGAATTGCGTGTCCGTGTCAGAAATGATGCTGGTAAAGCTGAGAACTGCTGGGGACAGTGCCGTGGTTGAACCTGGAACCACTCCGGTAATGACCTCGGATACCTGATCATCGGCATCGCGGTAGGTCATCTTGGATGCGACCCTGGTCCCCGCCTCGTTCTTCGGTCCAATCTCCCAGATCTGCCGGCCAAGCGTATCGTAGCGCGCGTAGGTCGCATCATCGCTGCCCGGCAGCGGCCCGTCAGCCGACAGACGGCGACCCGCGTTGTCATAAGTGTAGGTCGTGGTCAGCGGGGCAGTCCCGATACCATCGGTGACGGTTTCAGTAAGGGGAAGCCTCGTCCCGCCGAAATAAGTGTATGTGGTGACGAAGGAATTCGCCGTGCCGCAGGTCAGCTCCGCGCCAGTAGCGCTGGCTTCGCAGATCTCTGACTTGATGAGACGCCCGGCGCCATCATAGGTGTTCTTGGTCTTGCGGCGAATATTGTTCTCGTCGACCGGATCAAGCTGAGTCAGAAGGCCGCCGTGGTACTGGTCCCATGTGTAATCGGTCTGCTTGCCCTTCGCATCTCGCGTCCAGACCGGCCGGAAGCACGACACCGTGTCGCAGAAGAGACCCGAATTGTAGGAGGCCTCCTGAGTCAGCGCGCTCTGGCCACTTCCCGGCTTGGGAGTAGTGGTCATCGTGATGATGTTGCCGCTGATGTCATAGGTCACATTGACCTTGTTGCCCTCGGGATAGGTGATCTGTGTCACCCTTTGTGACGGGTCGTATTGATATGATGTGGTATTGTTCTGTGAATCTGTGACCGAATCTATCCGCCTACGACCAGAGCTGGTGTTCGTAATTTCAATATGCTGACTAAACCCATTGGGCGCGGTGATGTCGATATAATCATACGCAGGATGGCCTGGGTCAAACGAACCAGCTGGATCATGGGTGCCATCATAGGTGTAGGTAACACCGTCCCTTGTAACCGTGAGGAGGCGATCCTTCGCGCCCGACGGACCAGTGTCTGTCGCGCTCGATTGGACGCTCGGTGACGTCTGACCAGGCAGTTTAAGGGAGACGACGGTCGAAGGCTGCGGACCATTGAGTTCGTTGCCACACGGCTGGCAAACATACTCTCGGCCGCTGATATCTTCGACGGTTGTCGTCGAGTTGGTGGTGAGGCTGTATTCGAGGGAAGCCAAGGGCGTATTCGGTTCTGCAACACGCACAATCTCGACTTTTTGCAAGAACCTCCAAGCCCCAACCGTCGGGTCATTGCTATGGTAGGTAAACTTGAGTCTATAGCCAGAAGTACTTGTGACCGTTGCCGGCCGATAGGAAGTGACGTTGTAGCCCGGGAACGGATTCCCGGAATCGTATGTGAACGTGAGCGCCGGCCCGCCCGGGTTCACTATGGAGGTTGCCACATAATAGAATGGGCCGGTCCCAACCGTCGGGACCGATTGACTACCGTACTGGATGTCGAACGTGATCTTCTTTCCGGTGCCGCCTTGGGTGTAGTAGTAAGGTCCGACGTTCCCACCGCCGTACAGGACCGAGCCGCTACCTTTGCTCCCGACACAGTCACCTGCGCCATCCATGCAATTGAATGATTCTGAAGCTATCCCTCCTGCATTGATTGAAAAATTGATCTCACCTGTAGGTGACTGAGGAACAATATTTCCCTGTAGAACAGGCCAAAAATCTGACAGGTTCTTGAAAGCCAGCTCCGGGGCAGCAGGAATTGAGATCGACGGCAGCTGCGGTGTGACTTCAAGTCTGAGTAGATCGACGCCGTTTGGATCCTGATGCACATCCAGCGGATTGATTTGCTGTGCTTGTGCAGGAGATACCGAGCCAAGCATGAAAGCAGCTGCAGCTGCCGTAGCACCACAAATCCGGCGAAGCGCGCCTAGGATCGATCCGTTCGCTCCGATCATTTGCTCTGGGCCTCCCGTGCGTCCCACTCTCCGACGACGATCTCAGCCATTGCACAGAGTACTGCAGGCCTCTCGCCAAGCACATGTTCGAGTTGCCGCTGCATGGCTTCTGGTTGATCGGCTGCGATCTGGCACATCTCATCGCGGAACTTCGCTTGCTGTGCAGGAGGAAATCCACCCCTTGTGCAATCGAACTCCTCGAAGCCTTTCATCTCCATCGCTCCGATGGCGCGTCTCGGAACGACTATTTGGGTCACCTTTTCTCCAGGTTCGCCGCGATGGCGCTGCATACAGACAAATGTTGACTCGTCATTGACTGATGCAACTTGCGCCCATGGTGCATCTGTTGGGCCGGCAAATGTCGCAGTAAGAAGACATGCTCCCGCACCAATCCCTGCACATGCTGCTCGAAAGTCATTCATCGGCTTGTCATTCCATAAGGTTGGGAGTTCGATTGCGAGAGCGAGAGCTCTAGAGAGGCGGTCCGCCACCGCCGCCGCTGCAACTTCCCGCAGCAACGTTCAGATCTCCGGTTGACGTAGCACCAAGAGAGTCAGCGACCGTGTAGGTGAAAAGCGAGAAATCGAACGCGACACCGCCAAGCACAACCTCGACGGTTGATGCCGAGATCACCGTGGCACTTGCGCTGCCCTGGTTTCGTGTGATCCCGGTCAGGGCCAGTGGCAGGTTACCCTCCGGATCGCTGTCGTTCGCCGTCAGGTTCACGTACAAAGTGCCGTTGCAGCCTGACGCCGAGGCAAAGTCGGTTGTCGTCGTGGGCGGGTTGTTGCCCGGCGGCGGAGGGGGAGGCGGGGGAGGCGGAGGTGGTGGAGGTGGCGGCGGCGGAGGTGCAGAGCCGCTACACTCGACGCTCCCGCTGCTGGTGTTGGCAAGGTACTGCGTCCTGTTGTCAGCCTTGTCGTAACAGATCGACTGCGTCTCGCCGTTGTTCTGACCGCCGGTTGTGACGACCTTGATGAGGCGCCCGAGCGCATCATAGGTGTAGGTCTCCGTGCTCGACTGCGCATGCGCCATCGAGGCACAGGAAAGAGCAGCAAGGGAAGTACTCGCGAGAAACAGGATACGGTGCATGAACAGCAGGTGCCTTTTGCAGCAAGTTCCCATCAGGACTGCAAAATATCAAAGCAATATCAATGACAATATTCACCCGACCTGGAGGCTGTGAATTGTTGTTTCCCGGTTTTCTGCGGCATCGGGCAACTTGCCCTACAGAAAAAATGAAGGTGCGCCTGAACGCAGATTTGAGCGGATTGGCACCACCGGACACGCCAACATCTTGGGTAAGTCGGACAAATATCCCGAATCACCACAATCTCTCGGCCGCGATTCGCCCGCGCTACCCGCTCCGCAATCGCGGCAGCGCAGGCTCACCGCCGGTATCCTCGCAGACGCGCAAACCTCGACTCAGGCTCAATCGAACCTGGGCGAGCGTGTCCAAGGGATGCAAAACTCGATTGCAAATCAGCGTCCACTGTTGGGCCGGTTGCAGACTGTCTTCTGTTGGCGAGCCCGATACGGAATGCTGCCGTTTCGTCCCACACCCTGTTGCCAGCTTTAGCGCTTAGATCGGAGATTCATCTTTCGTCGCTGCGCACTTCGGTTTGTCGTTGGCAGTTACTACGTTTAGTCTCAGGATTTCGGGTTGTTGTGGTGGTTTGATTTCAGTTGCGGCTCGCAATGTGCCATAGCAACGCTCGTGCAGAGATGGGCTGTTTGCAGGAACAGAGCAAAGTGTGGTTGCGGTTGCCCGCTAAGGCTAGGGCAACTCGAGGGTTGGACCATAAGCCTCATTCCCCGTTTTGCGCAGACGACGCTTGATGGCAGCAGGGGTGAGGTAGAAAGTGCCAAGCTCATCTTTTTCGACTTGCCGAAGCAAAACCTTACCCCGATCACCCCAAAACTGAAGGTAAAAGGCGGTTTCTCGTCCGTCGCAGATAGGGAATATCATCTCTGCCTTGCGCTGCCTAACGATGCCGTTCCAATTGCGTACATCGATGGAAGAAGGCGAAAGAGAAAACCCAGGATGGCTGTGCCATTCGCCAATCCAGTCCATCTTTCCACCGGATTTACGCCACCTCCTAAGCGCAGCTATTCTGTGCCCCTTAGGCGAGCGCTGGAAGCGCATCGAACTCTGTCGATCCCATGGCAATGGACGGGTGATCTCAGTCACATGAAGGTAGAGACCCTTGCGCAGCCCAAGTACCAGCCCCCCAGCTTCTAAAGGGCGATACTGCCGCGTACATTTCAACATATTCTCTGCCGCTTCATGATCGACAAGAATGCCCTCGATCACGACCCATCCCTCGCGAGGCATGATGGGCACGTTTTGTGAGCTGCAGGAGACGTTGGTTTACGCTCGATGCCGCGCTCGTGGTCGAGTACGATCGTGCGAAGCCGCGCCCCTGGCTTATCGTTGGCCCAACCTATCGCCATGTCGCAAGCTAATCCGGCAGCGGTGGCAGGCGCAGCAACGGAGTAAGGAATATAGTTCCCATCTCCGCAGGTCGCAGGGGCCATGTTGGCTTCGACCCCCGGTTTGAGAGCTGGGAAACGCGGCCCTGCGCTCATAGACGGCCTCAGACAGCGAAAGCAGCACTCATCGCCGCGGACATTCAGAAAAGCCTGAACAGCTGCGCCGTTACCGCTTATCCAGCAATGCAGAATGGCATCAGCCGATATGCCGTCCTCATAAAAAAGTTCATTCAGCGCATATTGCGTGTTCCAATCACCTGTCGCATCGACGAGTAGATTGGCGTCAGCCAGCACCGTCTTTTGAGCTAGCGCATCGCCAACCGTGGCCCGGATATCGCATTGGGGGTGAAAAGACTTTAGCTCCTCAGCCAGCGCGCTCGCCTTCGTTTCGCCTATCCGCGAATGGCCGAGATAATGACGCCCGATATTGCCAGCAGAAAGCACCTGACTATCAATCAGCGTCAGGGGTGCACCGGCGCCCGCGCCACTCTGGATAAGGAATTTGGCAAGATGGCTTCCAAGCGTGCCGCAACCTACAAGAGCGATGGCCTTCCCATCCAATGTTTTGATCCCGTGCAAATTACGTTGAGCGATCTCAGCCAATCCCGTCCAATAACCACCGGAGCGCTTGATATCGAGTTTAGTTTTCTGCTTGGCTAAAAGCGGCTGCAATTTCGAAGATCGCAGTTTCTTTGCACGGACCGCCACTGCAACGTTAGCCGGCAGTTCAACTTTGACGCCGAGAGTGCAGTTGTTTGCTGCGAGGCATACGAATTTCCCAGACAGAAGCGCTCTCTCACATTCGCTCCAGCGATCAGCAACCACAGCCGTTTGCCCACGAAACCATTGCTCAAGAGACAAGAAGCTGTTCGGTACCAAACGATCAGCGGTCGGTCCCAACTCGGCATCGAAATGGAATACAACGGCTCCAGACAATCGGGTAGCCTCGTGGTCATGTAGACTGATCGTATCAGCGATCGCGAAAAACGGACTTCCCGTTGCAGGCTTGAAGACCGCGTATTGCAAGCCGGCTTGTCGCTCAGCTGTACCATTCCGGCTCACGAGAACTCGGAAATGCGGCTCCTTCGTTATCCAATACTCTTGGTACTCGGCCGCAACTTCGGTGCCGCCTTGCCCGGCAAAACTCTTCTCCAGCGAAAGCTCGGCCTGTCTGAGCACGCGCAAAACGGATCCGCCTGGATCGTGAAAGTCGAGTGGCAGGCCAGTTGCGGGGGCAAAGCAAACCACAGATCCTTCGATGTCGTCACGGCATATATGTCCGAATGCGCCAGTGGGGAGTTGCTTGCGATCGACAAGCCGAACAATGGGTAGCTCCACAAACTTTGAATCTGGAACGACCAGTTCAATATCGACCGCACGGCCATGGACGTTTATCGATCCGCGAAACTCTGGCGATGCGCCTTGCTGTTCGGTGAAGCCTTTATTCGCAAGCGCAGCTGCAATTGCGCGCCACCGATCGGCTTGCGACATCATCCGGAATCGGAACTAGTTATGTGCGGTGTGGCCACGGTCGCCGCAGGAGCGGCACGTACAGCCGCAGCCGTGTCACTCTCAATCGCAATGATATCTGGCCTGTAGGGAATGCGTCGTCCGAATGCATCGCGCAGATGCTCGATAACCCGGTCGGCGTCGCCAGTACGCTCGAGCGCAGCTTCCATTGTCGCAGCAAGGGCTCGCGTTTCCGCCAGAACATCTCCGCGCTCTTCCTCGCTCCAGCTGTTCAAACAGCTCGCCTTAACCACCGGGTTTTTGATCTCGCCTGAAAAAATCGTCGGAAGCAGTCGCGCGAGATCGAGTATAGTCTTATCATCGCGGTTATCTGCGCTCTGACCGAGTTCGAGCAGAGCCGCATCGATCGCACACATCAGGCAGATTGAGGATAGCGGGCTGTTGGCCCAGACATGATCGCGCCAGCCCTTAAAGAAGCGGCTCATTCGACGGAATGACGGGCCGTGGCGATCAACTCGGTTTTCAACCCAGTCATGAAGCTGTTTGGGATCCGATTGAACCCATTCTCCGCTGCGCTGGGCCAGCATCACGCGGTCGCTCGGAATCGCAGGAACGCTGTCAAAAGTTAGTTTGCGTGCGCTGAAGGCGGCTTCCTCAATGGCTGCCTTCATGACTCTGAAGCGCTCCTCTGGAACGGAATAGATCGGGATGTCGATATGCGCGCCTCGCCAGAGCTTGATCCGCACGCACGTGTCTTTGCTGGAGTCGAGCGACCAGCCGTTAGCCCGGCAAACCGGGCGAAGCACTTCTTCAACGAAGGTAAACAGGGCGCCAGCCGCTAGCGCGGGATGATTGTCGCTCAGAAAACGGACCGGAACGTACATGCCATCATCAAGATCGATCTCCTGCAAAGCCGGCTGCGCTGGAGCATTTAGCGTCTTATACGCGAAGCTACCTTGCGTCATGAACTTGACCTTCACATCGTCCTGAATGCGATTGGCAGTCTCGATCAGATAATCACGCCGCCAAAAGCTTTTGTCTGATTCGAGGCGATGCGTTGCATTGCGAAGGGCCGTGCGGATGGTTTGACGGGCATTTAAGAGGCGCTGCCGCTCGTTATCTTCGATCTCGAGGCTTGCAAGATAGCTCGGGTTCTTTTGAAGCCCGACAAACAGGGCATGCGCGTTAGCTAAAGTCATGGCGGCACTCCTAGTTCATTCGGGCCTTTCCTACACAGATGCGGCAGGTTACAGCGAAATCAAGAGGCGAACAAACAATGTACAGAATTTTCCCGGTAAAAGCGCTGATCTACGCTGCGGCACTCTTGGCCGTGGGCGTTTTCCTAGCGATAGAACTCGCTACGTCTGCATTCGATATCGAAGTTCGAAGGCTGGCAATACCAAGCATCGTTTGGGCAATCTGTGTTGCCCTTGCATGGAACCCGATCTGGCGATGGATTTGGTCGGTGAGTAAAAGGGTTGGCTGGTTGCCCGATCTTGGACACCACGTGTTCCCGGATCTCAACGGCAAGTGGGCTATGACGCTTCGCAGCAATTGGTCGCGTCAGATACAGTTGCTTGATGCGGCCGCCGATCGGCGACGTAGTTTCGACCCTCGAATTTGCGAAGCGGACGAGCTTGCCGAGTTGCTGCCTGTCTCACTGGTCGCCGAGATCGAACAATCGTGGTGGTCCATCAAGATCACAGTGACCAATCCGCGCGCTGATACACCGATTAAAAACTCGACAAGCTATATCGTCATGCCGCGCAAGCGTTCGGAAAATGAGCGGCCCTCGCTCTGCTATTTCTATAACCAGCAAAACGACACCGATAACCAAGCGGATGATCTCAGTTTCGATGCAGCAGCCAGCTTGTTCTACGATAATGAGAAGGATCAGCTTGAGGGAACATTCTGGACAGCGCGGCAATGGCGACGCGCAATCAACACTGCTGGAACGCTCACACTCTATCGTCTCCCAAATCAAACGGTTTAGGTGCGCGCGCTTGAAGCGTAGAAGCCATTGGAATTCGCTCGGGCTATAAGCGGATCCACCGCACTCTTCGCTTTTGGATGGTCAATAAAGAATTCGAAACTCTTTAACGAGAAATCACAGTCGTAGCTTAGCAACCCCCTTCTCCGCGCGGCCACCCGCGTCCATCAACCTATGCGAATGTCCGCTCTTGGGAGCTAAAATCTCGGGTGACTACGCCTTGGATTGGAGCGCATAGCGGACATAGCTGATCGCCGCGAGTTCCGCTCGACTTCCTTCGCAAACGAAGCATTGGTGCGTTGACTGAATCGCGGCCGTTGGCAGGCCGCAGCCCCGATGCGGTAGCGCGATACGGGGCGCTGGGTGGTGGGAGCAGCGAGTAGCGCTGCTCCAATCAAGGAGAACCACCCATGACCAATACAACCCCCATTAGCTTTGACTCTGCCCAGGCCCCCGCCGGGGAACCACTGCATTCGGCAGGAGCAGATGCAGAAGCACTGCCTCCCCAAACGCAGTCTGCGCCCAAACCTGCAAAGAAGCCCTCCAAGCCCGACCGCAAAGAAAAACGCCTGACCAAGGCCTTGAAGGTCGAGGCGCTGCTGGCGCGCAAGTCCGGCGTCACACTTGACCAGATGGGCGAGGCAACCGGCTGGCAAGCGCACACCTGCCGTGCGTTCATGAGCGGCCTGAGGAAGAAGGGTCGGGAAGTGGTCCGCGAGACCGGCAAGGCAGGCAAAAGCATCTACCGGTTTGCTGCCGCCAGCACCGGAGCGAAGGCAGGCTGATGGGACGCCGTGAACGCCTGTCACTCGATCGACTGGAGGAGCTGTCGATCACCGAACTTAAGGACGAGTGGGCGCGCTGTCATGGCGCGCCTGCTCCCAACCTCTCGGCGGACCTGCTGAGGCTCGGGATTGCACACCGGCTGCAGGAGAAGCGCCATGGCGGGATCAGCCGTGAGACGCGGCGGATTATCATGCAGACCGCTCGCTCAGCTATTATGGGCAACGAGCCGCCTGCCTCGCCGCCGCAACGCAAACTCACACCGGGCACAAGGCTGGTGCGCGACTGGCACGGGGCTGGCCACACGGTCACGGTGCTTGAGCAGGGGTTCGAGTACGACGGGCAAGTATGGCGCTCGCTGACCGCGGTCGCCAAGGCCATCACCGGCACCCATCGGAATGGTCCTCGCTTCTTCGGGCTGACCCAATGAGCGCCGCCAAGACCCTGCGCTGCGCGGTCTATACCCGCAAGTCGACCGAGGACGGGCTCGAACAGGAGTTCAACAGCCTCCATGCCCAGCGCGAGGCCTGCGAGGCCTATATCCTGAGCCAGCGGCATGAGGGCTGGACGCTGGTCGAGACCCCTTATGACGATGGCGGGTTCTCTGGCGGCAATATGGAGCGACCGGGCCTCAGAGCCCTCTTAGGGGACGTTGAGAGCGGTCTCGTTGATGTGATCGTGGTCTACAAGGTCGATCGCCTGACCCGCAGCCTTGCCGACTTCGCCAAGATCGTGGAGCAGCTCGATGCAAGGCAAGCCAGCTTCGTCTCGGTGACGCAAGCGTTCAACACCACGACCAGCATGGGCAGGCTGACTCTCAATGTGCTGCTGTCGTTCGCCCAGTTCGAGCGTGAGGTGACCGGTGAGCGGATCAGGGACAAGATCGCCGCCTCGAAAAAGAAGGGACTATGGATGGGTGGGCCGGTGCCGCTCGGCTACGAGGTGATCGACCGCAAACTTATCCCCGTGCCGGAGGAAGCCGAGCGGGTCCGAACGATCATGCGCCGCTACATTGGCTCGCGCTCCGCCAACGAGCTGATTGCACAGCTGGAGGCCGAAGGCATCCGTACAAAGGTTCAGAAGCGCACCAGCGGACCGCACAGGGGCGGGATCCCGTTCCGGCGCGGAAGTCTGTTCCATCTGCTCAGGAACCCGATCTATCGCGGCAAGATCGTCCATAAGGGAGAGGTGTACGAAGGCGAGCACGAGCCGATCGTCGACGAGCAACTCTGGAACGCGGTGCAGAAACGGTTGCAGGAGAAGGCACCGCCGCGCAGGCGAGCGAAGAACGATCCGCAGCAGGCCATACTGCGCGGCCTGCTGTCCGATCCCGAGGGACGCCCGATGGTCCCTACCTATGCCACCAAGGGAACGCGGCGCTATCCCTATTACGAGACCCGCAAGGATCTTGCCCGGGTCGATGACGTTCCAGCAACCCGCATCAGCCAGGGACAGCTCGAACGGCACCTGATCGTCCAACTCACAACGCTGCTGGAAGACGAGCATATGCTGCGCAGGATCTCAGGTGAACAGGAGGGAGGCGTACTTCGTGACATGTTCGCCAAAGCCAAACTTGCCGCCGCCAACCTCGCCTTTGAGCCTCAATGCCAGACGATCGTCCCGCAGGTGATCACGGCGATCCAGATATGCCATGACCGCATCGATGTCCGCCTGAATGCGGACGCACTTGGTTGCAGCAACCGCCAGCGCTGGGAATGGTGCATCCCGCTGGCACCCCGCAAGCCGTTCCGCGAGGCGAAGCTGCGGATCGATCAGGATGCCAACGCCAAGGCAGTCGACACCGGCATGATCGCGCTTCTCGGCGAAGCCCTCGAGGCGCGCAAGCTGGTCCTTGCCAGCCCCGAGCTCAGCATCAACCAGATCGCAAGACGCGAAGGCCGCTGCCGCAAGCAACTCACGAGGCTGGTCCGCCTGAGCTGGCTCAGCCCGAGCATCATCGAAGCGATCACCGATGGCAGGGCACCTCCCCGGCTCACGCGCAAGCGACTGCTCGATACGGAACTACCGCTCTCGTGGTCTGCACAGGAAGAAGCGCTCGGGTTCGCAGGCTGACTTGCAACTTGCCCAGCAACACTCTCACGCTAGGTGAGGCGAGGGAAATCCAGACAGAGACATTGGCTGAAATGGGCGCTGAGAAGGGGCCGATGAGAGGGTCTCTGGCCCACGCCCCGTCAAGGACGGTCCCCAAATCCCGCAGAACCGCGCGCATCCCGGCGCAGTGTACGCCGGGTCGGCGTTTTCCGGTTCCCTCTAAGACTGTTTGGTGCTCTCGAGAAGACTCGAAAATTATCCAAAATCGGCAACAATTGTCATTCAATGCTCGTGAAGAGTCATGGAATGACAACTTTGCCAGCTGAGCGAGAAATTAGTCGAAATTGGGTCATTTCGCCCCTTTAGGGAGAGATTCTGCCAATCGAATTTTTTGAAATATATCCGTTCAAAAACAGATACTTAGACACTGTTTGGTGCGGTCGAGAAGACTCGAACTTCCACGGCCTTTCGGCCACAACGACCTCAACGTTGCGCGTCTACCAGTTCCGCCACGACCGCACTCGGGTTTCCGGGGGCGCTATGCGCTCCCCCTCGGTAGGAGCGCGCCACTAGCAAGGGGGCATGATGCGCGCAAGAGCTTTGATGGCCTGCCTGAAAATACCGCCTTCACCCCGGCCCGGTTGAGGATTGCCAGCCCGACTGTCCCGCTGTGGGACCGGGTTACCGATGTGCTTGTAAGAATGGTAAATCCGGCGGAAACCATTTGGCATGAGCATTGCCGCCGCCCTTTTGATTTTCGCACAAGCCAGCGCCCCTGTCGTGGCGCAGGCGCCTGCACCGCAGCCGACTGCGATCGCCACCGTGCAGGCAAGCGTAAGGGTGCTGCGCCCGGCGCGGATCAGCATGGCTCAAGCTGTCGAAGATGCGCCCGAAGGCCAGCAGCTCGATCATTCGGTGCAACGCGGACGCGATGCCGCTGGCACAGTCTGGATCGAATTCAGCTAAAGGCTGTTGCCGAGAGGCGCGTCAGTTCGGCGACCAGCCGATTTCCGCAGCCTTCGTCGAAACCGGAATATCCGTCACCGCCTCGGTAACATTGAGCGTTTCACCCGGGGCAAGCTCCCGCTTCGACGGGACGACCACCCAGCTGTAGACATTCTTGTTCCGCTCGTCCCGGAACACGATCAGCAGGCTCGGCACGCTGACGCTTTCTGCGCCGGTATTGCGGATGTTGCCGCGCACTTCGAAGATTTCCTCACCCGATTCGAGCGTCACCTTGCGTTGCTGCGCGGCGGGGAAGTCGAGTTCGAGGCTGGCGGGCTGAATTCCGAAAGTCGGGCGGGTGACAGGGAACCAGTCGGGCAGGCCATAATAATTGACCGCAACCACCGTTCCAGACGCCAGCAGCGCGAACGCGGCTGCCGCGATCGTCCACATTTTCAGCGAGTTGCGGCGCCGCGTAAACGGCGGGCTGTAGTCGAACTGCGACGCCCCATCGTCATATTCATCGTCGTCGGAATAGACCGGATCGTCAGCAATATCGGCGCCATGCCCGGCAAGCGGATCGGCATCGGAGCCAAACGCTTCGTCAACCGGAGGATCTTCCTGCAGATCAGGTTCCGGGCGACCTGGAGACGGCGAGTTTGCCTCTCCCAAGCCCTGCTTGAAGGCCTTTGCGGCGATCCCGTCAGTCGCAGCAGCTTCCCCCGATGTTTCGGGCCGGTCCTGCGTGCGCCAATGGCTGACCGAAGGGGTCGCACCTGATGTCGCCGCAGGTTCTGCTGCAGAAGGTGGCGGGGGCGGAGGCGGCGGAGGAGTTGCAGCTTCCACCTTCGGCTTCGCATCTGCTCGCTCCTTCAGCTCGAGCGGCGGTGCTTCCTGAAACCAGCTGTGCTTGCACTTGGCGCAACGCACGGTTCGCCCGTCAGCGCCAATCGCGGTTTCAGGCACGACATAGCGTGTTCCGCAGGCAGGGCAGGAAATAATCATCGCTCTTATGGCAATAATCAGCGGTTGCCGCCGCACAAGTCCGGCAACGACACAGTGAGGCGAATCGGGCAATTTTTCCCCAGTGGAGCGCATCAACACCGGTCAGAAAGGCGGATTCATGGCGATAGCGCACGTCTTGGGCTTTCCCGATGGCAGGCGCGCTGATAAGTGCGCGCCATGACCGACAGGCCGGCAGAAATCGTGAAATTCGACAATGTCGGCTTGCGTTACGGCACCGATCCTGAGGTGCTCAGCGATCTCAGCTTCACGCTTTTCCCCGGCAGCTTCTACTTTCTGACCGGTGCCAGCGGCGCGGGCAAGACGAGCCTTTTGAAGCTGCTGTATCTCGCGCAGCGACCTTCGCGGGGGGCAATCAGGATGTTCGGCAAGGACATGATCACCCTGCCGCGCACCAAGCTGCCCGATTTCCGCCGGCGCCTCGGTGTGGTGTTCCAGAACTTTCGGCTGGTGCAGCATCTGTCCGCTTTCGACAATGTCGCGCTGCCGCTGCGGCTTGCCGGGACGGATGAGACACGCGTCGTGAAGGCCGTATCGGATATGCTCGACTGGGTCGGACTGTCGCACCGGGCACATGCGATACCGGCAACGATGTCCGGCGGCGAACAACAGCGCGTCGCCATTGCCCGCGCCGTCATTGCAAGGCCGCAAATGCTGATCGCGGACGAGCCGACAGGTAACGTCGATCCGGACATGGCGCTGAAACTGTTGCGCCTGTTCGAGGCGCTCAACAACAGGGTCGGCACCACAGTCATCGTCGCCACACACGATGTGCATCTGCTCAAGAAAGTGCCCGACTCGCTGATCATGCGGTTGCAGAACGGGCGGCTGTCCGATCCGACCGGCGCGCTGCGCTATCCTCCGCGGCCGACGCCCAAGCCTTCACCCCGTCCGGCGCCAAAGGGGCCGGCATGAACACGCCCCCGCTTCCGGAAGAACAAACTGCCGATGCAGCGGGCCCTGCGCGGACGAGGAGCGCCAGCCTGCTGCCTCAGGGACGGTTCGCGGGGCCTATTCCCTGGGTAATCGCCATCCTGATCGCACTGGTGGTGATCGCCGCGGCGGGCGGATTGTCACTGCGCAATCTTGCCGAGAATGCCCGCGCCGACCTGGCTGGAGCAGTGACCGTGCAGATTGTCGAAGCCGATCCGGCAGTAAGGCAGACGCGGGCTCAGGCTGCCGCTGACGCCCTTGGCGATCATCCGCTGGTCACCTCGGTACGGATCGTGCCTGAACAGGAACTTGTCGCCTTGCTGGAGCCATGGCTCGGCTCAAGCGCCGCGAGCGAAGACGTGCCGATCCCGGCACTGATCGACGTCGAACTGTCGCGCAGAGCCAGCGCGGGCGAAATTGCGCAATTGCAGGCAGCACTCGCCGAAGCCGCGCCGGGAGTGAAGATCGACGCGCAATCGGATTGGCTGCGCCCGGTCTATGACGCACTGGCAGCATTGCAGTATCTGGCGCTTGCGCTGATCGTGCTGGTCAGCTTCGCAACAGCCGCTGCCGTGTGGCTTGCGGCCCGCAGCGCCTTTGCCAATCACCGCGACACGGTGGAGATCATCCATCTGCTCGGTGGCACGGACGAACAGGTCACGCGCATCTTTCAACGTTCGGTACTGCGCGATGCGGCCTTCGGATCGGTTGTCGGCTTGCTGCTCGGGCTTGCTGCGGTATGGGTGCTGGGCCAGCAATTCGCGGCGCTCGACAGCGGCATGGTCGGCGGCGGTAACCTGGGCATTGGCGACTGGATGCTGATCGGAGCGATCCCGCTTGCCGGAGTCATGCTCGCGCTCGTCACCGGCCGGATCACTATCGGCTTTGCGCTGAAATCGATGTTGTAGAGTAATGGCGTTCTTCAGATACAGTTTTGCGGCTGCAGTTCTGGCTTGGGCACTGGGCTTCCTGTGGTTCACGGTAACCCTGCCACAACCCGCCGATGACATCGCGACGGATGCCGTGATCGTCCCAACCGGCGGACCGGGCCGGATCGCGCAAGGGCTGTCGGTGCTCGACGCCGGGCTGGCGTCCAAGATGCTGGTCACCGGGGTCGATCCCGAAGTCACCCCGGCCGAATTCGCGGTCCAGTTCGAAGTCGATCAGGCACTGATGGATTGCTGTGTAACGCTGGGCTTCGTCGCGGTGGACACGCGCAGCAATGCCACGGAAACCGCCGATTGGGTGGCTGCCAATTCGGTGCGGTCGCTCCGGCTCGTCACCACCGATTGGCACATGCGCCGGGCCGCGGGCGAGCTTGATCGCACCCTGCCCGCCAATGTCGAAGTGCTGCGCGATGCGGTGCCTTCGCAACCCAACCTCGCCAGCCTGTTTCTTGAATATCACAAATTGCTCGCCAGTTGGGGTGCAGGCCTTTTCGGTTATTGAGGGCGTCAGTGGCGTTTTTGCGCAGCCTTGTCTTTTACCCGCTCTTCTACGGGTTCAGCGCGGTTCTGGTGGTGGCATCGGTGCTGGCGATCCCGCTCGGGCGCGACCAGCTCAAGAAGATCGTCGCGCTTTGGGGCAGGTGGCACCATTGGTGCGTCGAGCGCATTCTCGGCATCCAGATCCTCCAGCACGGCAGCATACCCGACGAACCTGTGCTGATCGCGGTCAAGCACGAAAGCTTCTTCGAAGCGATCGACATGCCGCGTCTGTTCAGTTTTCCGACCGTTTTTGCAAAACGTGAGCTGTTCCTCATTCCCGGATGGGGGTTCTCTGCCCGGGTCTATGGCCTTGTCCCGGTGGCACGCGACAAGGGCGCGCGAGCACTAAGAGAGATGATCGCCACAGCGAGATTGCGGATCAGCGAAGGGCGCCCGCTCGTCATCTTTCCCGAAGGGACGCGGGTGGCGCATGGCCAACAGCCGCCGCTGCAATCGGGCTTTGCCGGTATTTACAAACTGCTGGGGCTTCCCGTCGTGCCGATCGCTGTCAACAGCGGGCCGACCTATCACCGGCTGATCAAGCATCCCGGCACCATCACCTATCAGGTCGGCGAAACCATTCCCGCAGGCCTCCCGCGAGAGGAGATGGAACGCCGGGTGCATCAGGCCATCAACGTGCTGAACGAACAAAGCAGCATGCCGGAAAACGGATTGCCCGCCGGGGCTTGACGCCTAACCGTGATCGGCGCGCCCGAAATCTGGCCGGTCGTCGTCCTGCCCTTCCTCGATCACCTGCCGCCGGATCGCCCGGGTGCGGCTGAACAGATCGTGGAGCGTCTCCCCATCACCCGAACGGATCGCGCGTTGCAGCGCCGTCAGGTCTTCGGTGAACCGGCCCAGCATTTCCAGCACCGCGCTCTTGTTGTTGAGGAAGACATCGCGCCACATCACCGGATCGGATGCGGCAATGCGGGTGAAATCGCGGAAGCCACCGGCGGAATATTTGATGACTTCGCTGCGGGTCACTTCCTCAAGATCGCTGGCGGTGCCGACGATGGTGAAGGCGATGAGGTGCGGGATGTGGCTGGTCACCGCCAGCACCAGATCGTGATGCTGCGGATCCATGATCTCGACTTTCGCGCCCAGCCCGCTCCAGAACGCGCTCAAGGCCTCGACCGCTTGCGGATCAGCGCCATCGGGCGGCGTCAGGATGCACCAGCGGTTGACAAAAAGACTGGCAAAGCCCGCTTCGGGGCCGCTCTGCTCGGTCCCCGCCACCGGGTGCGCTGGGATGACGTTGCGGCCCGGCAGGATGGCGGCCAGTGTTTCTGCCACGCTCTGCTTTGACGATCCGACGTCGCTGATGATCGCCTGCGCGGGAAGCGTTTCGGCAATCGCGGCTGCGGCATCGCCCATCGCACCGACAGGCACGCACAGGATCACCAGATCGACATCGCTTACCGCTTCGGCCGGGCTTTCGCAGACGGTCTGGACAAGCCCGCGCTCGCTCGCGACGGCGCGCACATTCGGATTGGCATCAAAGCCCCGCGTTTCGATCTCAGGCGCACGTTCGCGCAGGGCCAGCCCGATCGACCCACCCAGCAGGCCAAGCCCGATGATGGCTACCCGTGCGATCCTCATGCGCTTTCCCCGCACAGGCTGCGCAGGCAGGCGATCACATTGTCCATGTCGGCGCTCTTCCCGATGGTAATGCGCAGCGCATTGGGCAGCCCCTGTCCCGGAAGGTGGCGCACCGCGTATCCGGCCTCGGCAATAGCGCCCAGCGCGGTTTCAGCCGCGAGTTCGCCATTGAATTCGACCAGAACGAAATTCGCCTCGCTCGGCACGGCAACCAGTCCGTGATTGCCCAAAGCTTCGATCGCGGCAACGAAGCGGGCACGCTCGACGGTATTGTGCGTGCGGCTTGCCACGACGAAATCCTGATCGCCCAACGCGGCCAGCGCCGCCTTCTGGCCGCTGGTGGTGACATTGAACGGCCCGCGGATCCGGTTCAGCACGTCGATCAGCCCCGGTGCGCCGGTGGCCCAGCCGATGCGTTCGGCGGCAAGGCCGTAAATCTTGGAAAAAGTGCGCGTCACCAGCACGTTGTCGTGCCGCGCCGCGAGCTCGAAACCCAAGCGCTGATGCGCAGGATCGACATATTCGCCATAGGCCTCGTCGATCACCAGCAGCACGTCCGTGGGCAATCCGGCGTGCAGGCGCATGACCTCTTCCGGCGCGATCCACGTGCCGGTCGGATTGTTCGGATTGGCGAGGAAGACGACCTTGGTCCGCTCGCTCACCGCGGCAAGCAGGGCATCGACATCGGCTGTGTGATCGCAATCAGGCGCCTCAACCGGATCGGCGCCACAGCGTCTTGCCGCGATATCGTAGACGGCGAAGGAATGGGCGCTGAACAGCACCTCGTCCCCCGCTCCTGCAAACCCCTGTGCCGCAAGGTTGAGCAATTCGTCCGAACCTGTGCCGCACACGATCCGCGCCGGGTCGAGCCCGTGTAATTGCGCAATCGCGGCCCGCAGCGCCTTTGAATCGGGATCGGGATAGCTGGCAGCCTCCCCCCGTGAGCTTTCCAGCGCGGCGAGTGCCGCAGAGCTAGTCCCCAGCGGGTTCTCATTGGCGGACAGCTTCACCAGCGCACGACCATCGCTCGCGGTCGATTTACCGGGAACATAGGCGTGGATGCCGAGGATATAGGGCTTGGGGGCTGGCTTTGTCGTCATGGAGAGCGGCGGAATAACGACAAAGGCGCGGCAAATACAGCCGGAAAAGCGCGGCAATGCGCAGCGCGATTGACACGGGCGCGGCCTTTCCCCACTTCGCCGGGCAAATGAACGCGCCATTCGCCTCGAACCTCTACGCCATTCCGCAGGCTCTCCCGCTCGATAGCGGGCAGGCGCTCGAAGGCGCGCAGCTCGCTTACGAGACCTATGGCAATCTGGCCGCCGACAAATCGAACGCGATACTGATCTGCCACGCTTTGACCGGCGATCAATATGTCGCGAGCGAGCATCCGATCACCGGCAAGCCGGGCTGGTGGGAACGGATGGTCGGTCCGGGCAAGCCGATCGACACGGACAGGTATTTCGTCATCTGTGCCAATGTCATCGGCAGCTGCATGGGATCGACCGGCCCGGCCAGCATTTCTTCTGACGGACAGCCTTACGCGATGCGGTTTCCCGTCATCACCATCCGCGACATGGTGCGCGGACTGGTGGCGCTGCTCGACGGGCTCGGGGTTGATCGGCTGCACGCGGTCGTGGGCGGCAGCATGGGCGGAATGCAGGCGCTGAGTCTCGCCGCCAATTGGCCCGAACGCGCCGCACGGGTGCTGGTGATCGCTTCGACAGCGCGCCATTCGGCGCAGAACATCGCCTTCCACGAAGTCGGACGACAGGCGATCATGGCCGACCCGGCGTGGGCGGATGGAGATTACTACGCCTCCGACGCGCGACCCGACAACGGCCTCGCCGTGGCGCGCATGGCGGCGCATATCACCTATCTTTCCGAAGAAGGGCTGACCGAGAAGTTCGGACGGCGGCTGCAGGACAGGGACGCCAAGAGCTTCGGTTTCGACGCCGATTTCCAGGTCGAAAGTTATCTCAGATACCAGGGCAGCGGGTTTACCCAGCGGTTTGACGCCAATTCGTACCTCTACATCACGCGGGCGATGGATTATTTCGACCTGGCGGAGGAGCATGGCGGCAAGCTGGCGGACGCGTTTGCCGATAGCCGGGCGCGCTTCTGCCTCGTCAGCTTCGACACCGACTGGCTCTATCCGACCGCCGAAAGCCGCCACATCGTCCATGCCCTGAACGCGACGGGCGCCAAGGTCAGTTTCGTCGAGCTTTCCGCGCCGCACGGTCACGACAGCTTCCTGCTTGAGCACGAACAGCTCGACCGTGTGGTGAAGGGGTTTGTCGAATGACGTCCCGGCCTTCCACCCTTCGCCCCGATCTCGCGGCCATCGCCGCGCATGTCGCGCCCGGCAGCCGGGTGCTTGATATCGGTTGTGGTGACGGCGCGTTGATGGCCGAACTGGAAAGCGAGAGCCGTTGCGATGCGCGGGGCATGGAACTGGATGGCGCACTGGTCGAACGCTGCGTCGCGCGCGGGCTTTCGGTGGTGCAGGGCGATGCCAATGTCGATCTGGCCGATTACCCCGACAAGGCGTTCGATTTCGCGGTGCTCAGCCAGACCTTGCAGACGGCGACGCGGCCCGATGCGATGCTCGACGAGTTGCTACGGGTCGCGGACAAGGCGTTTGTCTCTTTCCCCAACTTCGCCCACTGGCGCACCCGTGCGGCCTTGATGTTCGGCGGGCGGATGCCTGTGACGCGTGCGCTGCCCGTGAGCTGGTACGAAACCCAGAACATCCACCACGTCACCGTCGAGGATTTCCGCGATCTTGCCCGCGCCAAGGGCGCCAAGATCGAGCGTTCGTGGTTCTTCGCGAATGAGCGCGCCATTTCACCCGTGGGGGCAAACTGGCGCGCTGAATTCGCTGTGTTCGAGCTAAGCCGTTAGGCCGCCCGATCAGCCTTCGCGGTGGATGCCGCAGATCTTGTGGCCGTCCGGATCGAGGAAATAGCACAGGTTCATCACGCCCATGCTGCCGGCGCGCGGGCCCGGCGGGTCTTCGATGCTGGTGCCGCCATTCGCCACCGCCACATCGTGAAGTTGCTTGACCTGTTCAAGGCTGTTGCACTTGAAGCCGATGGTCGAGCCATTGGCGGCAGTGGCGGGCTCTCCGTTGATCGGTTCGCTGATCGAGAACGTGCTGCCATCATGGATGTAGAACAGCCGCGTATGGCCGCTGGCCGCGACATTGACGAAAGGTTCGCCCGCACCCAGCACGCCAAGCACGGCGTTGTAGAAGGCCTTTGACCGCTCGATATCGTTCGAGCCGATCATCACGTGATTGAGCATTGCAGTTCTCTCCTCTTGAGGGTTGGTGTGAGGGAAGTAGGGGCAGGCGCGGCTCTCCACAAGCGGACTTCTGAGAGTTTCGTAGCCACGGGTTCATCTGCCGCGCTATAGGGCGAGGCATGATCATTTCGCTTTCCGCCGCGCTCGCCCTTGCGCTGCAATCCGCACCCGTCGCCGCGCCGCCTGCCAGCGGCGCCGAAACCCAGTCCGCGCCGATTGCCTCGCTCGACGAATTGCCGATCGAACAGGCCACCGGGCCGCGCTGCGCCATCGCCTTCGCGGTTGTCAGCCGCTGGCAGAAATCGGACGATCCGCGCGGTGCGGACTACGCCGATCTCGAAGCCGACGGGGGCCGCGAATTCTTCGTGCAGGCCATGGCCGTGCTGATGGATGCAACCGGGATGACGCGCGAGCAGGTGTCCGCGCTGACGTTTTACGAGGTCGGCCAGCTCGACAATCCCGATGGCGAACAGCGGCTTGCCGCGATGATGCCAGCCTGCTTGCTGCTGAAGCAGTCTGCCGGGCTTTAGCAACGCTGGATTCGCCCCGCGAATTCGGGCAATGGAACCGTCACGATGTGGCAGCTTTACCAATTCCCCCTGTGTCCGTTTTCGCGCAAGATCAGGCTCCTCATGGGCGAGAAGAACGTCGCCTATGAACTGGTGCGCGAAGACCCCTGGGCCGCGTCCGATCACTTCCACAATCTCAACGCCGCCGGGACAACGCCGGTGCTGGTCAATCAGGAAAAGGGCATTGTCCTGGCAGACAGCCGGGCGATTGCCGAATATCTCGAAGAGACGGTCGACAAGTCGCCGATGATCAACGGCACGGCGACGGGCCGGGCCGAGATTCGCCGTCTGGTCGCGCTGTTCGACGAGAATTTCTACGCCGATGTCACCGCGCCGCTGCTGCTGGAGCGGATGAAGAAGCGGATCGTCTACAAACAGCCGCCCGACAGCCGCGCGCTGCGAAACGCGATGCGCATGGCGCACGGCCATCTCGATTACATGGACTGGCTGATCGACAACCGCCCGTGGCTCGCCGGATCGACCATGAGCATGGCCGATCTTGCCGCCGCCGCGCAGATCAGCGTCGCCGATTACCTCGGCGGGATCGACTGGACCGGGCACGAACAGACGCGCGGCTGGTACGCCGTTTTCAAGAGCCGCCCAAGCTTCCGCCCGTTGCTGTCGGAACGCATGGACGCGATCAAGCCGCCGGATCATTATGCCCAGGTCGATGCCTGAGGTGTTACAGTGAACCGGGTATTTTAGAAATATTCGCGACCCCTCCAAGAGCTTGAAAAACAAAGAGAAACCCCGCACAGCAGGCATCCCCGGTGTGACCTTTCGATCGGCACGCCATTTTCCGCCAAAAAGAAGGGGTGAACGGAACATTCTCCCGGTCTAGGGCATTGCCCAGAAGTAGGAAAATGATCCGCCGCGACCGGAGAGAGCAGATGACCGACGATCCCCGGAGCCTGACCGAAGAAGAATGGCGCCAGCGCCTGAGCGCCGAGCAATTCCATATCCTGCGCAAAGCGGGGACGGAGCGCGCCTTCACCGGCAAATACGACAAGTTCTATGAAGACGGTGAATACATGTGCGCCGCCTGCGGCACCCGCCTGTTCATCAGCGCGGCCAAATACAACAGCGGCTGCGGCTGGCCCGCCTTCACCCGCCCGGCCGATGACGACACGATCGAGGAACGGCGCGACACGTCATACGGCATGATCCGCACCGAAGTGCTTTGCGGCAAATGCGGCAGCCATCTAGGCCATGTGTTCCCTGACGGCCCCCCGGCAGAGGGCGGCCTGCGCTATTGCATCAATTCGGCCGCGCTCGAATTTGCCCCCGAAACCGGATCGGACGGTTCCTAACGGCGCCGGACGGACCGCTGAGCAGGCTTGATGGGGACATTGTGCAAGCGCTTGTTCACCCGGGGTTAGAACTCGCCTATGCATGGGCAGTCCTCTTGCAGGATGCGCAATTCAGGTACCACAGCAATCAATGTCTAAACGAGGCGACAGCCTTCAGAACAAGGGCAAACGTGGCTCGCGCCGCGCCGCAGCCGAACGCGCCGCCAGCGCGAACGGAGCAGGCAAGATGAAGCTGGCCCGTGATGCAAGCAGCGCCCGAGGCCCCTCCGGCCCGCCATCGCCCTTGTGGAAATGGACGAAGCGGCTGGCGATCTGGGGCACGGCGGCAGCGGTGCTGGGCGCGATCTTCCTCGCCTTTGCGGTGGGCTTTGCCGCGCAATCGATCCCCAGCTTCTACCAGTTGAAGGCGACCCAGACCGGGCAGACCATTCTGGTGCGCGCCCGCGACGGGACGGAAATCGTCGAAATCGGGCCAAGCTTTGGCGAATGGCTGGAGCATGACGAAATCCCGCTGAACATGCGCAACGCGATGATCGCGGTGGAGGACAAGCGGTTCCATTCGCATTTCGGGGTCGATCCGATCCGCACCACCGGGGCCATCGTCGAAGGCTTCATGGGCACGCGTTCGCGCGTTGGCGGCACCTCCACCATCACGCAGCAGTTGGCCCGCAACCTGTTCCTGTCATCCAACCGCACGGTTGACCGCAAGGCGCGCGAGGCGGTGCTGGCGATGGCGCTCGAGTGGAAATTCTCGAAGGAGCAGATTCTCGAGCTGTATCTCAACAAGGTCTATTTCGGCGGCGGCGCCTATGGCGTAGACAGCGCAAGCCGCAAGTTCTTCAGCCATCCGGGAACGGAGCTTTCGGTCGCCGAAGCCTCGATCATCGCAGGCCTGGTCAAGGCACCCAGCCGTTATTCCCCCACCGCCGATGTGCAGGCCGCCGTTGACCGCGCGCAGGTGGTGCTGCGGCTGATGCAGGAACAGGGCTACATCACGCAGGAACAGGCATCGGTCGATGTCGATACGGTCGAACTGAAGCAGCAATCGGGCCAGAATTCGGTGCGCTATTTCACCGATTGGGCGCTGCCGCAGCTCGACATCCTCCTGCCCGAAACCAATGCCCCGCTGGAAGTGTGGACCACGCTCGACATCGGGATGCAGCGCGCCGCGACCGCGTCGATTGACGCCAATACGCCTAACGGTGCGCAGGGTGCGCTGGTCAGTATAGACCGCGACGGTGCAATCCTCGCGCTGGTGGGCGGTACCGATTATGTCGAAACCAATTTCAACCGCGCCACCAATGCGATGCGCCAGCCGGGGTCTTCGTGGAAACTGTTCGTGTTCCTCGCCGCGCTGGAAGCGGGCTACACCCCCGATGACAGGGTGGTGGATACCCCGGTGACGATTGACGGGTGGAGCCCGCGCAATTCCAACGGACGCAATGTCGGCGAAACCGATCTGCGCACCGCCTTTGCCTATTCGATCAACACGGTCGCCGCGCAGCTGGGCAATGAAGTCGGATTTGGCACGGTCGCGTCGATGGCGCGGCGGTTCGGCATCAGCACGCCGGTATCGACTTTCCCGTCGATGGTACTGGGTTCGTCCGAAGTGCGGCTGCTCGAAATGACCCGCGCCTTTGCCGCGATCTCCGCCGGGGGCAATGGGGTGGAGCCCTATGGTATCACCAAGGTGGTGACTGCCGATGGCGAAACGATCTACGAACGCGAGGCTCCGCGCGAATCCCAGTTGGTGCCCGAATATGTCGTGGCAGGTATCACCGATCTGTTGCAGGCAGCGGTGCAGACCGGAACGGGCCGTGCGGCGCAGATCGGGCGGCCGGTAGCGGGCAAGACGGGGACGACCTCTTCGAACAAGGACGGCTGGTTCGTCGGCTTTTCGAGCGGGATCACCACGGGCGTGTGGATGGGCCGGGACGATGCCAAGGCCGTGCCCGGATTGCAGGGCGGGCGCGCTCCGGCGCAGGCCTTTGCCGCCTATATGCGCTATGCGGTGAAGGATCGTGCGGTGGTGGAATTCAACACCGAACTGAACCTGCCCGAATGGCAATTGGAACCCGATGAAGAGGCATTGTTCGGCGATCCGGACGATTATTACTTCATCGACGAACAGGGCAATCTGATCGAGCCGGGCCGACGCGAGGTGCCTCGCGGAGGCGGTAATGCGCCTTTCGACGTCCAGGGCGAACGCGGCGGTGGCGGGCTTGTCCCAGTGGAGGAGCCGCCCAAGGCGGTGAGCGACGATTTCCTCGAACAGGCGATTGGTGCGCCGGTCGGTGGTGATCCGCCCCCACGCCAGCCGCCCCGCCCAAGGCCCTCGTCCAGCCCGCCATAGGTTTGACGGAATGGCCTAAGAAAAAGGCTCCGGAGCAAATCGCTCCGGAGCCTTTTCTCTTGCGCCTTGTGGCTGTCGCTATCAGCGCAGACGCACCGGGACGAAGCGCGGCGGCGCTCCACGACGCTGGATGCGCAGGAGCACGGCATCGCGTCCATCTTCCTGCGCCGCGTTGATCTGTTCGCGCAGGGCAGCGATTGTCGTGACTTCCTGATAGTTGGCCGACAGCAGGATGTCGCCGCGCCGCAGACCCTTGGCGGCGGAGTCCGAATTGGGATCGACCGCGCCGATCACCAGCCCCTTGGTATCGGCAGGCACGCCTAGGCTGCGCGCGATCTGCGGGTTCATCTCGATCACCTGCAGGCCCAGCTTTTCGGCGATCACATCGTCCATCTGCTCCGGGTTCATCGGCTCTTCGGCGTCCGGATCAAAGGTTTGCGCCTGCTGCGCCAGCTCGGCCTCGCTCGGGCGCTTGCCCAGCGTGGTGTTGATCGTCAGGCGACGGCCTTCGCGCAGCACTTCGACAGGCACGCTTTCACCTGGCGCGAGATTGGCGACGAGGAAGGATACCGTCTGGTCGGACGAAACCTCACGGCCATTGACCGACACGATGATGTCGCCCGCCTTGAGCCCTGCGCGCTGCGCCGGGCTGTCTTCGGTCACGACCTGAACGATTTCACCACGATTGTGCTGGAGACCCAGCGAATCCGCGAGATCATCGTTCATCGGCTGCAGGTTCACGCCCAGATAGCCGCGCTCGATCTCCTGCCCCTTGCGCAGTTGCTCGACGATCGGAGCCGCGATTTCAGCGGGGATGGCAAAGCCGATGCCCACGCTGCCGCCCGAAGGCGAGAAGATCGCGTTGTTGATGCCGATCACATTGCCGCGCATGTCGAACAGCGGACCGCCAGAGTTGCCGCGGTTGATGCTGGCGTCGGTCTGGATGTAGCGGTCATAGGCGCCGCCCTGGCCGGTGTTGCGATAGACCGCCGAAACGATCCCCGACGTCACCGTGCCGCCAAGGCCGAAGGGGTTACCGATAGCGACCACCCATTCGCCCACGCGGGTCTGGCTCGAATCGCCGAATTCGACAAACGGGAAAGTGTTGTTCGAACGGATTTTCAGCACCGCGAGGTCCGACGCGGCATCGGCGCCGACCAGATCGGCTTCGTATTCGGTGCCGTCGGGCATGGTGATGGTGATTTCTTCGAGCCGCGCGCGATTGTCGGGCGACACGACGTGATTGTTCGTCACCACATAGCCGTCAGCCGAAATGATGAAGCCCGAGCCCAGCGACTGCGCCTCGCGCCGTTGCGGCTGGTTGCCGCCGCCACGCCGGTTGAACAGTTCGGCAAAGGGGGTGCCTGCAAACGGATTGCGGTTGACCTCTACCGATTGGCGGGTCGCGATGTTGACCACCGCGGGCTGCAATTGCTCGGTAAGATCGGCAAAGCTCGCAGGCGCGCCTTCGACGGGAACGACCCGGTTCATGACCGCATCGTCGTTCTGGGCGACCTGCGCTCCGGCGGGATAGCCGGTCATCAGCGAAACCGCTGCGCCTCCGACCAGAAGCGCGCTCGTCAGTCCATAAACATAGCGCACGTTGTTCACGTCCTCTCGTTCCTTCCATGTCTGAACGCCCGCAGCGGGGCATTCGATTGTGTATCAGCTACGCCGCCATAATGGGGCCAGACGCACTGAACGCTGATTGAACACACGTGTAATCGGTGGACCGGTATCAACGGTTCGTCCGATTGGCGTGTGTCACGCGGATCACCGCACCCCGCGGAACTGGCGCAGATACTCATTGTCGGGCGACAGGATGATCGCGCTGTCACCACGGCCTTCTCCGCGCGCAAAGCTTTGTTCGTAGCTCTGCATTGCGCGGTAGAAATCGTAGAAGCCGGGATCCACGCCAAAGCTGTCGGCATAGATCTTGGCCGCCTCTGCATCGGCCTCTGCCCGGATGATCCGGGCATCGCGATCACCGGCGGCACGGATCGTGCGCGCTTCGCGCTGGCGATCGGATTCCATCCGTTCAAACGCGGATTCGAGCGGGCGGCCTTCGGGCAGGTCGGTGCGCTTGATCTGCACGTCGATCACCTCGGCCCCGTATTGCCGCGCCTCGCGGTCGAGATTGCGGCGAACCGTGGCCAGCGCCGTTCCGCGTTCGGCGGTCAGCATGTTGGCAAAGGTGCGGCGGCCCAGCTCCTGTCGCAGGGTTGAGTTGAGGATCGGCTCAAGCGCGACGCGCACGCCGTCGGTCGTGCCGGCGCGTTCGATCATCCGCTTGGGATCGACAATCCGGAACCGCGCATAGGCGTTCACAAGCAGACGCTGCTGGTCGTTCGACAGGACTTCCTCGTCCGTCATTTCCAGATCGAGCACACGCTTTTCGATCCGGCTGATCGATTCGATCAACGGGATGCGGAAATACAGGCCCGCCGGGTAATCGCTACCCGGACGATTGACGATGCGGACCGGCTCACCCGTGCGCACCACCACGACCTGCTCTTCTTCATTCACGACATAGGCGCTCATGAAGAAGCCGAGCACAAGCAGTCCGACGGCGATGATCGGCAGGCGGTAATTGTTCCAGAGGTTTTCCATGTTCACTGCCCTCCCCGCCGTGCCGGTTGCGCTTCAGCCGCCGGAGCCGGTGGCGGAGCCGGATTGGCCGCCCTGCGGCGCAATTCGGGAAGCGGGAGATACGGGGTCACGCCCTGCGCTTCGACAATCGTCTTGTCGGTCTGCGCCAGCACGCGCTCCATTGTTTCGTAATACAGGCGCTGGCGGGTCACACCCGGCGCGAGGCGATATTGCTCATAGACTTTGGTGAAGGCTTCGGCTTCACCTTCTGCCTGCGCCAGCACCTGCTGGGCATAGCCGCGCGCCTGGTTGCGCGCCCGGTCTGCGTTCTGTTCGGCCACCGAGACATCGCGGAATGCATCCACCACCGTTGCCGGCGGGTCAGCCTTGGCGATTTCGACACCGACGACCTGCACACCCGCACCATAACCGTCGAGCGCTTCCTGCATCCGTTCGCGAACGGCCTGCTGGATTTCGGCGCGCCCTTGCCCGGTGAAGGTTTCATCGAGCGTCTTTTCCGCGACCGAAGCACGCATTGCGGCCTCGGCGACTTCGTTCACGGTCTCTTCGGGCTGTTCCAGTCGATATTTGAAATCGCGCAGATCCTTGATCCGCCAGCGCACGATGTAGCTGAGATCGACGAGGTTCTGATCGCCCGTCAGGATCAGCTTTTCGCCCGAACCCGCCGGAATCTGAACGGCGCGCACGCCTTCGACATCTTCGATCGAAACGGTTTCGATCGGATACGGCCCGGTGAAATGCAAACCCTGATCCAGCGTGCGGGTGTATTTGCCCAGCGTCTTGACCGTGGCGTTTTCACCCGGCTCGACCAGATGCACGCCTGTCGCCAGATACCACAGCGCAACGACGCCCGCGATCAGGATCGGGGTCCAGCTGCCGCCGCCGGGGCGTTCGGGAACACGGAAACCGCCGCCACCGCCGCCACCTGCGCGACGCGGCCCTTCTGGTCCGCGGTTCTTGAATATGTCTTCGATGCTGGCGGAACGGCGTCCGCCCGGCTTCTGACTGCCACCGCCGCCCGGCAACCACGGGTTGCGCGGGCCATCGCCGCCGTCAGAGCCCGATCCTTCGCCCGTGGGCGTATCATCGCCACCTGAAGAATCGTCGCCTCCGCCATTCGAAGGCTTGCCCCAAGGATTCTTGCCAGCCATCGCCAGCCCGAAATTCTGTCTGAAACCGTCCAACATTCGCATATCACCCTTATAGGAATGCAAATTGCGGAAAAACAGGGGTTGGCGCGGTGAATTTGCTGCTAGAGGGCACGCGTTATGAACAAGGATGACAATTCCCCTCTGAGCGCGGCCGAGGCCGAGGCGCTGATCCGGTCGAAACTGCCCGTGGAAATCCATGGCCGTTTGCGTTCCGCACGGATCACGGAAAGGCGCGCAGTTGTGGTGGCCGAGGCGGGTGATCTGGGAGCAAAGGCGCGGCAGGAACTCGAAGGGCTGATTGAGCAATCGCTGATCGCGCTGGGCGAAGTCGACGAAGTGCGCGTCGCGCTGATCGCGGATCGCCGCCGGAGGATGATCATTGCGGTGGGATCGGGCAAGGGCGGCGTGGGCAAATCGACGCTGACCACCAATCTCGCGGTGGCGCTGGCGCGGATGGGGCGCAAGGTCGGCGTGATCGACGGCGACATCTACGGCCCGTCGCAGCCGCGCCTGCTGGCAACCGAACGCCTGAAGCCGATGAGCGAAGGCGACAAGCTGGTGCCGGTGGAAAGCCCGCACGGTGTGAAGGTGCTGTCGATGGGCCATGTCGTCCCCCCCGGGAAGGCGCTGGCATGGCGCGGGCCGATGGCGGGCAAGGCGCTGGGCCAGCTGGTCGATGCGGCATGGGACGATACCGAACTGCTGCTGATCGATCTGCCGCCGGGCACGGGCGACGTGCAGATTTCGATGATGGCCGACAGCAAACCCGATGGCGCGGTGCTGGTATCGACGCCGCAAGACCTCGCTTTGCTGGATGCGGCGCGCGCCGGGCAATTGTTCGAAGATGGCGACGTGCCGATCATCGGGCTGGTCGAAAACATGGCCGGATACGCCTGCCCGCATTGCGGCGAGGTGAGCGATCCTTTCGGACAAGGCGGGGTCGAACGCTTTGCCGAGGCGCTGGAAATTCCCTTCCTTGGTCGTGTGCCGCTGACCATGGAAACCCGCATCGCCGGTGACGCTGGCAAGCCTCCCGCAGCGGGCGATGGCGAAGGGGCCGCGCCGTTCCTTGCGATCGCGGAAAAGCTGGATCGCTGGATCAAGACCGGAAAGCTCTGAACCGATGCAGATCACACGCCGGGGATTGGTGACGGGGGCCGCTGTTGGCGGCGGCCTGCTGGTGGCGTGGTGGTTCCTGCCGCGCAGCTATCCCAACCCGCTGGCTCCGGCGCAGGGTGAACACCTGTTCGACGCATGGATCAAGATTGCCGAGGACGGCGTCGTCACCGTGGCGGTGCCGCAGCTGGAAATGGGGCAAGGCATCACCACGCTGTTGCCGCAGATCGTGGCGCAGGAACTGGGCGCGGACTGGCGGCAAGTCGCGGTCGAGCCGGCTCCGGTCGCGGCGGCCTATGCCAATGTTCCGCTGGCGCGGCGCTGGGCCGATCTGTGGGAGCCTGTGGCCGCCGGCCTGTCGGATGATTTAGACGCGATGCAGGCGGAACGCTTTGCCCGCTCCAGCCGGTTTGCCGCCACCGCCGACGGCACTTCGATTGCCGCCTATGAAATGCCGTGCCGCGAAGCCGCGGCGGCAGCGCGTGCGATGCTGGCAGAAGAAGCCGCGTCGCGCTGGGGCGCGAACTGGGAAGAATGCGAGGTCGAAAACGGCATCGTGCGCTGGGACGACAAGAGCGCGACTTTCGGCGAACTGGCCGAAGGTGCGGCCACGCGTTCAGCGCCCGATCCCGCGCCGATCCGGCCCGAACCGCCGCGCGCCGACCTGACGGCCCCGGCTAGCGACGGCGAAACCGGCGCACCTGATTTTCCGCGCATCGACCTGCCGTCAAAGGTCGACGGCAGCTTCACCTTCGCCAGCGACGTCCGCCTGCCGGGCATGGTCTTTGCCGCGATCCGGCACGGCCCCAACAACGGCAGCGAGCTGACCGGATTCAATGCCGAAGCGGCGAAGGGGATACGCGGCATCGTCGGCGCGGTGAAGACCAAGCGCTGGCTCGCGGTTGCGGCGACGACATGGTGGAGTGCGCAGGCCGCGCTTGACGCGATGGAGCCGCAATTCACCACCGCCTTCCCTGTCGACACCAGCGATATCGACGCACGGATGGACACGCTGCTGAAAGGCGGAGATAGCTTCAAGATCGCCGAAACCGGCTTTGGCGAAGAGGCGATGACACGGGTCGACATCGCGCGCCGTTACGAAGTCGAACCTGCACCCGCCGCATCGCTCGAAACCGCCAGCGCGGCGGCGCGCTATGCCGATGGGCGGCTCGAACTGTGGATCGCATCGCAGGCCCCCGAACAGGCGCGGCGCGCAGCGGCCCGCGCTGTCGGGCTGCCGCCGGAAGACGTGGTGCTTTACCCCATGCCCGCAGGCGGCAGCTTCGATGCGCGGCTTGAACACGATCACGCGATCGAGATCGCCCATATCGCCAAGGAGCTGGAACGCCCGGTGCAGCTGACATGGGCGCGGCGTGAGGAGATGATCCACACACGCCCGCGCGCGCCCTATTACATGCTGCTGGGCGCGCAGCTTTCCGAAGGCGGGAACGGCGCGATCGACGCGCTCAAATGGCGGATTGCCACACCGCCTTCGAACAGGGAATTCGGCGAGCGCCTGTTCGGCAATCTGACAGCCTGGGCCGCGATCCGCGAATCCGCCGGAAAGTCCGACGCGCTCGCGTGCGAGGGCGCGGTTCCTGCCTATGAACTGCCCAGCGTCACCGTGCGCCACATCCCGGTCGAAACCGGCCAGCCCACCGGGCGGGTGCGCGGCAATTCGCATGTGCCGACAGCGTTCGCGATGGAAAGCTTCATCGACGAAATCGCCAGCCAGCACAGCCGCGAGCCTTTGTCGTTCCGCATGTCGATGATGGGCAGCGACATCCGCATGGCCGCGTGCCTGCAACGCGCCGCCTCGATGGCACAGTGGGATGGCGGGGCGGATCGCAGCGGTCAGGGCATCGCCTGCCATCGCATCGGCGACGCTGAAACCGGCGGGCGCATCGCCTGTGTCGCCACAGCTAGGCCCGGCGAAGGCGGCGTGCGCGTCACCCGGCTTTCTGCCGCAGTCGATATCGGACGGGTGATCAACCCCGACATCGCCCGCCAGCAGATCGAAGGCGGTCTGCTCTTCGGCCTCGGCATCGCGCTGGGCAATGCGCTAAAGATGCGCGGTGGCCTGCCCGAAGCCTTCGCCTATGCCGATCTGGGATTGCCGACACTGGCCGAATGTCCCGAGATCGAGGTTGCGTTCGTGGAAAGCTCTGCTCCTCCGGCAGACCCCGGTGAACTGGGTGTGGCGGTGTGTCCTCCGGCGATTGCCAATGCGCTGTTTTCCGCGACGGGCTTGCGGCTGCGGCGTCTGCCCCTACTTTCAAGCGGTCTATGATCCCGATGACTCTCCCCTCGCCCGTCCGTGGCCGTAGCTGTCGCCTGCACAAGGCGGGGATACACATGCGCATTCACGCGTTGAGCGCAGCATGACCTGGCAAGCGCAGCGCCTCCCCAATGATCACCCGCCGGTGAACAGCGGCTCCATCGGCGTCCTGCTGGTCAATCTCGGCACGCCCGACGCGCCCGATCCGGGTTCGGTCAAACGCTATCTCAAGCAGTTCCTGTCCGATCCGCGAGTCATCGAAATCCCCGCAATCGCGTGGCAGCCGATCCTTCGCGGCATCATCCTCAACACCCGCCCGCAGAAAAGCGCGGCGGCCTATTCCAAGATCTGGACCGACCGGGGATCCCCGCTGGCCGATATCACCGCCAGTCAGGCCGAAGCCATTGCGGCGGAAATGGGCGGTGAGAGCGGGGTCGATATCGTGGTCGATTACGCGATGCGTTATGGCCAGCCTTCGATTGAAAAGCGTCTGGGCGAACTCACCGAGAAGGGCTGCGACCGGATCCTGATCGCGCCGATGTATCCGCAATATTGCGCCGCCACCACCGCGACCGTGTTTGACGAAGTGGCACGCGTCATGGGGCAGATGCGTTGGCAACCCGCGCTGCGGTTCCTGCCACCCTATCACGACGACAACCTCTATCTCGAAGCGCTGGCCGACGATCTTACACGGCAGGTGCGTGGACTAGATTTCGACCCTGAAGTGATGCTGCTGAGCTTCCACGGAATGCCGATGCGCACGCTCGCAAAGGGCGATCCCTATCACTGCCATTGCCACAAGAGTGCGCGCCTGCTGCGCGAACGGCTGGTGCAGCGCCCTGAATTCGCTGATGTCCGGTTCGAAACCACTTTCCAGTCGCGTTTCGGCCCCGCGCAATGGCTTGAACCGGCGACTGACGACACGCTGATCGCCGAAGGCGAAAAGGGTACGAAGCGCCTTGTCGTCGCCGCTCCCGGCTTTGCCGCCGATTGCGTCGAAACGCTGGAGGAACTCGCGCTCGAAGGGCGCGACGAATTCATCGAGGCGGGCGGCGAAAACTACGCCGTGCTCGATTGTCTCAACGTCTCATCCAGCGGCGTGCAGATGCTGGAAAAGATGATCCGCCGGGAGCTATCCGGCTGGATCTGATCGACGAGCGGAGTTGGCGGCCTATTTACACTGTGGTAAGTTGCAAATAGCAAACGTATCGTTGAGCCGACCGATAGCGCGATAGAGAGGATCCGATGGCAACCTTGGCCCAGCCTGAAAACGCACCCGCCCCCAAACCTGCAAAGGCTGAAAAGCCGATGACGGCCAATCCGTTTCGCCATTGGAGCGACGGCGTGCCGACCGAAGCGGAGCTGGCGCATATTCCGGGCGAAGCCGGCTGGCCGATTGTCGGCAACACCTTCAAGCAGTTGGCCAACCCCCACGCCTTTACCAAGCGGATGATCGAAACCTATGGCAAGGTTTACAAGACCTATGCCTTTGGCGGGTGGAATGTCGCGCTGATCGGCGCCGAAGCCAATGAGATGGTGCTGTTCAACAAGGACAAGATCTTCTCGTCCGAACAGGGTTGGGGCCCGGTGCTGGACCAGCTGTTCCCGCGCGGGCTGATGCTGATGGATTTCGACCATCACCGGATTGATCGCCGCGCGCTTTCGATCGCGTTCAAGCCGGGGCCGATGCAGCATTATTCGGGCGCGCTCAACAGCGGGATCGCGCGCGAGGTTGCCGGTTGGGAAGGCCGGATGGAATTCTACCCCGCGATCAAGAAGCTGACGCTCGATCTCGCCGCCGACAGCTTCCTCGGCATTCCGTGGGGGCCGGAGGCGGACCGGATCAACACCGCTTTTGTCGACATGGTTCAGGCGTCGGTCGCCCCCGTCCGCCAGCCATTGCCCTTCACGAAAATGAAGAAGGGCGTCGATGGCCGCAAATACATGATCGAATACCTGACCCGCGAAACCAACCGTCGCCGGGCCGAAGGCGGCGGGCAGGACATGTTCAGCCAGTTCGCCACCGCCACCCGCGAAGACGGAACGATGCTGCCGGTGGACGAGGTGGTCGATCACATGAGCTTCCTGATGATGGCGGCGCATGACACCATCACTTCCAGCGCGACATCGCTGATCTATTATCTCGCGACCAATCCCGAATGGCAGGAAAAGCTGCGCGAGGAAGTGTTCGCCGTGACGGGCGGCCCCGACGGGGACGGCAAGCCGCGTCCACTTTCTTACGATGATCTCGCCAAGCTCGACCTTACCGAAATGGCGTTCAAGGAAGCGCTGCGGATGATCCCGCCGGTGCCGTCCATGCCGCGCCGTGCGCTGCGCGAATTCGAATACGAAGGCTATCGCATCCCGGCAGGGCAGATGGTCGGCATCAACATCTACTGGACGCATCATTCGGAGGAATATTGGGACGATCCCTTCACCTTCGATCCGATGCGCTTCACGCCGGACAAGGTGAAGGCGCGGCACAAATATGCATGGGTGCCGTTCGGCGGCGGCGCCCATATGTGCCTGGGCCTGCACTTTGCCTATATGCAGGTGAAGATCCTGCTGGCGCAGCTGCTGCAACGTTACCGCATCGAAGCCGAGCCCGGGTACAAGCCCGACTGGCAGGACTGGCCGATCCCGCAGCCCAAGGACGGGCTGAAAGTGGAATTCGTGAAGCTGTGACGTTCACAGGCCGCTAATCAGCCCGCAGCGAAAGTCTGGCAATGGGCCGCCTTTGCCAGAGACTCGCAATGACCGCTTGCCTTGCCGTTCTGGCGGCGTCTGGTGTCGCCGCACAGGCTGTCGGCAGCGATCCCGAGGTGATCGAGGGACGGCGCAGCTATTCCGAAGACCTCGCCCCGCTGCTTGAACAGGGGCATGTCTTTGTCGAATGCGACCGGTTGGAAATCCGCCGGGGCGGGTCGGAGGCAGAAATCGCCTTCACATACCCTTCGCGGCTGAGGTCGGTCGAATTTCGCGGCGGTTTTACCCGCGCCGACCGGTTCGAAATATCCGCCATTCGCCTGCGCTCGCAGAATGAATGGACCGAGGCGGAAGGTCAGTGCGAATTCGGGCCGCTCGGCCGTGAACGGACGAAGGTCACTTGTCTTGTGAAGGATGGCCCGCGCTTCTTCCTCGTGAATTTCATCCACGATTCCTGAGGCTTGTCAGAAATCCCAGGCAATGCCGTCCTTCTCCCAGTCGCCATAGCGGGTGGGCGAAAGATCGCGCGGTTCGTCTTTCAGCGGATCGACTTTCTTCGGCGCGGGCGGCGGATCATTGGTCCAGTGCGTGGGCTTCTTGAAGGTCTTCGCGGCTTCGGATTTTTCTTTCGTCATACAGGGATATCAATGCGCGTGCTGGCGCTTGGTTTCAACTGCCGCTAACCGCAAGTGCGATGGCCCAACCCACAGGAATTCACGCGCGCCGCGCCGCGCTCAAAATGCTCGACGCGGTGCTGCGCCGGGGCGAGACACTGGAGCAAGCCGCGCCGGGCGCGCTGCGCGACGTGCGCGACGCCAATGACAAGGCGCTGGCGCGGGCGATCGCGGGTGAGACGCTGCGCTGGTTGACCGACATCGATGCCCTGATTGACAGCGCGACGAAGCAGCGCCTGCCCGACGATGCCAAGCCGCGCGCCGTCTTGCGGATGATGCTGGCACAGGCCTTGCGGCTGGAAACGCCCGCGCATGCGGTGATTGCCACCGGTCTGCCGCTGCTGGCAGGCGGCCCGCGCAGGCTGGCGCACGGGGTATTCTCGACCTTGATGAAACAGTCGGCGAGCTTGCCAGAGGTGCCAAGCCTGCCCGATGCCGTGTGCACACGTTGGGGCGAAATGGCTGGCCGCATCGCGCCTGGCCTCGCCTTTCCGCCCGAAGTCGATCTGCACGTCAAAGAGCAGGGGCAAACTGCACAATGGCAGGCACAGCTTGGCGGGATCAGCCTTGCCCCCGGCCACGTCCGCGTCCCGCGCGGCACGGAGGTCGAAAGCCTCGAAGGGTTCAAGGACGGCGCCTGGTGGGTGCAGGATCTCGCCGCGCAATTGCCCAGCCACCTCTTGGGCGAGGGCGCGGGCAAAAGCGCGCTCGATCTGTGCGCCGCGCCGGGTGGCAAGACGATGGCGCTGGCAGCAGCGGGGTGGAAGGTGACCGCGCTGGACATTTCGAAGCGGCGGCTGGATGTGCTGAAGGACAATCTCAAGCGCACCGGATTGCAAGCCTCACCCGTGCGCGCCGATGCCCTGACTTGGGAGCCGAAGCACCAGTTCGACGCGATCCTTTTGGACGCGCCCTGCACCGCGACCGGCACCTGCCGCCGCCACCCTGACGTGCTCCACCGCATCGGCCCGCGCCAGATCGCCGAAATGGTCGAAATCCAGCGCGCCCTGATCGAACGGGCGGCAGGCTGGCTGAAACCGGGCGGTACGCTGGTCTATGCAGTGTGCTCGCTGGAGCGCGAGGAAGGCGAGGATCAAGCCGAATGGATCGACGCAAACTGTGGCCTTGCGCCCGCACCCATCACACCGGAAGAACTCCCCGGCGGCATCGCGCCCACACCCGAAGGCTGGCTGCGGACCGATCCGGGGATGCTGGCGGATGAAGGCGGGCTCGACGGGTTCTTCGTTGGGCGGTGGGTAAGAGAATGAAGAAAGCCCCATATGCCTGATCGTATCGACAAAACTGTCTTCATCATTGGCCTTACGCTCTATCTGGCGGGGCAGATCTGGATCGTGACCACCGGTTCGATGACCAAGGATGAAGTGCCGATTGATTACATCCACTGGCTGATGTTCCTTGGCGCAGCATTGCTGATCCCCTTTGCCGCGCGCCTGCCGCGCCGGGGCCTGGCACTGATCGCGGGTCCGGCGATGATAACCGGGTCGATCCTCATCATCGGCATGTGCATGATCGACTTTGTCCTGTGGAGCTTTCCCCAGCCGGAATTGCGCTCTGCCGTGGTCGGGGAGTTGATGAACACCGGTCCTGTATGGAAACCGTTTATCGACTGGGCCGGGCGGGTTTTCACGGTAGCGCTGGCGCTGGTCGGGCTGTGCCACTGGCACCATTCGAAGATTGGCGTAGGACTGGTCATCATTGGCGCGGTTGTAATCAGCGCCTGGGGGATCGGATCAAACCCCTATGGCTATGCCACGATGATCGTGGGTTTCCTTGTCTGCTTCTGGCCGGATGCGCTGAAACGCTTCACCAGCGCAAGGTGATCTGCGCGCAAGTCTTGCCCAATTGCTCAATCTCATAGGCGATGTGGCTTTCCGCATTGTCGAGAATGTTGAGCCGCAGCGGAGTGCCCAGTTCGACATAGCGGTTCAGCGTCATCGTGCCGCTTGTCTCAATATCCGTGCGGCCCTTGACGAGGAACGTGGCCTGTCGTGCGATTTCGTGGAAATGGGTTGAGTTCACATGGTCGCCCGAACCGCCGATCAGGGGGTTGCCGGGCGGAAAGCCGTTCGCCGCAGTAACCAGCGCCTCGACGTGATCCGCGCCTGCCGCGATCGGCGCGACAAGTGCACGCTCATCCTTCGTCAAGCCAAGCGCCTGCGGCGTGGCATAGGTGAAACTGGCTGACGATTCGCCCTGCCCATCTTGATCCTGCCGGGCCTGCGCCTTTGCATCCGCGCGCCATGCTTCAAAATTGCGGTTGCGAAAGATCACGCCGCGCCCCCTGATGGTCACAACTGTTGCCCCTGCCTCGTTATACAGGACCACCTCGTAGGATGGGTTTTCGCTTGTCTCGTCGCGGCGGTAAGTCCCGCGTACGGCATGGCCATCGTCGCCGCTTCCCAGTTGCCAATCGATCCAGGTCAGCGCGCTCCACTGCGTCGCCTCCATCCCCTGCAGCGCGATCGAGGCGCCCACCGCCGTCCAGAAAGCCTGCGTCTGAACGACAACCGGATGATGCGGCGGCAGTGTCAGCCACGCATTAGCGGCCTTGTCCTGCGAGCAGGCAAAGGTAACGGACCCGTCGGCCTGCACCTCGATAGAACTGCAATAGGGGTTGGCTGTGTAATTGGGAGCCATGGCCCAACCTCAAGCCTTCACATACTTCTGGAAGCTCTTCCTGAGTTTCATGATCTTGGGCGGGATCACTGCGAGGCAGTATGGGTTGCGCTGGCCTTCGCCTTCCCAGTATTCCTGATGGTAATCCTCCGCCGGAAACCACGGCTTGGCCTGCTCGTCGCCGATCAGGCCTTCGATCGTGGTCACGGCCATCTTGCCGTTTTCGGCATTCCAGCGCCCGATCGCCTTTTCCGCCTCTTCGCCCTGTTCCGCGTTCAGCGGGAAGATCGCGCTGCGATACTGCGTGCCGATGTCATTGCCCTGACGATTGAGCTGCGTCGGATCATGCGTGCCGAGGAACACGTCGTAGATCTCGGCTAGGCTGATCACCGAAGGATCGAATGTCACCCGTATGCCTTCGGCATGGCCGGTCGTGCCGGTGCACACTTCCTTGTAGGTGGGATTTTCCTTGGTCCCGCCGATATATCCGCTTTCCACTTCGCTTACGCCGATGACGTCGCGGAACACCGCTTCGGTGCACCAGAAACATCCGCCTGCGATGATTGCCTGTTCCATGCCGGGTAATTCTCCTTCGCTTGCACGCGACATAGGAACCGTCGGGCAATTTCGCGAGTCCTGTTCGCATGGCTTGTGTTGCCCGCTCCACAGCCTAGAACCGCGGGTATTCACAGTTTTGAAGAGAGGACCGACCCGATGAAACTCCCCTTGCTTGCACCGATGGCCGCGCTGGCCGCCGGCACCGCCCTTTTCACCGTCGCCGCACCTGCGCTTGCCGATGCGCATATGGAAGCCGCAGCGCCGACGCTCGAAGAAGTGCTCGCACATGAACGCCGCGATGGTGACCGGGCGCGCGACCAATATCGCCACCCGGCGGAAACGCTCGCCTTCTTCGGTGTCGAACCGGGCATGACCGTGGCCGAATTCAGCCCCGGCGGCGGCTGGTACACCCGCGTGCTGGCGCCGCTGCTGATGCCTGCCGGCAAATACATCGCCTTCAACACCGACAGCGACGCCGAAACCTATCCCAGCCGTGAACGCGAAGTGCGCGCCAATGCCTGGACCGAGACGTTCAAGAACACTGTCGCTTCAGGAATGGGCGTCGAAGCCTCTGCCGTGACCGCATTCGAAATCGACGAAATGCCCGAAGATGTCGCCGGCACGGTGGACCGGGTTCTGATCTTCCGCTCGATGCACGGGCTCAACATCGGCAACAATGCCGATACCGTGTTGAAAGCGGCTCGCGTGATGCTGAAAGATGACGGCATGGTCGGCGTGGTTCAGCACCGCGCACCCGAAGGCGCGAGCTATGACGATTACGGCGCTCGCCAGCGCGGCTACATGCGCAAGCAGGACGTGATCGCGATCTTCGAAGCCAATGGTTTCGAACTGGCAGGGGAAAGCGAAGTGAACGCCAACCCCAATGATCCCGCGAATTGGCCCAATGGCGTGTGGACGCTTCCCCCTGTACTGGCCACCGGCGCGAACGATCCGAAACGCAGCGAATACATGGCGATCGGCGAAAGCGACCGCATGACGCTGCTGTTCAAGAAGGCAGACTGAGCTTAAAGGGCGGCGTCATGAGCAAACTCACTGTCGCCGCCCTCCAGCTCGCGCTTGGCCGCGAGGACGAAGCCGAAAACATCGCCGCCGTTGCCGCTCTGGTCGAACAGGCAGCCGCACGCGGGGCGAAGCTGATCCTCCCGCCGGAACTGTTTTCCGGCCCCTATTTCTGCCGCGAAGAGGACGAGGCGCTGTTCGCGCTCGCTCGCCCCACCGCCGAGCACCCCAGCGTGATCGCGATGCAGGCGCTGGCGGCGCGGCTCAATGTCACGATCCCGACCAGCTTTTTCGAACGCGACGGCCACCACTATTACAACACCCTCGCGATGATCGGCCCTGACGGCGCGATCATGGGCACTTACCGCAAGAGCCACATTCCCGACGGGCCGGGGTATGAAGAGAAATATTATTTCCGCCCCGGAAACGACGGGTTCAAGGTGTGGGACATTGCCGGCGACGACGGAAAGCTGGTGCGCATCGGCGTCGGCATTTGCTGGGATCAATGGTATCCCGAATGCGCGCGAGTGATGGCTCTGATGGGCGCGGAAGCGCTGCTGTATCCCACCGCCATCGGCTCCGAACCCTATGACGCCGATCTCGACACCAGCCGGATGTGGCGCCGCGCGATGGTGGGCCATTCGGTGTCGAACTGCATGCCCGTGATCGCCGCAAACCGCATCGGGGCCGAAGGGCCGCAAGGTGAGCAAAGTTTCTACGGCCATTCCTTCATCAGCGACGAATGGGGCGATTTCGTCGAAAGCTTCGGCGCGGATGAGGAAGGCGTTCTGGTCGCGACGCTCGATTTGGCTCGCGCAGCCACGCACCGCGCAGGGATGGGCTTCTTCCGTGATCGCCGCCCGCAGCTTTACGGCCGGATCGCCGAGGATATCTGAACGCCTTGAGCAGCACCTATCTGATCGCGCTCGGCTCCAACCGGCGGCACCACCTTTACGGGCTTCCGGGCGATGTAGTCACCGCCGCGATGGAAGAATGCGCGGCGCTTGGCACCGTCACCGCACGTTCACCCGTGATCGCCACCGCACCGATCGGAGCAGCGCAGCGCCGCTTCGCCAACGCCGCCTGCGTGATCGAAAGTGAATTCGATCCCCCCGCGCTGCTGGCGGGGCTCAAGCGGATCGAGCGCGAGTTCGGACGCAGGAGCGGCAGGCGCTGGGGCGACAGGGTGCTCGATCTCGACATCGTGCTGTGGAGCGGCGGACAATACGCAGGACGCGGGCTTGCCGTGCCGCATCGCGATTTCCGCGAGCGTCCCTTCGTGCTGGGGCCGGCAGCGGCAATCGCCCCGCGCTGGCGCGATCCGGTTTCGGGCCTCAGCATGATGCAGTTGAATGCCCGCTTGACCCGGCCGCGCTCCCTGCCTAGGTGAGCGCTCCGGCACGCCCGGCCACAGCGCCCGGCAAAGCACCCATGGGGGCCCTTAGCTCAGTCGGTAGAGCAACTGACTTTTAATCAGTAGGTCGCTGGTTCGAACCCAGCAGGGCTCACCATCATCATCCTCGTTACTCATCGATTTGGTTCGAACAGCCGACAATCAGCGGTTTTTCCGGCTCGCAACTGTGATAAGGCGCCGCGGCAAGCTTGAACGAGGAAAACCGATGTCCGTCCCCTCCCCCGCCAGTGTGGCCTTGAGCCGCCGCCGTTTTGTCTCCGCCACAGGAAGCGCCTTTGCCGCACTGCTCGCCAGCGGGTGCATGACACGCGGCGCGCCGATTGCGTCTTTGGCACAGGGTTTTTCCGGCTATGGCCCGCTGCGGCCCGATCCTGCCGGTATGCTCGATCTGCCCGAAGGGTTCTCCTACCGCGTCCTCTCCAGCCTCGGCGATGCGATGAGCGACGGCGGCAGCGTGCCGGACAAGGCCGACGGGATGGGCTGCATCGATCTTGGCAATGGCGAGATCGTGCTGGTGCGCAATCACGAAATGGTGCCGGGCGATGATCCGGGCGGCGCGATTGCCAGGGGCTTCGGCACCCACAATGGCCGTTTCACCCCCGGCGGCACGACCAATATCGTGCTCGACGCCAAAACGCTGGAGGTGAAGCGCCAGTTCCGCACATTGGGCGGGACGATCCGCAATTGTTCTGGCGGGGTCACGCCGTGGGGCAGTTGGATCACCTGCGAGGAAGCGCCGACCGGCCCCGGCCAACGCTATGGCGACGGGCTGGCGGTAAACCACGGCTGGGCATTCGAGGTTCCGGGCGATGCCACCGGCCTGATCGATCCTGTCCCGCTGCGCGCGATGGGCCGTTTCAACCATGAAGCCGCCTGCGTCGATCCGGCGACCGGCTATGTCTATCAGACAGAGGATCGCGACGACGGTGTGCTCTATCGCTTCATCCCTAACGCACCGGGCAAGCTGGTCGAAGGCGGCAGACTGCAGGCGATGGTGATCGAAGGGCTGGCCGACACGCGCAACTGGGACGGGTCGGCGATGCCGCTGCGGCAGATGTTCACGGTGCGCTGGGTCGATCTCGACAATGTCGAAGCCCCGCAGGACGATTTGCGCCTGCGTGCGATTGCCAAGGGTGCCGCCCCGATCGCACGCGGCGAAGGGCTGCACATGGGCGATGACGATTTCTATTTCTGCTCCACCAGCGGGGGCGCAATGAAGCTGGGGCAGATCTTCCGCTTCGTTCCCGGTCGCGGGCAGGGGCCGGACCGGGTCGAGCTGTTCTTCGAGAGCGAAAGCCCGGAACAGTTCAATTTCGGCGACAATCTGTGCGTCGCGCCCAACGGCCATCTGCTGGTGTGCGAAGACCAGTATACCGATGTGGTGGACAATCATGTGCGCGGCATCACGCCCGACGGGCGTCCATATGATTTCGCGCGGCTCACCATGCAGACCGAACTGGCCGGGGGATGTTTCTCCCCCGATGGCAAGTGGTTCTTCGTCAACGCCTATGCGCCGACACGCACGCTTGCGATCACGGGGCCATGGGTGGCATAGCCCCCGGCAGAGACTGAAAAAGGGTTCAAATCAATGAAATCGATGAAGCTTCGTACGCTCGGGCTGCTGCTCGGCTGTTCTGCCATGACTGCGCCGGTGGCCGCCAAGGAAGGCATGTTCACACCTGACCAGTTGCAGGAAATCAGCGGGCAATTGCGCGAAGCCGGGCTTGAGATCGATCCCGAACAACTCGCCGATCTCACCGGCTTTCCGATGGGTGCGGTTGTATCGCTGGGCGGGTGTTCGGCCAGCTTCGTCTCACCCCAAGGGCTGGTGGTGACGAACCATCACTGCGCGCGCGGATCGGTCCAGTACAATTCGACTGCCGAAAACAACTATCTGGTCGACGGTTTTCTGGCCGAGGACAAGAGCGCCGAGCTACCCGCGGCTCCCGGTTCGCGCATCTATGTCACCACGGAACTCACCGATGTGACAGCACGGATGCGCGAAGGCACCGAGGAACTGGCGCCACTCGCGCGCTACGAACTGGTGCAGCAGCGCAGCAAGGACATCACCGCCGAATGCGAGGAAGAAGCGGGCTATCGCTGTCAGGTCGCCAGCTTTTACGGCGGTGCTCAGTACAAGCTGATCAAGCGGCTTGAAGTGCGCGACGTGCGGCTGGTCTATGCCCCTGCGGATTCGATCGGCAAGTATGGCGGCGATATCGACAACTGGCAGTGGCCACGTCACACGGGCGACTTCGCCTTTTACCGCGCCTATGTCGCGCCTGACGGTTCGGCCGCCGATTACAGCGAAGACAACGTCCCCTATCAGCCGGAACACCATCTGAAGGTGAGCGCGGCGGGACTGGACGATGGCGATTTCGTAATGGCTGCGGGCTATCCCGGTTCGACCAGCCGTTACACACTGCTGGCCGAGGTGGAGAACACCTTTGACTGGAATTACCCGACGTTCCAGACGCTGTTGACCGAATGGATCGCCACCATCGAAGGCGCGGCTCCCGAAGGATCCGACGCGCGGGTGAAATATGAAAGCCGCCTTGCCGGCCTCAACAATTTCGAAAAAAACCTGCGCGGCCAGATCGACGGCGCACGCCGGGTCGGGCTGGTGGATCGCCGCCGCGAACGCGAAGCCGAACTGACCGCATGGATCGCTGCCGATCCTGCGCGTGCCGGATTCGGCGAGGCAATCGCCGCGCTGGCAGAGCTTTCGGAAGAAAGCGCGCAGGCTGCGCGCACAGGCTTCTGGTACGGCAATTCCACCCGCGCCCAGCTGCTTGCTGCGGCACAGCGGCTCTATCGCCTGTCGAAGGAACGCGAGCTTCCCAATGCCGAGCGTGAACCCGGCTATCAGGACCGCGACATGACCTTCTTCCGTCAAGGCCTGCAGGCGCTCGACCGGCGCTATGATCCGGTTGTCGACAAGGCCGAATGGGTGATGTTCCTGTCGGGCTATATCGCGCAGCCTATGGAAGAGCGCGTCCCCGTGTTCGACGCCGCGCTGGGCCTGACCGCGGAAACGACCGAAGCCGACCTGCCCGGCCTGCTCGACCGGTTCTATGCCGGCACCGTTCTGGGGGATGCGGCGACGCGGCTGGCGCTGATGGAAGCAACGCCGGCTGAGCTCGAAGCGCATGAAGACCCCTTCATGCAGCTTGCGATCGCACTCTATGACTATGAGCGCGATCTGGAGGAGCAGGCGGAAATCCGCGCCGGTCGCTCGCTGGCGCTGCGCCCTGCCTATATGGAAGCGATTACCCAGTGGCAGCGCGAATCCGGCCTGCTGACCTATCCCGACGCGAACAGCACCCTGCGCGTGACTTTCGGCAATGTGCTGGGCGGGTCGCCGCGTGACGGTATGGCATACCTGCCGTTCACCACGCTTGAAGGGATCACGGACAAGGACACCGGCATTGATCCGTTCAATTCGCCAGCCAAGCTGCTCGAAGCGATCGAGGCGAAGGATTACGGCTCTTACGCGCTCGACAGCATCGGCTCGGTTCCGGTGAACTTCCTGTCCGATCTCGACAGCACCGGCGGCAACAGCGGATCGGCGACGCTCAACGCGCGCGCCGAATTGGTGGGGCTGCTGTTCGACGGGACCTTCGAAAGCGTCAATTCCGACTGGGATTTCGACCCGCGCACCACCCGTACGATTCATGTCGACACGCGGTACATGCTGTGGGTGATGGAGAAGGTGGACGGCGCCGATGCCCTGATCGAAGAGATGGACATCGTCCGCTGATCTTAGGATGACCGGACAGGCGGGCGGATCAATGCGATCCGTCCGCCCAACCCTTTGAAACCACGCGCTGATGTGGAAAGCGTCGCTGGCGTCCTATCGCCACGCGGGCTAATCCCGCATCAAACGTGGACACGCAGTTCAGGGGGGGGGCATGACATGCGGGAATTCATCGCAAGGTTGGCAGGCGTCGCAGCAATCGCCGCGATGCTGGGCGGATGCGCACAGACGCGGCCGCCGATGGTGGCCGAATGCGTGCTGCCGGCTTATGAAATGGTCGCCAGCGCAGATCTGCTGCCGCGCAAGTCGGACGCGAAGCTTGGTGTTTCGGATACAGGCGAAGAACCATTCCGTAAATTGCTGACGGACACGATCGGCTCCGACGCGGCGGATGCGGTCATTGTCGGCGATCCGGGTGAGCCCTCCGCCTCACCCGCGCCGCGCACGACGAAATACATCGCCGTATTGAGCGGCGGCAGCCAGAACGGATCATTCGGAGCCGGGCTGTTCAAGGGGCTGGACGAGCATGGCGACGTGCCCGATTACCGCATCGTCACCGCGATCAGCACCGGAGCGCTGCAATCGACCTTCGTCTTCCTCGCCAATCGTCCGGTCCCGACCGACCGCGTATACACCGATTACATGAAGGCGGCGCAGGGTGTGGGCGAGGTCGGCCAGAGCAATCTGGGCGATCTGCGACTGGCCTACGCCCTCTCATCCGAAGCCGATGTCATGGATGTCGCAGGATGGAGAAACGCCTCAATTGTTAGGAATGGTTCGGTTGCACGGTTCGACCCGCTGCGCTCCACCTTGCGCGGGCTGATTTCTCCGCAGACGCTCGCAGCCGTCGCAGCCGAAGGGCAAGCCGAACGCAGCGACGGGAAGCCCACTCGCAAACTGCTGGTCGGGGTGGCCAATCTCGACGACGGCAAGGCTTACGCGGTCGACATGACGCGGCTCGCCGCCGACCCTCGCCTGAGCCCCGAAGCGAAGCGCGATTGCTACGTCGAAACGCTGCTTGCCTCCTCCACCGTGCCCCCGGGTGTCCCTCCGGTGACGCTCAAGCTGGAGGTGATCGACAAGCTTGGGGAAGGGCGCAATCTGATCCGCGAACCGGAAATGTTTATCGATGGCGGCGCGCGCTACGGGGTTTTCATCGACAGTGTTATCGACGTGGCCAAGCTGGACGAGGAATTGCAGGTCGACGTCGTCGTCAACAGCGCGATTTTCGAAAAGCCCTGGACCAATGACAAGGGTGAGCCGTTCGAGAAGTGGAGCATCTACAATGTCGGCCTGCGGTCGGTCGATATCCTGCAAAATCAGGTGTACCAGCTCTCGGTCGACCGGGTGCTGCGATGGGCGCGGGACAACGGAAATCTGCGGATGGCCTTCATCTCGAAAAACCGTTTGCAGATATTCCAAGACGACCCTCTAACGGGCTTTGTCTATGACGGCGGGACGACTTGCGCGGCGGCGCTGGAGGCCGACAAGCGCGAGTTTTCTCCTTACGAATTTCACCCGCGTTACATGCGCTGCATGGCTGAATACGGCGGGGAGAGAGCCGCTCGTGACGCGTGGAACCTTGCCGCCGGACAATAGTGCATTCGCGCCTTTGGAGTGTCTGGCGGCTGTGCTAGGCGGCGTGCGAAATCCCTTTCAATCCGGAGCCGTTCCATGAAAACCCGCGCCGCCGTTGCCTTTGAAGCGAAGAAGCCGCTCGAGATCGTCGAGCTTGATCTCGAAGGCCCGAAGCCCGGTGAAGTGCTGGTGGAAATCATGGCGACCGGCATATGCCACACCGATGCCTATACGCTCGACGGGCTGGACAGCGAAGGGATCTTTCCCAGCGTGCTGGGCCACGAAGGCGCCGGGATCGTGCGCGAAGTGGGCGCAGGCGTCACCAGCGTTGCACCGGACGATCACGTCATCCCGCTCTACACTCCCGAATGCCGCCAGTGCAAAATGTGCCTTTCGGGCAAGACCAACCTGTGCAGCGCAATCCGCGCGACACAGGGCAAGGGACTGATGCCCGACGGCACATCGCGGATGAGCTACAAGGGCCAGACGATCTATCACTACATGGGCTGTTCGACCTTTTCGAACTTCATCGTCCTTCCAGAAATCGCCGTGGCGAAAATCCGCACCGATGCTCCGTTCCAGAGCGCCTGCTATGTCGGCTGCGGCGTCACCACCGGTGTGGGTGCAGTGGTCAACACCGCCAAGGTTCAGCCGGGCGACAATGTCGTGGTGTTCGGTCTGGGCGGCATCGGACTGAACGTGATCCAGGGCGCAAAGATGGCGGGCGCGGACCGTATCGTGGGCGTCGACATCAACCCGGCCAAGCGCGAGTGGGGCGAGAAATTCGGCATGACCGATTTCGTCAATCCCAAGGAAACCGCTGACATAGTCGGGCATCTGGTCGAGATGCTCGATGGCGGCGCGGATTATTCCTTCGACTGCACCGGCAACACCGAGGTGATGCGCGATGCACTGGAATGCTGCCACAAGGGCTGGGGCACCTCGATCATCATCGGCGTGGCGGAGGCCGGACGCGAAATTTCAACCCGGCCGTTCCAGCTGGTGACGGGACGCAACTGGCGCGGCACCGCATTCGGCGGGGCAAAGGGTCGCACCGACGTGCCCAAGATTGTCGACTGGTACATGAACGGAAAGATCGCGATCGATCCGATGATCACTCACACGCTGACGCTGGAGGAGATCAACAAGGGCTTCGACCTGATGCACGCCGGGGAATCGATCCGCAGCGTCGTGATCTTTTGATCATCAATGCTCGGTCACGATCCGGCGTAGCTGACGGCGAAGTTCGTCCGGATACGCATCCGTAATCTCCGCAAGACCGTCTTCACCGTAGAAACGGCGCAGTGCCGTCTGTGAGCCGGTGAAATATTCGACTGCGGACACTGCGGTGAATATCCGCGCGAATTTCTGCGCAAATGATAGTCGCTCCATCCCGGGAATTTCGTTGAGGGTGTCGACGATCCGGTTCAGCGTCGCCCGGATATGCCATTCCTTTTCGGGGGCGTCGCGGCGCTGATCGTCCAGCAATTCACGCATCAGGATGCGGGCATCAAGCGGGTTGGCCTGCGCCGTCTCGTAGAAGCCGATAAGCATATCCTCGAACCGCTGTTCGGGCGAATAGGATGCGCTGGCGCGCTCCGCCATGGCCGCTTGCAATCGCTGGGCGATGCGCCGGATTACCTCGCTGTAAAGCTCGTCCTTGCGCTTGAAGTGATACAGCAGCGCCTGTTTGGTCAGGCCCACTTCACCCGCGATCTGGGCAATGCTGGCGCCATAGAAGCCGCGTTCGGCAAACTGCCGGGTGGCCGCGGCGATCAGGCGTTCACGGGTATCGTCGGAATCGACGGGAAGGGTTTCGGGGGTCATTTCAAATCAATAGAACAGAATTGACCATTGAAGAAGCCCAGTGGCGCAGGAACCGCATCGAAGCGATGAGCGGGGGCAAGGCCTGTGACTTCGCCAAGGATCATCACGTGATCGCCCGCCGGGTATTGTGACCAGCGCGAGCATTCGATGTGCCCGAGCGCAGAGCGGATTACCGGGAGCCCATCCGCGCTCCATTCGAAATCATCGTGTCGCAACTGGCTGTCACCGCGAGCGGCATAGCGCCGCGCGAGATCACCCTGACCCTCGGAAAGGATGCTGACGGCAAACCGATCCGCACCGGCATAAATGTCGAACTGGCTCGATCCGTTCTGGAGGCTCCAGCAGACCAGCATCGGATCAAGCGAGACAGAGACAAAGGAATTGACCGTCATAGCCGCGATGGCGCCACCCGGCCTCGCAACGGACACGACGCAAACCCCTGTCGTGAACAGCCCCATCAGCCGACGAAACTCAGCACGTTCGGCTGTGTTGCCGGGCGTGTTTGCGTGCTGAACCTGACTCAATGACTGCTCCGAAAGTGTTGCCTGACTGGCGACCAAGGTGGGCCTTGCGCGCCCGTATTCAATTGCAAGCGTTCAACCAGCCCCCGGTAATTGTCAATCGGGCGAGGAAGGGGGAGAACTCTGACGGCAAAAATTGCAACAGACTCCGGCACCTATGCCCAGCTTGCGCGTTGAAACCGAAACCGATGCGCAAATCTGGCTGGGATCTGGAACCATGATTGATCGTGTAAGCGAAGCTTTGAAGGATTTCCTCAAACAGGAAAGCGCCGGGGGCATCGTGCTGATCGCCTCTGCCGCGCTGGCGCTGCTGATTGCCAACAGCCCGCTTGCACCAGCCTATTTCGGAACCCTTGAGACCAAGCTCAACGTGTCGTTTGGCGACTTCGCCATCGACAAGGCACTGCTGCTGTGGATCAACGATGGGCTGATGGCGATCTTCTTCTTCCTGATCGGCCTCGAAGTGAAGCGCGAGATCATCGACGGACAATTGTCGAGTTGGGACAAGGCATCGCTGCCGCTGGCTGCGGCTATCGGCGGGATGGCGCTGCCGGCTCTTATCTTCGTCGCCTTCAACATCAATTCGCCCGAAAGCATCGGCGGATGGGCGATCCCGGCGGCAACCGACATCGCCTTCGCGCTGGGCATCCTGTCGTTGCTCGGCCCGCGTGTGCCGGTGGCGATGAAGGCGCTGTTGCTGGCCATCGCGGTGATCGACGATATCGGCGCAATCACCGTGATCGCGCTATTCTACACCGGCGAAATCAAGACCGACATGCTGATCGGCGGCGGCGTTGTTCTGGCGCTGCTGTTTGCACTCGGGCGGGCGCGGATTGCCTCCACCATTCCCTATGTCCTGCTGACGGTGGTGATGTGGGTTTTCGTGCTCAAGTCAGGGGTTCACGCGACGCTGGCCGGGGTGACCGCCGCAATGATGGTGCCGATGGTGGCGCGCGACGGAACCCACCTACTCGAACACATGGAGCACGCACTTCACAAATGGGTGGCATTCGTGATCATTCCGATTTTCGGCTTTGCCAATGCGGGCGTGACGCTGATCGGCCTGTCACCCGCAGACCTGCTCGCTCCGCTGCCGCTCGGCATCGCGCTGGGCCTGTTGATCGGCAAGCAATTGGGCATCGTCGGATTTGCATGGATCGCGGTGAAGGCCGGGTTTGCGAAGCTTCCCGACGGCGTGGGCTGGCGCAAGATCCACGGGCTTTCGATGCTCGCGGCTATTGGTTTCACCATGAGCCTGTTCATCGGCAACCTTGCCTTTGTCAATCCGACGCAGGTAGATGCGGTCAAGCTGGGCGTGCTGTCAGGTTCGCTAGTGGCGGCCTTTGCCGGATACTTCATGATCAAGTCCGCGCTGCCTGATGAGGTGGCCGAGGACCAGAGAGAGGCCACTCCGGCCGAATAACGAACGCCAAGGGCCCGATCATGAACCATCCAGCCAAGCCAGTGGCAGGCCCCGTCACGCGCAGCATCAACGTGAACGGCATTGCCCTGTCTTATCACGAATGGGCCGCAGCCCCCGGCAACGACGCGCCGACCATGGTATTTGCGCATGCTACCGGCTTTCATGGCCGCACCTTTGATGCGATCGCCGAACACTTCGCGGGCCGCCGGATCCTGTCGCTTGACCTTCGCGGCCACGGCGGCAGCGAAGGCGAGCCGATCGACAACTGGCGCATGGTATCGGACGATGTGATCGCGCTTCTCGATCAGCTCGAAATCCGCGGCGCAATCGGCATAGGCCATTCGATGGGAGCGCATACGCTGGTGCAATGCGCGGCGGAGCGGCCCGGTGCCTTCAGCCGCCTCGTGCTGTTCGATCCGGTGATACTCGCGCCGGAATATTACGAGCTTGCCGAGCCGATGTTCACCGCCGACCGGCCGCATCCCGCAATCCGGCGCAAGCGCGATTTTGCCTCACCCGAAGCCATGATCGAACGATTTGCCCCGCGCGATCCCTATTGCCTGTTCGATCCGCGCGTGTTCGAGGATTACTGCCGCCACGGCCTGACCCGGCTCGATGATGGCAGCTACACCCTGTCCTGTTCGCCCGAAATGGAAGCCAGCGTCTATGGCTCCAGCCGCAGCAATGCGGGAATCCACGATGCCGCCGTAAAGGTGGAGGTTCCCACGCTGGTCGTCCGCGCCAAGCAGACCGATCTCACCGATTTCAAGAGCTCTCCGACATGGCCCGAACTGGCCGGGATCATACCCAAGGGGGTTGACCAGTACCGGCCCGACCGCACCCATTTCCATCCGTTCGAAGACCCGGAAGACGCGGCGCGGATCATCGCCGAATTCGAGGTCGGCTAGGACGCCCCGCCCGCCTTCGCGGCTGCCAGAATGTCGGCAAAATCGTCGCGCACTCGTGCGATTTCGCTAGCGGAGGCGCTGCGCATGTTGCTGGCGATTGTCGCCGCCAATCCGCCGTAAAACTGCACCATCGCATCGCCGAGCGGACTCGCCGGATCGACCGTGCGCGCCAGATAGAGCGCGATCCCGTGGGCGCGAAACAGCGGCTCGACCGGGGGCATGATGCGATCGCGCTCAAGCGCCCGCAGAGCAAGGCCGAGATCGGCAATCGCTTCCTCAAGGCAGATGACAGTCAGGCCAATGCCCGATGACGCCTCGATCCGGGCGTCCAGCTCGATCTTGCGATAAGCCTTGGCGGGATTCGCGAAGAGTGCGTTCATCGATCCGATCCGTTCCAGGCGTCAATCTGCTGCTGCAGGAAAGTGATGGTCGATTGCGACGCCGAAATCCGGCGCTCCGCCGCCACCAGATCGCGTGTCAGCCGGGTGCGCAGGCTTTCCTGCTGCTCGGCAATTTTCGCGAGCCGTTCATCATTGCGCTCGATCTGGTCTTCGTACCGCTCAAGCGAGTCGCCCAGCGATCCGGGCAGGCTGCGCAGCGTGTTTTCCCGCGCCAGCTTGTCCATCGTGGCGAACACGCCAAAGGCGCCGGTGGTGAACATCGCAGCCGCCGCGTCGGGCGCGTCGGCCAGCGTCGCATTCAGCCGGGCACTGTCGAGCTGGAAAGTGCCGTCGCGAGTGATCGAAAGGCCCAGATCAGCGAGGGTCGAAGGCTCGCCTTCGGCTGCGCCCGGCATCACCACCCGGCTTGTCAGCGCACCCAGATCGCGGCGCAATTCGCGCGCTCCCGGATCATTCGCCAGAGTCCCGCCAAACGCCGCTGCTTCCTCGTTCAACAAGGTGACCAGATCATTCAGCGCGGCGACAAAGTCAGTCATCACGCTGGTGATGGCTCCGTTGTCATTGTCGAACGAAATCGTCGTCGGCGCGCCCGGATTGGTGCCGGTGAGGTTGAGCGTCATGCCTTCGGGCAGGCCGGTGACGGTGTTGCTCGCGCTGCTCAACTGCACCGTATCGAGGGCGAACAGTGCATCCTGCGCGGTTGCGCGCAATTGACCCGTATCGGTGGCCGGTTGCCAGGAAAGGTAGGACAGATCGCCTGGAACCGAGCTGGGCGATGCCGCGGCGCTGATCCCTTCGAGCACAAAGCCGCTGTTTGCGCCTTCCTGACCCTTGATCACCAGCTGCGCCCCGCCCGTGCCATTGGCGACATAGGCGCTGAGCGCGCCGCCGCTTTGCGAGGTGATCTTGCTGGCGAGGGTCTGCAATGTGTCGCTTGCATCCACGGTGATTTCGAGCGCAGCCTGCGCGGCATCCTCGGTGAATGTCGCGCCCGCGACCGTGCCGAAACTGATGCGAAGCGTGCCTTCGCCGACGGGATCGCCGGCTCCGGCATAGCTGTTGGTTACCAAGGTCTGGCTGTCTGCCAGCTGCGACACTTCAAGCGAGTAGCTGCCGCGCGGGCTCATCCCGGGTGTCGTTGAAACTCGCGCGACCGATGCGTTTCCGATCGTGGCCCGGGGGGCAAGATCACCATTGCGGATCCGGTCGCCCAGCGCGCTGGCAAGGCTCGACATGGTGTTGCGCAGCAGCGATGCCGAGGAAATGCGCGCCTCCAGCGCTTCATTGCGCGATTGCAGCGTGCTGCGCTGGAACGAAAATGTCGCTTCGGACAGATCGTCGGCCAGCTGGATGAAATTGACGCCGCTACCGGCGCCAAGCGCGGAGATGATGGATGAGCCTGGGTTTTCCATGCCTCCCAGAACGGTCGCCAAGGCAATTGCTTAAGCCGGTTTTTCCAGCTTTCCATCGGCATCGAAGCGCAATTCGCGCGGGACTTCGATCTGCGGCAGGCGCGGCTTCTCTCCGCGCTTCAGCGACAGCACGAAAGCAACCAGAGCGGCGATGGCGACATACAATTCCTCGCGCACCATCTGGTTGGGGCGGGTGGTGAAGTAGATCGCACGGGCAAGCTGCGGATATTGCAGCACCGGAAGTTCTCCCTCGCTCGCCAGTTCGCGCATCGCCAGCGCGGTTTCTCCGCGACCCTTGGCGAGTACCACCGGGGCCGGAGCCAGCGCGGGATCGTATTTCAAGGCGACGGCGAAATGCATCGGGTTTACAACCACGAATTGCGCCTCTTTCATCGCCTTGCCGACGCTGCCCCGCGCGAGATCGCGCTGGCGCTGGCGGCGGGCCATCTTCACCTCGGGGGAGCCTTCGGTCTGCTTGTTCTCGTCGCGCAGGTCTTGCAGGCTCATCTTTAACCGTTTGTTGCGCTGGAACAGTTGCAACGGGTAATCGATCATGGCGATTGCCAGCAACCCGCCCACCAGCATCGCCATCAAGGTACCTGCGGAATCGAGAGCAAATCCAAGCTGCGCCTCCAGCGACCCACGCCCGAGGCCGAGCAAGGGCGTGAGGTTGGACGAAACCCACCATGCGGCAATGCTTCCAAGCAGCGCGAGCTTGAGGATCGACTTGCCCAGTTCGATCACACCCTGAATGCCGAAAATGCGCTTGAGGCCCGACAGCGGATTGATCCGCGAGCCCTTGAACGCGAGGTTTTGCGGGACGAAACGCCCTTCGCCGAGCAAGAGTTGTGAAGCGAGCGCCATCACCATCACCCCGATTCCGATCACGAAGATCGGCGGTAGCAGTGCGCCTGCCGTTTCAAGAAACAGCGCGCCGGGAGTGAAATTGCCAAGATCGCCCTTGTCGAAGCGGAAACTGGAACGCGCGACGGACGCGATCTCATCGAACAGCCACGGCCCCACCATCGCGATCATGGCCGCGCCGGCTGCCATGGCTGATGCGGTCGCCACCTCCTTGGAACGCAGCGTATCCCCTTTTAACGCCGCGTCGCGTTTGCGCTTGGGTGTCGGGTCAAACCGCTTTTCGCCGCTTGTCTCCTCGCTCATGCGGCACCCGCCGGTTCGATCAGTGCAGCGGACTGCTCGATTGTCGTTTCAAGCAGCGACACGAATTGCTCGACCACGATCGGCATGACGATAATCAGCGCGGCGATGCCTGCCAGCACCCCGGCAGGCAGGCCCAGCGCGAACAGGTTGAGCGCGGGGGCGGAACGCGAAATCGTGCCGGTGACGATCTGCACCAGCAACAGCACCAGCACCACCGGCAGCGCAATCGCCGCCGCCGTGGCGATGCCGTATCCCGCAAAGGTGACGATATCCATCACGCGCAATTCGCCTGCGGCAAAGGCTCCGGCGGGGAGGATGCGATAGCTTTCAAGCAGCAGTTCAAACCACAGCAGGTGCCCGCCGATGGCATAGAACAGCAGCGTCAGGATCAGGCCGAAATATGTGCCGAGCGCGCCCGATTGCGCGCCGCTGGCCGGGTCAATCGATGTGGCAATGGCAAGACCCATGGTGCCTGCGATCTGCTCGGCTGCGATCAGCGGCACCGCAAAGGCGATCTGGAGCATGAAGCCCAGCGCCATGCCGATCACCACTTCCTGCCCCACCGCGAGGATGGCTGCAAAGCTCATCATTTCGGGCACTTCGGGCAGTGGCATCCACGTCCCGACGAACACCGCGAACACGAAAGCCAGCAGCGCGCGCAATTGCGGCGGGATCGCCATGCCACCCACCATAGGTGCAGCCAGCAACGCAGCCCCGCAACGGATCGACAGGAACAGCACCTGCCACAATTGCTGCTCCAGCGTGCCAAAGCCGGGATCGAGGAAGTTCATGCCGCTAGACCGCGATGCCCGCGATCTGGGCGAATATCTCGCGCATGAAATCGCCAAGCAGCGCCATCATCGTGCCGCCCAGCACCACGAATACCAGCGCTGTGATCGCCAGCTTGGGCACGAAGGTCAGCGTCTGTTCGTTGACCGACGTCGCCGCCTGGATAATCCCGACGATCAGGCCCACCACCAGCGCCGCGATCAGCACGGGGCCGACGATCAATGCCGTCACCCAAAGGGTCTGATCAGCCAACGCGAGGAGTTGCGCATCTTCCTGCATGGTCCCCGCTCCCCTAGCCAAAGCTCATCGCGAGGCTGCCCATCAAGAGCGCCCAGCCATCGACCAGCACGAACAGCAGCAGCTTGAACGGCAGCGATATGATGGTCGGCGACAGCATCATCATGCCAAGGCTCATCAGCACGCTCGCCACCACCAGATCGATCACCAGAAACGGCAGGAACAACATGAAGCCGATCTGGAACGCGGTTTCGAGTTCGCTCGTCACAAAGGCGGGCAGCAGGATCGAGAACGGGATGTCGGCCGGATCATCGAACCCGCCGACTTCGGCGATATCGGCAAACATGATCAGGTTCGCTTCGCGCGTCTGGCCGATCATGAAGGTGTGGAACGCCTGCCCGGCCGCCGCAATCGCACCATCGGCGCTGAGCGTTCCTGCAGAATAGGGTTCTATCGCCACCGCATTCACCGCGTCGAGCGTCGGCGCCATGACGAACAGCGACAGGAACAGCGAAAGGCCGACCAGAACCTGTGTCGGCGGCGAACCCTGCAATCCCAGCGCTTGGCGCAGGATCGACAGCACCACCAGGATGCGCAGGAAACTGGTCATCATAAGGACGATCGCGGGCAGGATCGTCAGCAGGCTCATCACCAGCAGCAGCTGGATCGAGAAGCTCAGCGGTGCACCTTCGCCTGCGCCATCATCGCCCAGCGCGCGTTCGATCGCAGACCCGATCCCCGGCGCATCGGGTGCAGCGGCATAGGCCGGCTCCGCCAGTGCAAACATGGTTAACGCGGCCAGCGAGATTGCGGCGCAAAGGGTGAAGAACCGTTTCATCAGGCCGGCTCGATTTCTGCGGGACGGGTGCGGCTATCGGTCTCACCCAGCCGCACGAAACCGTTGCGCGAACAGCCCAACAGGATCTCGCGATCGTGAAACCGCACGACTGCCAGTTTCAGGCCCGGCGCGAGCAGGCTGGTTTCGACCAGTTCGAGCGCGCCCGAACGCACTTGCGCACCGACAATCCGGGTCTGGAGATAGCGCGTCAGCTTCAAGCTGCCCCAGATCAGCAGGGCCAGCAGCGGCAACAGCAGTGCCAGCCGCAGGAAATATTCAACCATCATGGCTGCGGCTCCGATGGCGAACCGGCCATCATCCCATCGTCTTCTTCGGCCCCAATCAGACTGACGATGCGCAAGGCAAACCGTCCGTTCTGCGCCACGACTTCACCCCGCGCGACAACACGGCCATTGGCGGTCACATCAAGCAATTCGTCCGTCAGCCGATTGAGCGGCACGACGCTACCTTCGCCAAGGGCAAGAACGTCCTTGAGCGGCATGTCCGTGCGTCCCAGTTCGACCGAAAGCCGCACTGTGACATCACCCAAGCGATGAAAGGCAGGGCTCATAATGTTCATCTGGATTTCTCTTTCGTCGTTTGGCGACCAGCTTCAGCATGCGAACGCCCTTCGATCCGTGTCAGTTGCAGCGCCATGCGGTTGCCCGCAGTGCCGATGCGGCCATAGGCAAGCACATCGTCACCGACACGCAGGGCAAGTTCAGGAGGGATCGAGAGCGGAATTTCGTCTCCGGGGCTCAGCCGTCCAAGGCGGCTCAGCGAAAGGTCGATTTCACTCAGCACCGCTTCGACCGGCAGCGGCAAATCGACAAATGCGCCGTTGATCTCTCCCTTGGCCCCGGAGGCCGGGCGCACGACCGGACGGACAGTGGTACTGCCGGGCAGCAGGCCGGGCAGATCGTCCAATGCGAACGCCAGCGAAAGCTCCCACGGGTTCCCGGCGTTCATGACAATCGAAATCGTGAAAATCGCGACCTGAGTCTCGGCGGCGAAAGGTTTGAGCCGGGAGGCGGTATCGCTGCGCACCAGCACGTCGCCCGGTGACTGCTCCGCCGATCCATTGGTAAGCGCAATGGCCTGCGCGATCATGCCGCCAAGCTGGCGCACCATGATTTCGGCAGAGGCAGGAAGTTGAGCCGGAATATCGTCGCCCAGTTGTCCGTCCCCGCCAAAGGAACAGTCGGTCAAAGCCAGCGCCGTCGCAAAATCGATCGACAGCAGAACCTTCTCGCCTGCCAGACCGCATCGCAGCAGGCTGTTGGCGGCGATGGGCCCGATCCGATCGAAACATGCAGCGCCAGAGACAAGTTCCGGACCCGCAACGCTGACACGCAGCTTTCCGCCCGAAAACATCTGGGAAAGTTCCTGCGTCAGTTCCAGTCCGAGATCGCGGCACCAGGGCGCAACCTCGTCCATGCGGTCCTTCGCATCCGGCTGGGCGGTGCAGATCAGTTCGGCACAATGCTGGGCCACCGGCCGCGCACCGGCAAAGCTTTGGGGAAAGGCGCCGGCCATGTTCATTGGACGAGGAAACCCTTGAAGTGGACCGCGTCGATCCCGCCGAACCCTTCGTTTTCTTCGAGGACTTCGTTGATCGCCTTGGTCAGTCGGCCGGACAGCTCTTCCTTGCCTTCGACGTCATAGACATCGGCTTCGGGCGTAGCGGCAAGCTCCACCAGAATCGCGGATCGGATTGCCAGTTCGTGGTTCTTGACCCAAGCCAGCACCCGCCCGTCGCGGCGGGTGGAAACCGCCAAGTCGACCTGGATCAGCGCCGGAGAATCCGCGAGGTTGGAAGTGAATGTGTCTTCGAAGCTGTAGTAAGCGGTGCGATATTCGCTGCCGCCGTCGCCATAGACGACTTCGCCTTCGCCATCCTTGCCCTTGGATGGTGGGGCAAAAGGATCGGCCTCACCCTTGCGCACCAGTTCGGGTTCGTCAGGGCCGCTTTCCTCATGTCCGCCGATCAGGCCGGCCGCAAAGGCGCCATAGGCCCCGCCTGCACCTGCCCCCAGCAGCAGCACAGCGCCGAGCACCAGCTTCAGCATGCCACCCTTGGGCTTTTCCGCTGGTTCAGTGGTGTCAGCCTTCTTGGCCATGATCGTTCAAACTCCTGTTCGGCCGTCTCGCGTTCAGGCGAAAAGCCCGCCCTGCGCACTTCCGCTTTCCGGATCGTCGCCTGCGCGCAACCCGGCCGGATCAGACTGTTCCTCTTTGCTGGCCCCGTTTTGGTCCCGGTATGGTAAATTCGATGCGTTGCCCGACCCTGAGGAAAACGCGTATCGAAGGTCGGCCATTCCGCCGGAGTTGGTGTTGCCCTGTTGCGATTGGCCCTGATTGCCCTGATGGCCAGGCGACTGATCGCTCCCGCGTTGCGATTGCGTGGAGGCCGCTTCGCCGCTGGCACTGATGCCCCGTTCGGCCAGTGCGGCCTGGATCGCGGGGACGAAACCGGGGTCGCGGCTCGCCAGTGTGGCGCGCAGATCATTGCCGCTGGCGTCGATCCTGAGCGAGATGGCGCCGAACTCCTGATGGCTGAGCGTTACTTGCGAACGTGCGGCGCGGCCGGCTTCCCGTGCCTCCGCCAGATGTTCGATGGCGGTTTCGAGCGCGGCCATCGCGCGCGGCTCGGCCACAACGCCCTGAACAGGGGGCGCAGCCGAGGGAGCGGCGGGAGAATGGTTGAGGGCAAGCGCTGCTGCAGGCTCGGCAACCGCAGCGGATACGGCGTGCGTCGAAGGGTTGGCCGATGGAGAAGACGACGCGACTAGCGCGCTACTCGCGCTGGAAGAAAGGCCCGCTTCCCCCGCTTCATTCGAGCCGGGGGAAACCGTCTGCAAGACTGGTCCAAGCGAGGTGATCGGGTATTCGGAGTTCGCTTGAACCGGGTTAACGCGCTGAGGCTCGCGCTCCTGCGCGACTGGCACCAGCATCGCCTCACGGACCGGCACGGGGCCAGCCATTCTCACGCCGTCTGGCAATTTGAGCGGAGCAACTCTTGCAGCCATGGCGGGGGCCGCACGAGCAGGATCGAAGGCCTTGGCCGCGATCGGGACCTGTTCGCCGACAGCCAGATGGGCTGCTCGCGCCTCAACATCTTCCCGCCCCTGCTCCAGCGGATTTTCGTCCTCGTCCGATGCGTGGGTATCAGTATCGGCAGGCTGATCGGCATGATTAGCGGAGACGACCGCCTGCGTCATGGGCGGAGGCCCCGCCAACGGCAAAACATTGCCATCGTCCGGCACCGCAGCGTCGGTGGGCGGCAAGACACTGCCGCTTACTTGCAAATCCAGAGGCCGCGAGAAATGAAACGGCCCGTTCGCGGGCGAGGAGATGTCGCAGGTCCCTTGGAGTGACACCGCTGGCTGCCCGTATTCCAAAGCAGGCAAGTCCGACCCATCAAATCCTTGTAAAATATTGGAAAATCCGCCTGCAGCAGAAGGGTTCGCACGTTCCGTATCGGGCGTGACTGGGGTGGAACGAAGCGAAATTTCAGGCAGGATCGGCAGCAATTCTCTCTTCCTCGGATTTCGGGCCGGTCACGAACCGGCGGGCTTGCGCGATTTGCTCTGCAGCTTGCGTGCCAAGAGCGCGGCGTGTTGCTCGCGGGACTGGCGCAGCGCCTCCGCATCCTTGCGCGCCAGATCGAGCCGCTCCTCGGTACGGTTGAGACGCGTCTCGGCTGCGGCCAGCGCATCGAGCTGCCATTGCGCCTGTTGGCTGGCATCAGTGCGCGCGGCCTCTGCCTGTTGCGCGATGTCATGGAGCGATCGCGCAAAGCTGGCATCGAGCCGCAGAGCGTCGCCCGTCATTGCCTGATTGCGGCGGGCATAGGCGTCGAGCAGCTCCCCGCTCTTGCGGGCGAGTGCGGCGCTGCGGTTCTCCTCGCTCAACGCATCCGCCAGCGAAGCGAGCGCTTCACGGCGGCGCACCCTGGCAAGGGTCACCTGACGACGGGCAAGCGCTACGCGGCGTTGCACCTTTGTCATGAGGACGCTCCTAGACCGGCGCCAAGCTCGCGCAATTGGGCATAGCTTTCCACCAACGACACTGGTTCTCCGCGTGGCTGTTGCAGGAAGCCGTCGATCTGCCCGGAGTGCGCCAACGCTGTGTCGAGCACCTTGTCAGTGCCGGCGCGATAGGCACCCATCATCACAAGGTCGCGATTGTCTTCGCGCGCGGCAATCAGCGCCCGCAAGCGGCGGGCCGCCTCGCCAATTTCCGGGCCGGTGACATCGGTCATCACCCGGCTTAGCGAGGCGGGTATGTCAATCGCGGGATAGTGCCCCCGCTGCGCGAGATCGCGCGAGAGGACGATATGCCCGTCGAGGATTGCGCGCGCGGTGTCGACAACGGGATCGGAGGTGTCGTCGCCATCGGCCAGCACAGTGTAGAGACCTGTCACCGCCCCGCCCGAACGCGTGGAATTGCCGGCCCGCTCCACCAGCCGGGTGACAGCGGCAAGCGCGGACGGCGGATATCCTCGCGCCGCGCCCGGTTCGCCCAGCAGCAATGCCAGCTCGCGCGCGGCATGGGCAACGCGGGTCAGGCTGTCGAGAATCAGCAGCACCCGCTTGCCCTGGCTGCGGAAATGTTCGGAAATAGCGCAGGCATATTGCGCGGCGCGCAGCCGCAGATTGGGGGCATGATCGGCTGGCACCGCGACCACCACCATCCGCCCGCGCCTCGCGCCGACCATATGGCGAGCGACAAAATCGGAAACCTCGCGGGCGCGCTCGCCGATCAGTGCAACCACCGTCACATCAGCGACCGCATGGCCTGCTATCGTGTCGATCAACACCGATTTGCCGACGCCCGATCCGGCGATTACGCCCAGCCTTTGTCCGATACCCATCGTCGCCAGCGCATTGATCGCGCGTACACCGCAATCGAACGGCTCGCGCACTGGCGCGCGTTCCAGCGCCCCTTCGCGCGAACCGCCCAGCGGCCAGCGTTGGGCAAGGTCGAGCGGCGGGCCGCCGTCGATCGGATTGCCCAGACCATCGACTGCTCGCCCCAGCAGCGCTGCGCCCACCCGGACGGAACCAGGAGAGCCGACTGCGCGCACCTTGGCACGCGGGCGCAGCAATTGCGTGTCGCCCAACAGCATCATCAGTGAATGGCCGCTGCGAAAGCCGATGACTTCGGCCAGCGCCTCATGCCCTGTCTCATCCTCGATCGCGCCAAGCGACCCGATCGGCAAGGCAAGGCCCGATACCTCGATCAACCCGCCTTCGCAGGCGACCACGCGCCCGCTTGGGACGGGACCAGTGGCCACCACCGCACTGCGCATCCGCGCCAGCTCAATCTGGAGCTCCGCCAGCATTGCCGCCACTCAGCCCCGGATCGCCGCGGCAATGGCACGGCGCCAATCTGCCGGACCGTCGCTGATCGCGCCCTCGTCGCCTTCGAACCGCAGGCCACCGCGTTCAACGCCAGGGTCAGGCACGATGCGCCAGTGTTCCCGCGTTTCAGGGGCAAGCAATTCGATGTCTTGGGGATGCAAATGGAGCGCGCATTCCGCAGCCGCGCTGCCGATGCGCCGCGCCGCTTCATGGCACCGCTGCGAAAGGCTCTGAGGATCGGGAGTGAACCCGGCAATGGCCGCTTCGCACAGCGCGATCACGGTGTTCGATAACTCGGAGGCAAGACTGTCCATCGCAGCCTGATCAAGCGCCCTGAAATTCAGCCTCAGGCCGCGCTGCTTCTCCTGCTCCGCGCGATACTCGGCTGCCGCCGCAGCGTGTCCGCTCGCCTCGCCTCGGGCGAAGGCTTCCGCCACAGGATCGGGTGCATCGGGTGCTGGTGCAGGCACTTGGGCATCGGGCCGTCTCGGCTCTTTCGGCTTGTCCCTGGCCGGAAATCCGGCAACGAAGCTGTGTCCTGCTCCCAACGCTTCGATCCAGTTCGGCGCAGCCGGCCCGGCGACGGGTTCCATTTCGGCAAGCGCCGACACCCAATCAGACGAACTCGCCATCGTCCGCCCCCATTATGATCTCGCCCTGATCGGCCAATGCACGCGCGACCTCGACGATCTTGCGCTGTGCCGCGAGCACTTCGCTGCGGGCAAGGCGGCCGCGCAGGTCGATCTCGTCGCGAATGCCATCGGCCGCACGGCTCGACATGGCGGCGAAGAACGGCGCGCGTTCGGGCTCCTTGAGCCCCTTGAGCGCATCGACCAGATTTTCCGTTTCAACATCGCGCAGCAGCCGCTCCATCGCCTGACGATCGAGATCGAACAGCATTTCGAAAGTGAACATTTCTTCTTCGATACGTTCGGCCAGTGCGCCGTCGCGCTGGGCAATCGCGGGCAGAACGGTCCCGCGCATGTCCCCTGAGGCCAGGTTGATAAGGTTCGCCGCCTCGCGCGGGCCGCCGATTGTGAGCGTGCTGATGCCGAAGCTCGCGCCGATCTTCTGCGACAACAGGCTTTCGATCATGTCGATTGCCTGCTGGGAAACCGGCCCGATCCGGGCGATGCGTTCGACCACCAGCGGCTGAACACTGGTCGGCAAGCCAGACAGCACTTCGGCTGCGGGTTCGGGCTCCAGCATCAGCAGCAGCGCGGCGATCACCTGCGGGTGTTCTTCCTCCACCAGCTTGAGCAGCACCGGCGGAGCCAGCCAGCGGGCAATTTCAATCCCGCGCACCTTGGGCTCCGGCTCGATCCGCAGCATCATGCTTTGTGTCTTGGCCGGGCCGATAGAGCGTTCAAGCAAGGCGCGCACCTGAGCACCGCGATCCTGCCGGGCCAGCACCTCGCGCGTGCTTTCGGCGACGAAATCCTCCAGCGCCTCGGTCATGGCCGCGCGGTCGATTTCGCCGAGCTCACACATCGCCGCGCCGATCATCTCGACTTCGACCGGGTCCATCCGCGAAAGCAGGGCTGCGGCTTCATCGTCGCTCAGCAACATCAGGAACACCGCCGCGCGGTCGATCCGGCTCAGCAACGGCCTGGGCGCTGCCGAGCCGGCCTCTTCGCCATCGCCAACTTCGATCTGATCCATGCTCGTCATTGCGATTTCGCCTCCTGCGGAGTTTCAAGCATGCGCTGGAGCGCCTCCACCGCGCGATCGGGCTGGGTTGCGGCAAGTTGCCGGGCGAGTTCGATCTTCTTGGGGAAGTCCGCTGCCTGTGCATCCTCGGCAATATCGGCCGCGATGCCGATCCGAATCTGGCCTGACGCAAGTGAATTTGCCTCCGAAGCATCCTCGTCAGGCTTGGCCGCGGGATCGCGCATCCGCTTTATCAACGGGCGGACCGCCAGAAGCAGTACCAGCAGGACAGCCAGCAAGGCCGTGGCATAGCGCAGAGCGGTGGCGAACCAGCCTTGCTCGTAGAACGCCAACTCAGGCAGTTCACGGCTTTCGAATGCGCTGACAACAACCTGCACCTGATCGCCGCGCGCAGGATCCGCGCCAACTGCGGCGCTGACAAGGTTTTCCAGTTCCTCGGCGGTCAGCGGCTTCGCCGCTTCGAGCGCGGCATCGCTTACGGCGACCGCGACCGAGAGCTTGACGAGGCCGCCCGCCCTTGTGCTGGTCACGGCGACTTCGCGGCCCAGTTCGTAATTGCGCTGCACCGCGCTTTCGCTGTCGGTCGGCTGACCGCCCTCTGCGCCGGCCGCTTGGCCCTGCGGATCGGGAGCACCATCGACAAGCTGCGCATCGGCAGGCGGCGTATTGGCCGTCACGCCGGGTATGCCGCCCGTCCCGCCAGCGGCCAGCCTTGTGGCGGAACGCTCGCTTTCGCTGCGGACGACGCCTTCCTGATCATAGCTTTCGCGCGCGGATGTCACTTCGGCCTGATCAAGCACGACTTGCACCTCACTGGAGAAATTGCCTTCCCCCAGCAGCGGCATGAGCAGTGTTGTGAGTTGTTCGCGCAGCTTGGCCTCGAATTCCCGCTGCAGCGTCAGCGCGTCGAGCGTGTTGTCCGCTTCCGCCGACAGTAGCCGCCCGTTCTGGTCGACCACGCGGACCGAATCCGGTGTCATTCCGGGAACCGATCCCGACACCAGGTTCACGATCGCCTCGACCTGTTGCTGGCTAAGACTGCGCCCGCTGACGAGGCGCACCATCACGCTGGCGCTGGGCGCGCTGTTCTGGCGCACGAAGACCGAACGTTCGGGCGTCGCCAGATGCACGCGCACGCTTTCGATCCCGTCGATCTCGCGGATCGTTAGCATCAGTTCGCGCTCACGCGCCAGCCGCAACCGCTCGCCTTCGAGCGTGCGGCTGGAACCCAGCGGGATCGCGTCGAGCATCTCGCTCGCGCCTTGGGGAGCGGCAAGTCCGGCATCGCTGGCGACCAGCATCCGCGCGCGATAGACATCGTCTTCCGCCACGGTCACCGCGCCGGTGCCATTGTCGATCGTGTAAGAGATATTGCCGCGTTCCAGCGCCTCTACCACCTTCGCGCGCTCGCTGTCGTTCAGGCTCGCATAAAGGGTGCGCTGCGGACCCTGCGCGATCGAGAGGTAGAGCGCGGCGACCAGCGCGACCGTCCCGACACCGACAAGCGCGGGAAGCGCGCGGCGAAAGGCCGGCTGTGCTGTGAAGTCCGCCACCCGCGCGCGCCAATCACCCTGCGCCGGGAACGATCCGATCGGAACCGCAGTGCCCGTGGGCACCGGCATGTTTGCATCTGCTTCGGCCACCTATCAGCTCCCCATCCGCATGATGTCCTGGTAAGCGGACAGCAATTTGTTGCGCACTTGCAGCGTGGCCTCGAACGCCACCCCGGCTTCCTGCCGGGCCAGCATCACCTGCGCGATGTCGGTCACCTCGCCGCGTTCATAGGCGGCCTGCATGTCGGAAGACCTTTGCTGGACCGCGCTGACATTCTGCAGCGCGCCGGTAAGCGCATCGGCAAAGCCAGCCGCCGGACGAGCGCCCTTGATTTCAGGCGCATCCCCGGTGGCGCGCACTTCCTGCAGCGCCCTGCTCTTGGAGAGCACTTCGTGGCGCAGCGCCATCACTTCGTGAATGCCGCGCATCGGACTGATCGTGTTCATGCCTCACCCCCGGCGGCCATCAGACCGCATTCGCGCATCGAGGCGAGGCGATATCGCAGCGTACGTTCGGAAATGCCGAGGCTGCGCGCGGTCCGCCCGCGGTGCCCGTCATTCGCATCGAGCGCCGACAGGATTGCTTGCGCCTCGGACTGGAACGCCACGTCGGAAAGCGATCCCGATGCGGCACCTGCGGGGGTCGGAGTGGTGGTGTAACGCGGCTCTGTATCGAGCGAGCGCACCGGTTGATCGAACACGATGTGTTCGGAGCCGATGCAATGCTCCTTGCCCGCAAGCAGGATCGCACGGCGAATGACATTTTCGAGTTCGCGGACATTGCCCGGCCAGGCGTGCGTTTCGAGCAGAGCGATCGCCTGCCCCGAAATCCAGCACGGCATTCCCGGCTTGGCCGCGTGTCGCAGCAGCATTCCGAAAGCGAGCGGGGCGATATCCCCGCGCCGTTCGCGCAGGGCGGAAAGCGCCATGGGAAAGACGTTGAGGCGGTACATCAGGTCCTCGCGGAACCTCCCCGCTTCGACTTCGCGCGCAAGCGTCCGGTTGGTCGCGGCGATGATCCGCACGTCGACCTTCACCGGGCTGGTAGCCCCAAGTGGCAACACCTCGCCCTCTTGCAGGGTGCGCAGCAGCTTGGCTTGCAGGGAAAGCGGCAGTTCGCCGATCTCGTCGAGCAGCAAAGTCCCCCGATGCGCAGCGCGGAACAGGCCTTCGCTCGCTTCGCCCGCGCCAGTGAAGGCGCCCTTGCGATGGCCGAATAGCAATGCCTCCAGCATGGCTTCCGGCATGGCCGCGCAATTGACCGCGACAAACGGCCCGTTGCGGCGCGCGCTCATGGAATGGACGAAGCGGGCGATAACTTCCTTGCCGGTGCCGGTCGGCCCTTCGAGCAGGACAGGAATGTTGCTCGCGGCAATCCGCTCCGCCAGTGTTAACAAAGCAAGGCTCTGGCGATCAGCCGCAATCGGCGCACCTTCTTTTGCTGCACAAGCAATCAGAGCAGCCCGCGCCTGATTGAGCGACGGCATCGAATAGGCCAGTGTCAAACGCGCAGCACCAGTCTGGGTGATGGCTGGATTTTCGGCGTGAACGAGGTTCAGCGCGACGCTGTCTGCTGCCAGATCCCCCTCGCGCGGCGCGAAATTGCCGTGATCGCCCAGCTCCAGCCGGTTCTGTTGCCAGCTTTGCGCCAGCAGCGGCAATGTCGGATCAAGCAGCGCGGAATGCGATTTTCGCGCGCCAGTCAGACCTCGCTGGTTCGGTTTGCCGTCGTCCTGCGAGAAATTTTTTGCGGTCCCTGCTGCCCTCATGATCCACCTGTTGTTTCCTGGTGGAAAGAAATTGCCGCCCGTGCGGACAAGATATGGCAAATTTAAGTACCCGCACTTTCACTTAGGGTTTGTGCGTATGTGACGCGATGGCGGCGGATGCGGTCCTGCCTTGGGCCTTAAACATCCCGGCGGATGGTCGCTCTTAGGGTCAGCAGGTGCGGCTCTGGTCGCTTCTGTTGACCACTTGCTCAAGACCTACGGGAGTTAGACCTATGTCCGTGATTAACACCAATATCTCCGCTCTGCGCGCTGCCAATGCAAGCTCGCGTGCCAATGAAATGCTCGGCGCCGCTATGGAACGCCTTTCCACCGGCAGCCGCATCAACAGCGCCGCCGACGATGCCGCCGGCCTTTCGATCGCCACCGGCTTCACCAGCGACATACGTGCGCTGAATCAGGGTGTGCGTAACGCCAATGACGGCATCGCGCTGGCCCAGACCGCTGAAGGCGCGCTGCAGGAAGTCACCAACATGCTTCAGCGTGTCCGCGAACTGGCCGTGCAGTCGCAGAACGGCACGCTCGATGCGGAAGACCGCGGTTTCCTCGATACCGAAGTTACCGAGCTTGCCGCTCAGATCGACGACATCCTCAGCAACACCACCTTCAACGGTGTGACGCTGTTCAGCACCACTGCCGGCACCGATGTGACGGTTGACATCCAGATCGACGCGGGCCGCAGTGTTACCCTGACCAGCACCGCGATCGACGGCACCAATATTGATGCAGCCGCTCTCGATGTTTCCTCGGTTGCCAACGCCGCAACCGCGATCACCAACGTCGATGCCGCGCTTTCGGATGTGAACACGGCGCGTTCGTCGCTGGGTGCGGGCCAGAACCGCCTCGAAGCCGCGATCAACAACCTGACCACGACTTCGACCAACCTCGCCGACGCTCGCTCGCGGATCGAAGATGCCGACTATTCGGCCGAGACGACCGCGCTCGCCAAGGCTCAGATCCTTGGCCAGGCATCGACCGCGATGCTCGCCCAGGCCAACCAGTCGCAGCAGAACGTCCTGTCGCTGCTGCGCTAAACCTCGCCTCCCGGCCCGGCCTCCGCCGGGTTCAGCAGAAGCCCGGAGCCTCGCGCTCCGGGCTTTTTGTTTGTTTTCTTCGTGCATCCGATAGCCGCTTCAGAACGGCATCATGGCCCCGCGCCACCCAGGCTTGCAGCCCAAATGCCTTTGAAATTTGCCGATGGCATGGATTGCGTTTTCCCATTCGCTTCCAGTTTGGGAATGATCGGACTTACCGGACTAACGGCAAATACTAGGGCGGATTTCCCCTATGAGCGGCCCGGATCCGGGCACCTGGCTAGATTCCGCAATGTCTCGGAACGCTTTCATTTTGGAAGCTGACGCGCTTTGGTAGGGGGAAATACTGGGTTATCCAACATGCATGGACACGAAAAGCAAAATCCTTCTCATCGATCCCGACGCCTCTTCGCGCACGGAGATGTATCGGTTCCTGGCTTCACTTGGATATTACTCCGAGCCAATTGAGTCGTTGGACGACTTTTTCTCCTACTGTTACTCTCCAAGTATTGTCTTGATACATGACAAGGGAGATATTGTTCCGGAATTCGCGCGTCGGCTCGAAGACATTGGTGAATGGTTCCCGTTCGCGGTGTATTCCGAGGAGTTTCTGACGCTTCAGGTCGTTAATGCGGTGCGCAATGGTGCACTCGATTGCTTTGCGTTCCCGGGAGAGAAAGATTCGGTGGCGGGGCGTCTTGCCCAACTGGAAAGCATCATCGCGCAGTCCGGGCACGAATTGAGCCGGTCGGCGCGAGCCAAGCGTCTGGTGCGCGAACTCAGTTTCCGGCAGGTGCAGGTTCTCAAATGCGTGTCGCATGGAATGTCGAACAAGCAGATCGCGCAGGAATACGGCATCAGCCCCCGCACCGTCGAACTGCACCGCAAGATCATGATTTCGAAACTGGGTGTTTCGAGCTCGCCGGAAGCGGTCAGACTCGCGGTTGCCGCGGGGATTGCGGCCTAGCGTCTATCGAGGCCCCAATACTCTGCTGAGGGTTTCGGTTACGAGTTCCAGTCTGAGCGGTTTTTGCAGGAATGGCCAGTCAGGCATTGCCTCTTCTGGCCCCATTCCGCTCATCACTATTACTTTGATATCCGGGGACATCGCCCGGGCTGCGTGGGCCAGTATGATGCCATTGCCTTTGGGCATGATCACGTCGGTCAGCAATGCGTCGAACGGGCAATCGGCTTCATTGTATTCTTGAACGAGACCTATGCCTTCGCGCGGGCTGGATGCGCCGGCGACATGGTAGCCTTCCTGCTCAAGCAGTTCGACCAGGGCTTCAAGCGCGTATTGCTCGTCGTCAACGACAAGGATTCGAGGTTGCTCTGAAGGCCCGATAGGCAATCCTGCCTCGGCAAGCGGCGACATATCTGCGTCGCTTTCGAGATCTTGGATGATCGGGAACTTCAGGCGCGCCAGCGCTCCCGATACCGGGTTTGGTAACAGCTCGACCGTCCCGCCATGGTTGGTCATGAAGTCCTGAACAGAAGCAAGTCCCAGGCCGGTTCCTTTCTCCTTGGTCGAGAAATAGGGTTCGAATGCCTGCGCCATCGCGGCTTCACCCAATCCCATCCCATTGTCTGACACTTCGACCACCAGCCAGTTCACCGATTGATAGGTCGAAATTTCGATCCGACCTTCACCCAGGATCGCGTCACATGAATTGAGGATGAGATTGGTCAGGCAGTTGAGAAAACCGGCCTGGCCAAGCTTCACCTTCACTCCCGACGCATCGAGGTCAAGGATCAGCTCAATCCCGTCGCTCGTCAAAGACTTGAGGTAAGGCAACGAGGCCTGCAGAATTTCGTCCGCCACGAATTCGCGCCGCTTGTCGTTCTGCGAGGAGGAAAGGGTGACCAGCGAGGATGCGATTGCCGAACTTCTGGTGGTGGTCTCCATCAGAATTTCCGCAATTGTGGCAATTTGGCGGTTGTTGCTGGCTTCCTGTGCAAGCCTTTGTGCGTTGAGCTTGATGATGGACAGATGGTTGTTGAAGTCATGAGCCAGGCACCCCGATATCCTGCTGACTTGCTGCAGCAACGCATCGCTTTTCTGCCGCTCGGCGGTCAATTTGGCGGCCATTTCCTTCGCTTCGGCGATCATGGCATCCTGCATCTTGATCAGCAGGATGTTGTCGAGCGAAGGATCGGTCGGAGATAGATCCGACATGCGCAGGCCGGTCAGTTCTGTCGGGTCCGGAATGGGGCTGGGATTCAGCGCCAGCAGATATGTTCCATCGGATTCGATGATGACTCCGGTCATCGTGAGGGGGCGTGATCTGGATCGCAATTGAATGCTTGGCATATTGGCCGATATGACCGGTAGGGCATTCAAGAGTTCAGGGTTGGAAACGATGAAGTGATCTTCAAGATGATCACCCTTGGTCAGATCCGGCAGCCTCTTCCAGATCGACGCTCCAAAGTCTATTATATTCAGGTGCTTGTCGACAAGGATATGACTTGGAAACAACCGTCCTAGATCTTCGGAATCCAACGCGAACCGCATGATTTACGGTCCGTCCCGGTGCCAGATCTTGTATTCAAGCCCAACCGGGCCATCCTTGATCAGCTTCACGTCCCCAACCTGATTGAAGTGATCCAGCAGACCTTTCATCAATCCGGTCACAAATGCGCCCAAGCCGTTGCGTTCCGAGAGGTAGAGAACCGTGAAATAGCCTTCGCCTTTTTCCAGCACCTGAAACGACGGCATTTGCGCTTTCGTGAGGGTGCGAACCACCGATCTGTGCATCTGATCGAGGTTCGACATGAAAGTCACGATGTCATCGCCGGTGAATTCCATCATCAACTTGAACGACCCCTTCCCGGCGAAAACGATCCAGTATCGGCCGAACTCCTCCAGACAATCCTGCATGTCGAGGCCGAGGCGAGCGGCCGCTTCCTCCAGTATCCGCATCGTCAGAGCATCATCGTAAACGTTGAAGCTGATTTGATCGGCAGCGGTAATCTTCGCCGCGCGTTCAAGCGCCGCCCATTCGGTAGCGCCGAGCTGCTCGACAAACATTTCGCGCACAGCGCAATGGATCATCCCGTACATCGCCACGGATCCCTAAACATAAATCAGCGCAAAATCATCGGTCGTTTGCGTCGCCGCCTGCAATTTCGTCCAGCAATGCGGCCAGCATTTCCACCTGGGTTTCGATCAGGTCCAGCTTCGACGCGTAGTATTCCCGGCTTGGCAAATCTGCCTCGCGCTGGATACGGATGCTCATGTTCCCGGCTGCCAGTCTGATGACATTCAATGGCTGTCTCAAATCGTGCAACCGCCGATTGTTTTCAATCATCAAACAATGCCTCAAACAACGCCTCAAACAACGCCAAGCTCCAAAGCCGAAAGCCCGCAAAAAGTTCCTGAAAGATCAGGGTAATGAGATATCAACCACGAACTTGCCAATGCAAAATCGAATCATTCTCATTTTGAAGGTATATTCCCTGTCGATGCCCAAGCGCATCGATATGGCTCGGATAGGGGCGCTTTTCGGCGATAAATGTCGTAGGAACACAAATCGGGATGGATGACTTTCAGCAACGGGGGGCTGAATCGATGGATCTGGCCATCATGACAAGCACGGTTCTTGTCATCGATGACGATCCAGCTTGCCTTCAAGAATATTGCGAAATGATCGATCACCTCGGTTATTCGTTTCATGCAGCCGGAAACGCTCCCGACGCACTGAAAATTATCGGGGAAGATCAGTCGATCGGGATCATCATCACCGATTTCCAGATGCCGGAAATGGATGGCCTGGGCCTGCTATCCGAATTGGCCGCCCGTTATTCCTCTTCCCGGCCGATCGTTGCCCTGATGATCACCGGCTTCGGTTCTTTGGATACCGCGGTTGAGGCGATGCGTCACAACGCCGTTGATTTTCTGGCAAAACCCGTCGGAAGAGGCGATCTGGCATCGGCTCTGCGCCGCGCCTCGATGCGGCGGGCACAGATGCTGGGCTCGTGGCAGCTCGCCACACTGCGAGAAGCCGCTAACAAGAAGAAAAATCCGGCAGTCTCGCCTTCGACCCGCGGCCAGACCATGACGGATTTTGTGCGCAATATCATCAAGCTGCGGCGCCGCAGAATGGATTTCCTTGACGCCGAGCTCTTTTCGGACCCGATGTGGGACATAATGCTCGAACTGACCCTAGCGAAACTGCAAGGCACACCGATTCCGGTATCCAGCGCCTGCGCGGCCACTCAGGTGCCATTTTCAACGGCATTCCGTCACGTCGGCAATCTCGTCGCTTCGGGTCTGGTGCGCAGATGGAAAGACCCCGAAGACAATCGGCGCGTGATGCTTGAACTCGAGGAAGAGTCCTTCAACGCGATGGTCGGATATCTATCAGCCATCCAGGAATGAAATTGGCGCGAATTCCGGCGGGTTCGACCGGCTTCGATTGAGAACAATAAATCTCAATATGAAATTTCTTTCACTCGCCTCGAATCCCCTTTGAAAGTACCCCTGAATACGGTCTGAGGAAGAGGATAACAATGGTTCTCACCTGCGGGTTGCGCGATGTTGCCGGGGTGAGAGTCTCCCTCGGCAACATTTGCGTGCCCCCGCAGGTTTTTGCTTGGTTCGCACCACCCCGAATCTGATCTGGCTATCGTCACCGAGGCTCATTCTTCGCGTACCCAGGGTGTCATCGTCGCTCGGCACGCGCGGCGCTTCTCACCGGCCTGGTTTGCTGGTTCAGCAGCAGCAGCGATATCCGCCGGTTCCGGGGATCTGTCCTATCGCTTGCGATCAGGGGCTCGGTGTCAGCCACGCCCTCGATCCTGGCAAAACGAGCGGCGGGCAGACCGCTCAGGATCAGTTGCTGGCGGGTTGCCTCGGCTCGTCCTGCGGAAAGCGACCAGTTGTTGACCTGCACGCCCGAACGCCATGGCAGGGAATCGGTATGGCCACGCAGGATCAGCGGGTTGCGCTCTTGGGCGAGAGTATCGCCGATCACTTCAAGCAATGCGCGCGCATCCTCGGTCAAGACCGTGGTGCCAAGCGCGAACATCGAAAAATCGGCATCGTCGACAAGATCAATCCGCACACCGTCAGGCGCGCGCATCACCCGCACCTGACGCACCAGCCGCGAAATCTCGCGCTTTTCGGACAACTGCTCCTCGATCGATTTGCGAAGGCGATTGGTAGCATCGCCCTCTCCGCCACCTTCGACCGGGCCGCCCTGCGCGCCGCGCGGGATGGTGATGGACTGAGTGCCCGTCTGCCCCATGGCATGCGGATAGTTGTCAACGTCGGTCAGCGACGATCCGCCCAGCAGGCCATCAGAGCCCGAGCTTTCCTGCCGGGTCTTTACCAGAGTGGGCGAGAAATAGTCGGCGATCCCCTTGCGCTGGGTTTCCTCTGTCGCGCCCAGCAGCCACAGCAGCAGGAAGAACGCCATCATCGCGGTCACGAAATCGGCATAGGCCACTTTCCACGCACCGCCGTGGTGGCCGTCGCCGCCCGTGACGACGACTTTCTTGACGATGATCGGCGCGGGGATGGCGCCGACACCACCTTCACCCGACTGCGTCGGATCGGCGACTGATGCCCGCGAAGCCATGTCACTTGCCCCGCATCAGGTCGAGCAGTTCGGTCAGCTTGGGCCGGTGTGCCGGCGGCAGGCCCGAACGCGCCGCTTCGAGCACCAACGGCTGCGGATAGCCGTGCAGGCTGGCGATGATCACCTGCTTGATCGAGTGATAAATCTGGCTGTCATGCGCGTTGACCTGTTTCAGGCGGCTCGCCATCGGCCCGGCAAAACCATAGGCCAGCAGCACCCCCAGGAATGTTCCCACCAATGCGCCGCCGATCATCTTGCCGAGGATTTCGGGCGGTTCGCTGATCGCGCCCATGGTCTTGATCACGCCCAGCACTGCGGCAACGATGCCAAGCGCGGGGAAGGCATCCGCCAGAGACTGGATCGCGTGCTCGGGCTCCTGCATTTCATGCAGCTGGGTCTTGATCGCATTGTCGATCACATCCTCCACCGCGTGGGTATCGAGCGTACCCGAAGACACCACCATCAGCGTCAAGGGATCGCAGATCATGTTGACGACCACAGGGTCTTTCTGAAGGCGCGGGTATTCGCTGAACAGCGCGGAGTTTTCCGGCTCGGTCACATGGCTTTCCAGCGCCACTGCGCCTTCGGATCGCAGCACCTTCATCAGCTTGCTCGAAAGGGCGATCGCGTCGAGGTGATCCTGATCGGTGTATTTCGGCCCCTTGAACACCTTGGCCACGCCGCCGCCCAGCAGCTTCAGTTCGTGCATCGAATTGCCGATCAGCGTCGCACCCAGCGCCGCTCCACCGATCATCATGAATTCGAGCGGCAGAGCGGCAAGGACAGGACCCAAAGAACCACCGGCAATGGTGAAGCCGCCAAAGACCATGACAATAAGGACGATGATACCAATGGCGGCAAACACAGCGGCAGACCTTCCGGGGTTAAAGGGCGTTGAAGAGTGAAAGCGAAGAAATGCGGGTGAAGCTGGCCTGGCTCGCTTCGAGCGCGGTCAGCACCTGCTGCAGGCGCACGATCGCATCGGTGACATCAGTGTCGCCGATCTGCGATCGCTGCGCCGCCACGTCGAGCGCGCGGGTTTCCTGATCCTGCTGGATCGCGTTGACCCAGTCGAGCCGGGTGCCGATGATCGTCTGGCTGCGGGTCGCGCTGTCGAGCGCGGCGTCGATCCCGGCGAGTGCATCCTGCGCCGCCTGTGCCGGATCGGCCGCCCCTCCCCGCGGGGCCAGCGCAAGGCCGGACAGCACGTTGAAGGCGCTGTCGGGCGTGCCGTTGACGTCGAATTCGAACAGCTGATCACCCGTCACCCCGCGTTCGATCTGAGTTCCCGCCGCAACCGGAACAGTGCCATTCTGGCTGTTGCCGTTGTAGGTGACATTGCCGGCAGCATCGCGCACGAATGCGGGCGCTCCGGCAGTGCCCGCGAACAATGGCGCGCCAGTGATGGAACGGGCGTTTGAACGGGCAAAGAGCTCCTCGCCCAATTGTTCGATTTCCAGCGCGATAGCCTCGCGCCCGCTGGCCCCCGCAGTGTCGCTGCCTGCAGCCACAGCGAGTTCACGCACCCGCTGGAGGATCGCGACCACGCCTTCGATTTCGTTCGAAGCCTGCGTCAGGTCCTGGCCCAGCCGGGCTGCGTTCTCGGCCTCGGTCTCTCCGCGCCGTTCGAGCCGGGTGAGCGCACGCAGGCGCGCGGCGGCAACCGGATCGTCTGATCCGCGCTCGATCCGCACGCCGGTGGCAATCTGGGTCTGAAACCGTTCTAGCGAGGCCCTTAGGTCATTCATCTGACCCAGAGAGCGATCGAAGAAGGCGCTGGTGGAATTGCTGATGCCGGTCATCATCCCAGCCCCAGAATGGTGTCGAACAGTTCGGTGGCGACCTGGATCACGCGGCTGTTGGCATCGAATGCCTGTTGCAGCCGCACCAGATTGGCAGCTTCTGTGTCGAGATCGACCCCGCTTTCGGCCAGCATGGTGGCGACCGCGCTATCGCGGATCATCGCCAGCCCGTCGCGGGTCGTATCAAGTCCGGCAATCCGGCTGGACAGCGAAAGCAGCGTGCGGTCGATCCCGGCAATCGGCCCGTCATCGGCACCGAATGCGGCGATCAGATTGGCGAGATTGCCGGTGTCGCGGCTGCCCGCAGGCGATCCGGCAGGAGCAACAGCCAGAGCCGCACCACCGCTCAGGACCATGGTGATGTCGCTGGCCAGCGTGCCTGAGAAAAGCGGTTGTCCCGGCGATCCGTCCAGCGCGGCCCCGGCGGCCTGCGCGGTATTGGCGCGTGCAATCGTGGCTGCGGCTGCGGCATCAAGTTCGCTCTGGCGCTGGGTGTAATCGGCCAGCGCCGCGACGCGTCCGGCAACATTCCCGCCGGCAGGCGATACCGCTGCTCCGTCGATCCGGATTTCCACGGGCCCGCCCGGAGTGATGTCGGCGCTCATGGTGCTGGCGCTGGCAGCGCTGACGAGCACCGGACTGCCCGGAGCGGCCAGTCGCACTTCGGCGGCTCCGAACTGGTCGAAGCTGACTTCGATACCGATTTCCTGCGACAGATCACGCAGAGCCGCATCGCGCGCATCAAGCAGCGCGGCGCGGCCAGCCGTGCCTTCGCGCGCTCCGACAAGATCAAGGTTGATCCGCGCGAGCGCGCTGGCGGTTCCGTTGATCTTATCGATCCCGGCTCCCAGTTCGGCTTCGGCAAGGTCGCGGGCATTGCCAAGAGCAAAGTCGGCGAACTGGAATGTCTCTGCCATCTGCCGCGCGCTTTCGACCGCCGCCGTGCGCAAGGCGGAATCGGTCGGATCGCTTTCAAGCAGCGTCAGCGCAGCTTCGAAATCGACAAGGCTTTCATAAAGGCCCTATTGCTCCAGCGCGCTTTCAGCGCCGCGCAATCCCGCGATCTCCGCCTCTATGCGGGCAAGATCGGAAGTGCTCGCACGCACCTGCCGCTGAGTGAACTCATTTCCCAGCCGATCAACATTGCCGATCGTCACTCCGTTCAGTGTGCTGCGCTGGAGTCGTTCTATCCGGCCTGTCGTCACCAGCTCGCTCTGGTCGATCCGCCGCCGCGTGTAATCGGCGTTGGAGGCATTGGCGATATTCTGCGCCGTCAGCTCCAAAGCTGCGCGCGATGCCGCCAATCCGGTGCGGCCGATGGTGATGAGACTGGTAGCCATGGCCCCTAACCCTTGCCATCAACAAATTGAGCAAGCTGTTCCTCGATACTCCGTGCAAACCCGAAGGCCCCGCTTTGCGAAGCCACTTCGGCGAAGTGTTCGTCGCGCATTTTCTGGAACTGTTTGAGGCCGCCTCCGGTAAGCGGCGCGTCCTCGGCAAAGCTCGATGCGCGCGCACTTTCCAGCATCCGCCGGATCATGATCGCCTCGAATCCTTCCGCCGCCGCGCGCAGTTCCTGCCGCTCGGGCGAGAGCGCAGGGGTTGCAGGATCGACAGCGGAAAGACGCGGCGCAATCATCACAGCACCACCATTTCCGCCTGCAAGGCGCCTGCCTGCTTAAGGCTTTCGAGGATCACGACCAGATCAGCCGCGCCCACGCCCAACAGATTGAGCGCGTCGACGATCTCGGAAAGATTGGCAGCCCCCGGCATCAAGGCGATGCGATCACTTCGTTCGGAAACGGTGATTTCGGAGGATTCCTCAACCGCAGTCACACCCCGGCTGAAGGGATCGGGTTGGATCACGGCGGGCGATTCCTCGATCCGGATCACCAGCTTGCCGTGACTGATCGCGGCTGGCGCAAGACGCACCGCCTGATTGATCACCACTGTGCCGGTACGGCTGTTGACGATCACTCGCGCCGCAACCGGGGCGGGCATCACGTCGAGCATTTCGATGTCGGCGAGCATGGCGGCACGCTGATTGCTGCCGAACGGCAAAACCAGCTCGATGCTCACCCCATCGGCGATCTGCGCCGTGCCGGGATAGCGTGTGTTGATCGCGTCACGCACCCGTGCGGCGGTAAGAAAATCGGCCTGATGCAGGTTGAAGCGCAGCGAGCTTTGCTGATCGAACCCGGTTGCGACTGCGCGCTCCACCGTCGCTCCATCGGCGATCCGGCCCACGGTCGCCACATTGACGGTCAATTGCGATCCGTCGCGGCCCGATACGCCCAGCCCGCCGACCGCGACATTGCCCTGCGCCATCGCATAGATCTGCCCGTCCGCACCATACAGCGGGGCGAGCACCAGCGCCCCCCCCCGCGCAAGGATCGGGCCTGGCCCAGCGTCGACACGGTGATGTCGATCCGCTGTCCCGGCTTGGCAAAGGGCGGCAATTCGGCGGTGATAATGACGGCGGCGGCGTTGCGCAGATTGGGGCTGACACCGGGCGGCAATTGCAGCCCGAGCCGGCCCGATACGCCCCGCATCGCCTCTGTCACATATTCGAGATTGTCGTCACCGGTCCCTTGCAGGCCGACAACAACGCCATATCCCGTCAATTGGTTGGCACGCAGCCCCTCGAACTGGCCGAGATCACGGATGCGCTCCGCCGACGCCATCGAAGGCACCAGCGCGATGAACAGCGCAATCAGCGCGATGAATGTGTGAAAACGCGGCATCAGAACGGACTCACTGCATTGAAGAAGCGCGACAGCCAGCCCGGACGGCTTGCCTGCTGGACTTGCCCCTTGCCGCTGTAGATCACCCGCGCATTGGCCACGCGAGAGGACGGCAGGGTGTTGTCGGCATCAATATCGACCAGCCGGATGCGTCCTGCGAACTGGACCCATTCGTCCCCTTGGCTCAGCGACATCTGCTTTTCTCCGACCACTTCGGCGGTTCCGTTGGGGTAGATCGCCGCGATCGTCACCGCGACGGTACCGCTCAATTGGCTTTGCTGCGCAGCGGTCCCCCCTCCATTGAACGACCCTTCGCCGCTGGCATTAAGGGCATTGGGGTTCAGGAAATCGAGCGGCCCGGCGGTGGGAGGCGTAATTCCGAAGCTGCCGGAACGTTGTGTCTGGCTGCTGGTGCTCTTGGATGTGGTGGTGTTTTCCACCAGCCGGATCGTCACCATGTCGCCCAGTGCGCGGGCGCGGGTTCCGGTGACGAGGCCGGAATAGCCCTGGCTCACCTGAAAAATAGCGCCCTGACTGGCCCCGTTGCCGCCCGCGACGACTGCCGGGGCGGGAGGCGGCGGAGGCGCTGCAAAACCAAGCTCGCGCTGCGCGCCCGAACCCATGCAGGCCGAAAGCGAGAGCGCGGCGGCGATTGGCAAAATCGTCTTTTTCATCATGCCCCTCACAATGTCTGGTTGGCGTTGCGCAGCATTTCGTCGACCGCGCTCACCATCTTGGAATTGATTTCGTAGGCGCGCTGGGCCTCGATCATTTCGACCAGCTCCTCGACCACGTTCACGTTGGAAGCCTCGAGCATCCCCTGACGGATCTGTCCGCGCCCGAATTGCCCCGCGACGCCGAGTTCGACCGGGCCGCTGGCGGCGGTTTCGACAAGGGAATTGTCCCCGATCTGGCGAAGACCGGCGGGATTGACGAAGCTGGCGACCTGTAATTGCCCGAGCTGCACCGGCGCTGCCTGTCCCGGCTGCACCGCGCTGACCGTGCCATCCGGGGCAACCGCGATGCTCTGCGCGCCCTGCGGCACCTGGATCGGCGGGGTCACGGCATAGCCTTGCGAAGTGACAAGATTGCCCTGCGCCGAAAGGGTGAAATTGCCCGCGCGGGTGAAGGCGATCTGGCCACCGGGAAGTTCAACCTGAAAATAGCCATTGCCATCCAGCGCCATGTCGAGCGAATTGCCCGTCTGGTTGAGCGTGCCCTGCGACTGGATGCTGGTCGTACCCAACACCTGCACCCCCGTGCCTAGGTTGAGCCCCACGGCATAGGCGGTTTCGTTGGTCGATTGCTGCCCCGCCACCCGCTGTTCCTGATAGGCAAGCGTCGCGAAATCGGCACGGTCGCGCTTGAAACCAGTGGTGCCGATATTGGCGAGGTTGTTGGCGATGACGCGCATCCGCGCATCCTGTGCCTCAAGCCCGGTGCGGGCGACGTGAAGGGCGGAAGTGGGCATTGTGTGTGTTCCTTTTCTCTGACTCTCGCGCGCGGCACGGCGGGCGGGCTATCAGCCCATGCCCATCAGTCGGGCCGATGCCTCGTCGAGCTGTCCGGCGGTTTCGATGATCTTGGCGCGCTGTTCGAAGGCGCGCTGCGCCTCGATCATCTGCACCAGCGTTTCGGCGGTCTGGACGTTGGATTCCTCCAGCGCGCCGGGAGTGACCTGTGCGGTCGGGTCTTCGGGCAGGACGCCGCCGCCCGGCACCGTCAGGAAACTGTCGATGCCCTTCACCAACTGGCTGCCTTCGGCTGAAACCAGCTTGATCCGGTCAATGACTTGGGCGGGCGCATCTGGGGCGGCGGGATCGGAACCCAGTACCGAACCATCCTCCGCGATCCTTACCGAGAACCCGCCGGGAACGGTGATCGGCGCACCGCCCTGTCCAAGGACTGGCAGGCCTTCGCCGTTCTCGAGCACGCCGCTGGCCGCAACCCGCAGATCGCCGCGCCGCGAATAGACTTCGCCGCCACCGGGTGCCTGATAGGCGATCAGCCCCGAACCCTTTACCGCAAGGTCGAGCGGCTGGCCGGTCGGTTTCACCCGCGCCTGCGCCATGTCTGCCCCACGCACCATGCCGCGCGCCAGCGCCCGCACCTCGATCGACTGGTCTTTCAAGGTGGCAGGCGTGATCGCGAAAACCTCCTGACGGAAACCCGGCGTGTTGGCGTTGGCGAGATTGTTCGCCACCGCACGCTGGCGGTTCATCGCCGCGTCCATTCCGGTCAGGGCGGTGTAGATCAGGCGGTCCATGGCGCTGTCCCCTGCCTATCGCTTACCGTTGCAGGTTGAGTACGGTTTGCGAAATCGCCGTGGCGGTGTCGATCGCACGGGCGTTCGCCTGGAAATTGCGCTGAGCCGTCAGCAGCGAGACCATCTCTTCGGCCAGGTCGACGTTCGAGCGCTCCAACGCCCCGCTCATCAACTGGCCGAGATTGCCGACACCGGGTTCGCCATACTGGGGCAGACCGGAATCCGCAGTCGCTTCCCATTTGGTCTGGCCGATCGGACGCAGGCCACCAGTGGCCGGGAAAGAAGCCAGCGCAACCATCGCAACCGGCTCGCTCGAACCGTCGGAATAGTTCGCGCCGACAATGCCGCGCGCATCGATGGAAATGCTCGACAGGGCCGAACCGGCGGCGTTGACCGTCGGCACGACGACATTCGCGGGTATGTTGGACGTGGCATTGCCATTCGCGTCGACCGGAAAAGCCTGCACCAGATCGCCGCTCTTGGTCTGCAACTCGCCGGTCGCAACCAGTTCGAGATTGCCGTTGCGGGTAAAGGTAACGTCGCCCGAAATCGGGTTGGCCACGGCAAGGAAGCCGTCGCCGGTAATCGCCACGTCAAGCACGCGCCCGGTCTGCTCGATCTGGCCCAGGCCGAAATCCTGCGTAATCCCGGAACCGCAGCGCCGATGCCCGGCGTTACGCGGGGATCGGTGCTGCCGCCGGTGGCGACGAGATCGGTGAACTGGGCGTTGGACTTCTTGAAACCGGCGGTTTCGGCATTCGCGATGTTGTTGGAGATGACGCGCAGATCGGTTTCGGCGTTACGCATCCCGCTAAGTGAGGTGTAGAACGACATGGATCGAGTTCCTTTGTACTGAAGGGAAGTTGGTTCAGGAGATTTCGGAGATGGTGGCGGCGTTCGCCTCGGCTGCCGCGAGCGCCTTTTCCTGCGCCGCGATCAGAGCATCGAGCTTGGACGAAATGTCTTCGAGCGTGGCGCGCGAGGCAGTGCCGTTCTAAAGGGTCGAAAACTGCGCGAGCTGCGCCAGCATCTGTTCGTTGCTCTGCGGCTCAAGCGGATCCTGATTGGCGAGTTGCGCCGTCATCAGCCGCAGAAAATCGGCAGCCCCCAGCGATGCGGCCGCGCTTTCGCGGCGGACCGTGCCGGGCGCGTTCAGCTGGTCGAGAACGTTCGAATTGATTTCCATGGCTTAATTGCTCCTCAGGGTTTCGAGCATCAATTGCTTGGCTGTCTGGAGCGCCTGGACCATGTTCTGGTACTGGCGCGCGCTCTCCATGATCTCGATCATCTCGGCGCTTTCATCGACGGGGGCTTCCCAGATGTGGCCGGTTTCATCGGCGAGCGGGTGGCCGGGATCGTAACGCTTGGTCGGCGCGGTTTCGGATCGCACCAGCCCGTCGCTGCGCACGCTGGAAATCCCGGTGGCACGGTCCAGCTCGGTCGCGAATACCGCGCGGATCGGGCGATAGGCTTCGGCTTCGCTGCTGGCGACGGAGCCGGCGTTGGCGAGGTTCGACGTGGCCGCGTTCATCCCCACCAGCTGCGCGGACATAGCGCGCTCGGTCATGGAAAACAGCGTCATACGGTTACTATCAGGCATGGCTTATTCCCCCTTCAGCGCACGGGTGATGGTGTTGACCTTGCCCTGAACGAAGCTGAGCGTGGCGGAATAGGCCATGGCGTTCTCGGCAAAGGCGACCTGTTCGCGCCCCAGTTCCACCGTGTTCCCATCAAGGCTTGGCATGGTGGGGCGGCGATAAAGCATGTCGGGTTCGCCAAAGCGTGCCGGTTCGCCGCGTGCTTCGGACAGGCGGGCATCGAGCGCGGCGTTGAAATCGATATCGCGTGCCTTGAAGCCGGGGGTTGCGGCATTGGCGATATTGGCCGCGATCACACCCATGCGCTGTGAACGCAATTCAAGCGCGGCGCCGTGGATGCCGAAAATCTGCTCGTTCATGGCTTGCTCCCGTCAGGGTTGAGATTCATGCGCCAAAGGCTTTGCACCATGCGTGCCAAACCGCGTTTGCAGCCGCTCACCCCACGAATTTGCCGGTTTTCGAGGCTTTTCCGGCAAGCGATTGCCGGACGGCGGCAAGACAATGCCCCTTAAACCTCGAGATGGCCGACCGTTCTGGTTGTGATCACCAAGCCCGTCGGGAGTGCAGGAACAAATGCTGGAGAGCGCAGCAGCCCTTTTTGATGTCGGAGCGCTGCTTGTCGTGATTGCCGGAACGGTGATTGCCACCGCTGCCCGAAGCGGCTGGCGCAACCTGCGAGCGGCGCTGTTCGCGCTCGCCCGGCTCCGCATCGCACCAATCGATTGCGATGCCAATCGCGCCGCGCTTGCCCGCACCATAGCGGCCGTGCGCGCCAAGGGGCATTTGTGCTCGGACGTGCCGCTGCCGCCAGACAAGGCCTTTGCGAGCCTAGTCTCGGGCTATCTCGTCAGCGGTTCGATCGAAGCGATGCACGAAGCCGCGATCAAGCAACAGACCGCGCGCGAAACCGCACGCGACAGGGCCGTGCGCGTGCTCGAATACGCGGGAGAAATCGCGCCCGTGTTCGGACTGGTCGGCACGCTCTTCGCCATTTCGCAGCTCGCGCCAACAGGGCAATTGAGCCTTGCCGAAAACACCATGCAGGCGCTGGCAACAGCAGTCCTGTCGTCGCTCTATGGGGTGCTGACCGCGCATATCGTCTATATCCCTCTGGCCGGAGCGATTGACCGGCGCGGCTTGCGCGAAGAGGAAGATCGCCTGGCTCTGATCGAGTGGTTCGAACACGAGCTTTCCCGCGAGCCGCCGCGAGGTGCGCTGTCGCGATTGAAGGACGCCGCATGATCGCGCATCCACGTTTCCCTGCGGATGCGCAGCGCCCCAACGGCCATTCGTCCGGTTGGCAGGTGGTGCTGGCCGATCTCGCGCTGATCCTGTTTCTGGTGACACTGGCCGCGCTGGCGGCGGGCCCCGATGGTGACGATCGTTCAAGGATCGCCAAGCCCGAGATCGCCGCATCGCAGGCCCTTTATCGCGAAGTCGAAGGCGGCCCGAGGCTTGCCCAGTGGCTCGATCAACGCCCGGCTGATCCGCGCGCCACGCTCACCATTCTCGGACAGCACACCGAGGCTGATGACGCGATGATCTGGGATCGCGCAGAGGCCATGCCCCCGGCAAGCGCGCGGGCGTGGTTTCAGGGTAAGAGTGGTGATTGGTGAAGGCGAGGTCAGCGATCTCTATGCCAGCCTCGCCTATGACGAATTGAACTAGACCGCGACGATCCGGTTGCGACCTTCGGCCTTGGCCCGATACAGCGCCTCATCCGCCCAGGCGAGGGCTTCGCGGGTCTCATCCACCCCGGTCACTTCGGCAATGCCTCCGGAAAAGGTCACCTTGCCGAACGGCTTGCCTGTATCGCGGTTCACCATCTGCTTCATCGCCTGGGCGCGGCGGATCCCGTCAAGCTTGCGCCAGGCCTCGTCCTTGTCGAGGCCGTAGAACAGGACGACGAATTCCTCGCCCCCGTGACGCGCGACAAAGCAGGTGTCGCTGGCATTGCTGTTGAGCGTGCTGGCAATCGCCACCAGCACTCGGTCGCCCACGTCATGGCCGTGGGTGTCATTGATCGACTTGAAATGATCGACATCGCAAAAGGCGACGCAAAGCGGCTGGCCCGATTGCTGCGCGGATTGCGCGGCAGAAGACAGCCGGCGTTCGAACGCGCGGCGATTGGGCAGCCGCGTCAAATGGTCGACATCCGCCTCGGTCCGTGCCTTGGCCAGGCTTTCGCGCAAATGATCGGTTTCGGCCTAGCTGCGCTCCATCGCGTCCTCGACCTGGCTGATCCGTTCCAGCATGGCCCGCGACAATTCGATCACCCGGTCCATTTCGCCGGCGGATGAATTGTCGTTGGAGCCTTTCGCCATTTCCTGAATCTGGGCATCGATCGCGCCCCGATGCTCGCTGGTTTCGTCATGCGCCGACTTGGCCGTCTGGGCAAAGCGCATCAGCGAATATTCCAGCTTGTCCATGAGCTTTTCCAGCTCGGTCATCCTCGCGCCGGTTTCCGGATCAAGCCGAACCACGGTGTCGAGCCAGCGTTGATCGATCGGCTCGCCCGAAATCTCGCGCGCGGCGAAGGCTTCTGCCAATTTGGCATTGGCTCCGGAAAGCGCGGTAGTGACCGCGGCCAGATTGGCGCCAGTGATATTGAGGTCGTGGCGCTCGATGAAATCGGCAATCCGATCGAGCAGATCACGCCGGGCCAACTGCGCCTGGCTGGGGTTGGCGGAGACATCGAAAGTGTTTTTTAGCGGGCTTTGAGTTGCGACTCTCATGGTTTCTATTCCCAAAGACTGATGGTCTGGATCGCAGCCCTGTTAATCCGCCATGGTTAAATCGTTTGTTTTGCGCGCTTGGGGGAAACACCTAGCTCGATGCATACCGAGGCCCCTTGGCACAAAGCTTGCTCGGTGGCGGGTGACCAGATCACAAGGGAGTCACTCGCAATGATCACACATCAATCCTCACGCCGCCTCGAATTGCGGCTGCTCGCCACCGCCATGCTGATCGTCAGCCTGCCTCTGTTTGCGGCAGCAGCATCGGCCCAGAACGGCGCCGGGCGCGCCATCACCGACCCGGCCGAAATCGACCGCGCGGTGATCGAATTCACCGGAGTTCCGATAGGGGAGGTAGGCGGCGCACGCGTTCCTGCAGACCGGCGGTTGCGGCTGGCGGCATGCCAGGGTCCGCTTGACCTATCGTGGCACGGCACCCGGCAATCGACTGTGCAGGTCGCCTGCCCCGGCCCTGATCCATGGCGAATCTTCATCGCCACCCGTCCCGCTGCGCAGGCCGAAGCGGCGGCAAAGATGGTGAGCCGCGGCGATCCCGTTACCCTCGTGGTGCGCGGGCGCGGGTTCAGCGTGCAGCAGACCGGCGAAGCGATGGAGGACGGCGCGCAAGGCGACTGGATCGCGATCCGCACCGCACGCGATGCGACCCCGGTTCGCGCCCGCATCGAGCGCCCCGGACTCGCCGTAATTCCGGCCTCGTGAAGGCCTGGCCGAAAAAAGTGTGACCAAGCTCTTAAACTCGGCTGGCACAGGTCGTTCTACCTAGCACAGGATCAAACCGGAGACGCATCATGCCCTCTATTGAAATCAGCAAGCTGCAAGCGGTGACGGGACCCAAAGCCCTGTCCGGCAGTGATCGCGCCGCATCCGGAGAAGCCGGTGTGGCACGCGACACCGTGCCAGGAGCCGCTTCCCGCGGAAATGTCGGAGTGAGCCTTGAAGTCGGCTCAAGTGTCAGCGCGGCAAAGCCGCCTGTCGATGTCGATCGCGTTGCAGAAATTCGCCAAGCGCTGCGCGACGGCAGCTATCCGCTGGTACCCGCCAAGATCGCCGATGCCATCATCGCCGCCCAATACAGTTTCGAGATCAAAAGATGAGCCACGACCTTGCCGGCAATCTGCGGCAGATGATTGCCGTTCTTGAGCAAGAGCGGCAAGCGCTTGCCACGCTGGATGCCGATGCCCTGTTCGAGGCTTCGCATCGCAAACAGGAACTGTGCGAGCTGCTGCACCCCTTCGGCGCGGATGCACTGGATGACGAAGCGCGTGATCTGGCGCTGACGGCGCAGACGCTCAACGACGTGAACCGCCGCGTGCGCAACCTGCTGGCAGCGAATGTGACTGCACGGCTTGAGGCGCTGGGAGCAAGCCAGCACACCTATTCCGCCACCGCCGCCAATGGCGCATGATACCTCGTAAGAATACTTAGAACGCGCAGACTGGCACGCTGCTCGCTGAAACCTCCCCGTAATTGCGCGGATACGCGCGGGGCAAGGAAGGCAGCAAGCAACAGTGAGCCAGAATTCCATACCTGTCGCCGGGATCAGGGCCGCGTTTGACCGCGCGGCTTCTGCGCATCAGGCCATGCGATCCCCTACCCCGGCACGCATTGGCGAGCAGCGCGTGCTTTCGGCGGCCTCCAATCCCGCCACTCCTGTCGAAGCCGCAATCGCCGATGCCGCACGTCAGACCGGGGTCGATTTCGATTTCCTCGTAAAGCAGGCGCAGGTCGAATCCTCGATGAACCCAACGGCGCGCGCACGCACATCCAGCGCGACGGGGCTCTACCAGTTCATCGATAGCACTTGGCTCGGCACGATGCAGCGCCATGGCGAACGTTTCGGCCTTGGCGATTTTGCCGCTCGGATTAGCCTTGACGGGAACGGCGCGGCCTATGTCGCGGACCCAGTGCAGCGGGCCGAAATCCTCGCGCTGCGCAACAATCCGCAGATCGCATCGCTGATGGCCGCAGGGCTGGCGCAGGACAACCGTGCCCATCTCGCCCCGGTCCTTGGCCGCGAGCCCGATCACAGCGAGCTATACCTTGCACATTTCCTCGGCGCGGGCGGCGCGGGCCGGTTTCTTTCGGCGATGGAGCAGAACCCCGATCAACCAGCCGCCAGCCTGTTCCGCGCACCCGCTGCCGCCAATCGCACGGTGTTCTACAATCCCGACGGTTCGCCTCGCAGTCTTGCGGGCGTGATGGAGCATTTGTCGAACAAACTCGATCGCGCTCGCGGGGGGACACCGGAGGCAGGCGGTGCAGCCTTCCGCGTCGCATCGCTTGAGGCAGGCGCAGCCGCTCCTGCCTATTCGCCGAAGCCTGCGGTTTACGGGCAACGATCCATCGCTGCCCCTCCCCTTTCGAACCCCACCCCGCCCGTCTCGCGCGCGCCGATGTCGAGCCTGCTCAAAACCGCTTTTGCCGATGGCAGCGCGGGCATGAGCGAGCGTTCGGCGCGGCAGGTGCGCAATGCCTATGAACAATTGAAAGCACTTGGCCTGTGAACACGACTGTTTCCAACCCGATTTCCTGGCTCGACCGGCTGCGCGCCGCGCCCGCAGCGATGGCTTTGCCGGTCGGCATTTTCGCGCTGTTCGTGTTGATGGTGCTGCCGATCCCGCCGCTGCTGCTCGACATCTTCTTCGTTCTGAACATCGCCATTTCGGTGGCGGTGCTGATGGTGGCGCTGAACGCGCGCCAGCCGCTCGATTTCTCCTCCTTCCCCAGCGTGCTGCTGTTCGCGACGCTGCTGCGGCTGGCCTTGAACGTCGCCTCCACCCGCATCGTGCTGGTCAACGGGCACGAAGGGGGCAATGCCGCGGGTGAGATCATCGAAAGCTTTGGCCAGTTCCTTGTGGGCGGCAATTTCGCGGTCGGGCTGTTCGTGTTCTGCATCCTGCTGATCATCAACATGATCGTCATCACCAAGGGCGCAGGACGCGTGTCCGAAGTTTCCGCGCGGTTCGTGCTCGATGCCTTGCCGGGCAAGCAGATGGCGATCGACGCCGATATTGCCGCAGGCCTCATCACCGCTGACGAAGCCCGCACCCGCCGCCGCGAGGTCACTATCGAGGCGGACTTCTACGGTTCGATGGATGGTGCCTCCAAATTCGTGAAGGGCGATGCGATTGCCGCGCTGTTGATCCTGGGTGTCAACATCATCGCCGGTTTCGCACTCGGTATGATCAGCCACGGCCTTTCCGCCGGTGAGGCGGGGGAATTGTATATCACCCTTGCGGTGGGCGACGCATTGGTGGCGCAGGTGCCCGCGCTGCTGCTGTCGATTGCCGCTGCCGCCATCGTCACCCGCGTGGCCGATGCGCGCGATCTTTCGGGCCAGATTGGCGGCCAGTTCGCCGATCCGCGCGGATGGCTGCCCGTCGCGCTGATCCTCGGCGCAATCGGCATGGTTCCGGCGATGCCGCAGCTCATCTTCTTCCCCGCCGCCGCGATCGCAGGCGCATTGTGGTGGACCCTGCGCCAGCGCGCCGCGCGGCCCGCGCCGGTCGAACAGCCTGGGGAAGAGGTTTCCCCCGACCGGATCGACATCGCCGACGTTTCCGATCAGACGCTGGTGACGGTAGAGCTTGGCTATGGCCTTGTTCACCTTGTCGACAAGGACAAGGGCGCGCCGCTGCTCACGCGGATCACCGGCATTCGCAAGCAATTGTCGCGCGATCTCGGCTTTGTCCTGCCGCAGTTCCGCATCCGGGATTCGCTCGAAGTCGGGGCCAATGAATACCGCGTGCTGCTCGGTGGCCTCGCAATCGCGCATGGCACGGCCAAGCCTTCGCGCCTGCTCGCCATCGACACCGGCGAGGTGCGCCCCGGCCACGGCCTGACGGGGGAGGCAACGCGCGACCCCAGTTTCGACTGCCCGGCGCTGTGGATCGATCCGGCGGCACGCGATCACGCCGTGTCCGAAGGGTTTCTGACGGTCGATCCCAGCACCGTCATCGCCACCCACGCCAATCAGGAGCTGCTGCGCAACAGCGATCAATTGCTGGGGCCGGAGGAAGTGCGCGCACTGGTAGACGATCTGAAGGAACGCGCACCGGCGTTGATCGAGGCGATCCATCCCGATCCGCTGGGCCTTGCCGCGCTGACCCGGATTTTCCGCGCGCTGATTGCCGACGGCATCGCGCTTGCCCATCCGCAGCCGCTGCTCACCAGTCTCGCGCTGGCGCTGCAGAAGACGCAGGATTTTGACAGCGTCATCGATGCGGTGCGCGCCGACATGGGCGCACGGCTGATCGCGGGCATTTGCGAGCCCGGCGAACGGTTGAAGGTCGTCACGCTCGACGCCGCGCTCGAAGGGGCGATCCTTGGCGGGATGGTGGACCCCGGCACGGGTCAACCGCTGATCGAGCCCGATTGCGGCAGCATGATTGCCGAACGGGTGAACCGGCATATCGACGAGGCAAAGGGGCCGGTGGCGCTGATCGTCCAGCCTCCGGCACGCCGCGCGCTCGCCGCTCTGCTGCGCCAGCGCGCCAGCCGCTGCCTTGTGCTGTCGATCAATGAATTGCCCGCGCGCCAGCCTGTCGAAGTCGTTGGCGTGATCGGCGCCGACAATCCCGCGCATCAGCTTCCCGCTCCGACTGAGGAGGTTCAGGCCGCATGAAGCACGATCATTCCGGATTTGCCGAAACCAATCCTTACGCCGCATCGCGGGCCGAGGTCGAAGACCGCGTCCGCCGTTTCCTGCCGATGGTCCACCGCGCCGCCTGGCATATCTATGGCTCGGGCCGCGAAGGGCTGGAAATCGAAGACCTGATCCAGTCGGGCATTCTCGCGCTGGCCGAATGCGCGCAGCGCCACAGCGGCCCGACAGAGGACGGTTTTGCCGCCTATGCCAAGATCCGCGTTCGCGGAGCGATGTTCGATTGCATCCGCAAGCTGATGCATGACACCCGCACCGCGCGAAAGAAGCGGGCGCGCTACAACGAAACAGTCGAGGAATTGCGCTGGCAGACCGGCCAGACCCCCAGCCGCCTCGAAATCGCGCGCGCAATGGGCATCAGCGATGTCGAATTGCTGGAGATCGAGGCATCGGCCATCACCGTCTCATCGATCAGCGACGAATATGACGAAAGCAACACTGCCTTTGCCAGCGACGATCCCGACCCGTTCGAAATCATCGCCGGACAGGAAGACCGCGAACGGCTGGTGGCGGCGATGCACCAATTGCCCGACCGGCTGAAGCTGGTGTTGCAGCTGTTCTATGTCGAGGAACTGAACCTCACCGAAATCGCCGAAGTGCTCGAAGTCAGCGTGCCGCGCGTCCACCAGCTCCGCGCCAAGGCCCTGAAAGACCTGCGCGGGCTGATGGAGCGCGAGGACGAGGCTTAGCCCGCGTCCTGATGTGCCGCTGCGGCGTGGGTCGCTTCCTCCGATCCGCCCGCACCGGTGGATTCCCACCAATAGGCGCGGCGCTGGCGATTGCCGGTCTCGACCTCGTTCAGCGTTTTCGCATCATACAGCCGCCCGCCGAGCATCACGCGTTCGATCTTGTCCGAATTCATGATGTCCGCGCTGGGATCGGCGCTCAGGATCACGAGGTCAGCGAGCTTGCCCGCCTCGATGCTGCCGATGTCGCGATCCATTCCCAGCGATTGCGCCGGGGCGATGGTGCCTGCCCGCAGCGCCTCGACCGGGGTCATGCCCCCGCGCACGAAGCTCCACAGTTCCCAGTGGTGATCCAGCCCCGCCTGCTGCCCGTGCGCGCCGATCGACACGCGAACCCCGCGCTGGGCCAGCTTGTGCGCCTCACGCGCGGCATTGTCGTCAACAAAAGCCCAGTCGGGCGCGGTGGTGCGCCGTCCGGTTTCCGCCAGCAGCAGCTTGGGCGGGGTGTGGATCATCAACGGATGTTCCCACACGTTCATTGCCTGCCGCCAGTACGGATCACCCGCCAGACCGCCATAGGTGACGTTGAGCGTCGGGGTGTAGTTGGAGTTCGACTGGCTGAAGAACTGCAGCACGTCTTCGTAGAACACGTCGCCGGGGACATTGTGTTCAATGGTGGAATTGCCATCGGCGATCAGGTTCATGTCCATGCCGAACAGCGAACCGCCTTCGGCCACCACCAGCATGTTTTCCTCGGCCGCGGCGCGCGCGACCATCTGGCGCTGTTCACGCCGGGGCTGGTTGTAGTTCTTGACCGAAATCCCGCCCTGCGCACGGATACGGCGGACATGCGCCAGCGCATCGTCATAGCTGTCGATCCGGGCGTAGACCGATGGCGCCTTGGCACCATAGATGATTTCCCCGGTAGAAAAGATGCGCGGAGCCAGCAGCAGGCCCGCCTGCTGGCGTTCGGCAGCGGCAAAGATCTGGCTCGCATCGTTGGACGGATCGTGGATCGTCGTCACCCCGGTGGCGAGATCCTGCATCATGCGCCAGTTCTGCTGCGGGATGAAATCGCCCACACCTTGCGGCCCGTGCGCATGCGCATCGACAAGGCCGGGCATGATCGTGTGGCCGCTGGCATCGACAACCGTGGCCCCTGCCGGAACCGCCACTTCGCCCGCCGCGCCCACGGCCTTGATCCGATCACCCTCGATCACGATCACGCCGTTCTCGATCGCGCCGGCATCAGTCGCATCAAGCCCGGCCGCCATCGTCAGGATGCGCGCGCCCGTGATCGCCACCGTGCCGGTCGGCTTGTCGGCATTGACGGTGACGGCCATCGAAATGCCGGTTTCGGGCGGGGTGTAGCCCGTCCCCTTGTCCTCGCCTTCGCCCTTGGGCGCATTGCGGAAGAAGTCGGATACCTGCGCCTGGCGCAGCTCCGGCCCGATTGACCAGAACACAGTCTCCCCGCCATTGGTCCAGCCGATATAGTCCGCACCGCCGGTCGAAACCTTGGTGATCGGCAGCGATCCGCCGTTTTCGGAGACGCTGACAGCCTGCCCGCCGGGGATCAGCGGCATTGCGAAGACTTCGTAATTCTGGCGGAACGCCACCGTGCGGCCATCGGGCGACACGCGGAAATCATTGGCGAGATCGCCCTTGACGATGGTGCGCTTGTCCTCGCCATCAAGATCGGTCGAAACCAGCGCAAGGTTGCCGCCCTCGTTCATGGTCATGAAGATGCGGTTGCTGTCCGCGCCGAATTGCGGATCCGATCCGGATCGGCTCACCATCATCGGCGCGCCGCCAGCGGTCGGGATCATGTAGATGCCCGAATTCTCGGAATAGTCGGAGGAGGTCAGATACCCGCCCGAACGTTTCTCATAGGCGATGTGCTGGCCATCAGGTGACCATGCGAGGCTGGCGTAATGACCGGGCTCGCTGGTGATGACACGCGGATTTTCGCCATCGGCAGTGGCGACGATGATGCGGCCCAGATTTTCATCGGTCCATTCGACATAGGCGATCTGGCTGCCATCGCGGCTGAACGCGGGAAAAGCCTCGATCACGTCGCTTGCACCCGTAAGCGGCCGCGGCGCATCGCGCCCGCGCGCGCTCTTGGTGTGAAGCCGCCCGAGGGTTTCAAACACCACGCGCGTGCCGTCGGGCGACAATTGGCCAAAGCGCGACATGCTGGTGGTGAACCGCTCGGGCGCGACATCGATCACCGGATGCGGCGCATCGGCCACGCCGCGCGTGTCGTTGATGCGGAACGGGATTTCGGCCTTGTTCGATCCGTCCCGGTCGATCCGGTTCAGCTTGCCCCCGGCCCAGAACAGGATCGAACGGCTGTCGGGCGTCCACGCCATGTTGGGATAGACGCCATAGACCGCCCAGGTTTCCTGCAGGTCGAGATCAAGCCCGCCGTAGATCATCCGCTCGCGCCCGCTGGCGATGTTCTTCACCCACAGCTGCGATGTGTCCTTGTCACGCCGGACAAAGGCGATTTCGGCTCCGTCGGGCGAAGGCGTGGCACGCACCGCGCCGCCATAGCCATCGACGGCGGTGGTGACTTCACCGGTTTCCAGATCATGCCGCTCAATCGCGAAGATGCCGGTCTGGCTGTCCTGCGCGTAGATGAAGGTGTTACCCGGCGTGGTGTTGCGGGTGTAATAGATCGCGCTGCCATCGGGGGTGAAGGCGGGTTCGCCCAGTTCTTTCTGCAACTGCTCGTTCGCGCGCTCGACAATCGCGACGCCGCCGCCGCCTGATACGTGATACATCCAAATTTCGCCGGTGCCCGCGCTGCGTTGAGTGGTGAAATGCTTCTTGGCGATGATGAAGCGCCCGTCGGGCGACCAGTCGGGCTGGTTCAGCAGGCGGAAGCTTTCGTTGGTCACCTGCCGCTTGTCGCTGCCATCGACATTCATAACCCACACATTGTCGCCGCCGCCCCGGTCAGAGGTAAAGGCGATGCGCGTGCCATCGGGGGAGAAGCGCGGCTGCACTTCCCACGCCAGCCCTTCGGCAATCCGTTTGGGCGTCCCGCCGGTGATCGGCATGGTGTAGATATCGCCCAGCACGGTGAAGGCGATCATCTGCCCGTCGGGCGAGACATCCACGTCCATCCAGGTCGCTTCGTCCGTCTGAATCGGCACCTGTTCGATCTTGGCCCCGCGCGGCGCGTTGACGTCCCAGCCGTCCTCCTTGTCATCGGCTGCCAGCGCCAGCGAAGGCGCGGCAAGCATGGTGCAGGCAAGCAAGGTAGCGGTGAAGCGGCGCATAATCGGTATCTCCCTCGTTTGGCGCGGGAGACTAGCGGCGCGACATAATATTGCTAGAGGGCCGCCCAAGTCGTTGGTCGATTTGAACGGGCCGATTTGACATGCGGGCCGTTTCTGCCAGTCTCATGCCCGGTCGCGCAGCTCGGGGGGGCTGACACTTGACTGAAACGAACAAGCCACCGCGCGTGGTCGGCCCGCTTGGCGCCACTCTCATGAGCATCAACGGAATGATCGGTGCAGGCATCTTTGCCTTGCCGGCGCTGCTTTATGCCGAAGTCGGCAATTTCGCGCCGTGGATGTTCCTGATTTTCGGACTGCTGTTCAGCGCCAGCATCTTCATTTCGGCCCGGCTATCCAACATGTTCCGCGCATCGGGCGGGCCGCAATTGTGGGCACAGGCCGCGTTCGGGCCGTTCGTCGGGTTCCAGATCGGCTGGGTCATGGTGCTTGCGATGGCGGCGGGCCGGGCGGCGACGCTTTACGTGCTGGTTTCGTACCTCGCGGTAATCTTCCCGGTTTTCGACGGCGCGCTGGCCCGCGCTCTGGCTCTCGCATTCCTGCTCGCGGCGCTGACGGCAATCAACCTCTCGGGGATGAGGAACAGCGTGGGCGGGCTGGCCTTGGGCACAGTCCTGAAACTCAGCCCGATCCTGCTGCTGTGCGCGTTCGCTTTTGCCTCAGGCGGGATCGCGACACAGTTCGCCATGCCGCGTTTCGAAGCCTTCGAAAGCGTCGCCCTGCTGGTCTATTTCGCATTCTCGGGCGCGAACAGTTCTTCCTATGCCGCCGGAGAGCTGAAGAACCCGCGCCGCGACCTGCCCATGACCATGCTGGGTTCGCTTGCTGTCATCATCGTGTTCTACATGGCTGTGCAATGGGCCTATATCGCTGCGGGTGCGCCGCAGGGCGATGGCGATGCGACCCCACTGGCTTCGGCAGCGGCGGCGGTGATGGGCGAGAATGGCGCGCTTCTGCTCAGCCTCGCGGCGATCTTCTCGATCGCGACCAATTCGCTGAGCTTTTTCATCGTCGGCCCGCGTGTGGCTTTCGCGATGGCTGATCGCGGCCTGCTGCCCGCCACCTTCGCGCATGTCTCGCACGGATCGAAGGCGCCGGACCGGGCGATCCTGCTGTTCGCCGCGATTGTCGGCCTGATGCTTGCAAGCGGCGCCTTCACCTTTCTCGCGACCGTCACATCGCTTGCTGCGCAGCTGGTGTGGCTGGTGGTGGTCGCGGCTTTCTATGTCATCATGACCCGTTCGGACGAAAGGCACGACGGACACCTCGCCGCCTATTGGTGGCCGATCATGGCGGTTTCGGTGGGCTTTGGCATCTTCACGATCATTCAGGCACCCGCCAGTGCCTTTGCCCTGCTGGCCGTTCTGCTGGTGGCCGGCACCGCGCTCTATTTCGTCGCGCGGCGAAGCGAAACTCAGGCACCCGAACCCGAGTTCGATTAGCCGCCCCTGCCGATTTCGCGGCTATGAAGTGCCGCGCGATTTCGGCAAAGGGGGATGATGCTGCGCACCATAACCAACAATTTCGCCGTGCTCACCGTGGTGGGAGTGGCGCTGGCGTGGGTTTTCCCGCCCGCCTTCACATGGATGACAGACGGCAGCATCCGCATCGCGGGCCAGCCACTGCTGTCGGTCGCGCTGGGCCTGATCATGCTGGCGATGGGCCTGACGCTGACGTTTGAGGATTATCGCAATCTCACGAAACTGCCGCGCGCGCTCGCGGCCGGGGTGGCGCTGCAATTCGCGGTCATGCCGCTGGCCGGATATGCCATCGCGAAAGGCATGGGGCTGGAGCAGGGATTGGCCGTCGGCCTGATCCTCGTCGCCTGCTGTCCGGGAGGCACGGCGTCGAACATCGTCGCCTATCTCGCGCGCGGCAATGTCGCGCTGTCGGTGGCGATGACGATGGCATCGACTTTGGCCGCTGTCGCGCTGACCCCGCTACTGACGGGCGCGCTGGCGGGTGCCTATGTCGAGATTGATCGCTGGAACCTGCTGATCAACATGGTCGCCATCGTGCTGGTGCCGGTGGTGCTGGGGACGCTGCTCAACCGCCTGTTCCCGCGCGCGGCGGGCGCGGTGAGCGGCTTGCTGCCGCTGGTGGCCATCGTGCTGGTGATCCTGATCGTCGGCGGGATCGTGGGCGGCGCGAAGGACCAGATCGCAAGCCACGCAGGCGTGCTGTTGCTGGCGACTTTCCTGCTGCACGCGGTCGGTTTCGCGCTTGGGTTTGTGCTGGCGCGGATGCTGCGGCTGGGCGTTACCGAGGCTCGCACGATCAGCATCGAAGTCGGGATGCAGAATTCCGGCCTCGGATCAGGCCTCGCCAAGACCCCCGCCTTTGCCGCGCAATTCGCCGACATCACGCAAGCCGCGCTCGCCCCGGTTCCTGCAGCGATATCGGCGGTGTGGCACGTGGTGATCGGGAGCCTGCTCGCCGGTTGGTGGCGCAGAGGCTAACCGTACATCCCCCGCTTCGACCCCAGATAGCCGAACAGATAGGCCCCCACTTTCCGCATCTGGATTTCCTCCGAGCCTTCGGTGATGCGATAGCGGCGGTGGTGGCGGTAGATGTGCTCGAAGGGCTTGTGGCGCGAATAGCCGATGCCGCCGTGGACCTGCATCGCGCGGTCGGCGGCTTCGCACACCAGCCGGTTCGCCCAGTAATTGCACATGCTGACCTTGTCGGAGATGGTCTTCTCGATCTGTTCGTGGGGCATGTTGTCCATCTCCCACGCGGTCTTGAAGATGAGGAGGCGCAGCATCTCCGCCTGCGTTGCCAACTCGACCAGCGGGAACTGGATCGCCTGATTGCGCGCCAGCTCCTCGCCGAAAGGCTTGCGTGTCCGGGCGTATTTCACGCTTTCATCAATGCAGAACATCGCTGCGCCGCAGCTTGAGGCCGCCTGCCGGATGCGGTTCTGGTGGACGAAGCTTTGCGCCAGCGCGAGGCCGCGGCCCTCCACGCCGAGGATCGCCGAGTCCGGCACCCAGACATCGCGCACGCTGAGGCGCGGGTGGTCGGTGGGCATGTTGAAAGTCCACATCCACTCCTCGATTTCGAGGCCTTCAGTGGGGTTGGGGACGAGGAAACAGGTGATCCCGCTCGCATCCCCGGCCTTGCCGCTCGTGCGCGCGAACATCGCGCAGTGGGTGGCGACGTGCATCCCGGTGATCCACATCTTCTCGCCGTTGATCAGCCAGCCGTCGACTCCGTCGCGGGTCTCGCGCACCGCGTGGGTCTCCATGTGCGTGGCGTCCGATCCGTGGTTCGCTTCGGTGAGGCCGAAGGCGACGCGCCGGGTGCGTTCAAACCCGCCGAGGATGAATTCCTGCTTCTGCTCCTCGGTCCCCCACTGGTCGAACATGGCGACGAAGGGGAAGTTGCCGACGATGGAGTGTTCGTTCTGTAAGTCATTGTGCAGGCCGAGGCCTTGGCGCGCAAAGTGCTCGCGGATCACCGCCATCCAGAGGTTCGACCCGTCCTTGCCGCCGTATTTCTTCGGCGCGGAGAAACGCCAGTGTCCGGCGGCATCGGCACGGCGGGTGGCCTCGCGCAGCAACTCCTCCCACTCGTGGCGCGGGAGGCCGCCCTCCTCGAAATTGGTCCGCGCCCATTCGCGGCGGTGGTCGAAGAAGCGGATGTTATCGTCTTGGCTCTCAAGCGGCTTGATCTCGGCGGCGATGAAGGCGTCGAGATCATCGAGATAGGCCTGAAGGTCGGCAGGGATGGCGAAGTCCATGTCTATTTCTCTCCGGTCCATTTTTTGCGCGCGTAGGCGAGGGCGGGGTATTTCGGCACGTCGGCAGACAATTTGCTCAAAGCACGGTGGCGCAGTGTCGCGACCATCTCCGGTGTATCGAGGGAGCGCTTGCCGGTTAGAATGTCTTGGGCAAGAACCCAATCACCTGCGAATGCACCAGTCTCGAAATGACGGATTGTCATCCCAAGCGCATTGCGGGCCACCGCCAGTTGAAACCGATTATGGCCTGAAACCTCGTTCTTGATCGCCTCAATCAACTCGTTCACCGCGATCAACAATTCCCTGTCGCTTGCTTCACCGAGGCTCCTCTGAGGAATCTTATGCACCGGGAACATCTCGCGCGCCCGCTCCTCATCCGGCGCATCCTCCTCCAGCAACATTAGCAGGTCGAGTTCCTGCTCGCTCGTCCGGCGCGAGATCACCACGCGCTCCAGCATCCGGTCCGACCCGTCGCGCCATACTTTCGCGCATTTGAGGCACCCCATCGCCCACCACACGGTGCGATGGATCAGCCAGTAACGGAAACGGTCGCGGTCTACGCTCACACCCGCCTCGGCCTCATAGGCGGCGAAGTAATCCTCAGGGCTCCCCAGCCCCAGCGCAGGGCGGTCGTATCGGTGGAAGCGCCACACCGCCATGCAGCCGAACGCGAGGTCCTCGTGCGGGTCGCCGAAGTGCGCCAGTTCCCAGTCGAGCACGCCCGTCAGCCTGCCCGGTGCTTCGGCCAGCAGATTGCCCATGCGATAATCGCCGTGGATCAGCACGGGCTCACATGGGTCGGGACAATTGTCCTCCATCCATTTGAGGCCCAGCGCGATGATCGGGCGGTCGCCGCCCGCTTCCTCGAACTGCTGGCGAAGGTCTGCGATAGCTGCGCGGTAGTCCATCACCGGCACCGCATCAGGCAAATCACCCGGCCTGATCGAGTGTATCCGCGCCAGATCGCGCGCCGCCTGTTTCAGCAGCGCGACCGGTTCTTCGAATTCGAGGATTTCCTTGGGGTTCGGCGTACCGGGCAAGGCTCGCATGACGAAGCCCGATCCGATAGCATCCTCAGGCCCCAATACCGCGACAACTTCCGGCGCGGTCACGCCGCGCGCGCGGGCGGCTTCGATCACCGCCGCTTCGACATCGTGGCCATAGGGTCGCCCTTCCATGAATGCGAGCGAAGGCGCGCGGCGCAGGACGAAGGTGCCGTCTCCGTCGGCGAACCGCCAGCTTTCCATCGTCGCCCCGCCCGTCAGCCTGGTCAGCCCTGTGGGCGGCGAAAGGCCGGCACGGGAACACACCCGCGCCAGCCCTTCGATCAGTTGGTCAGGAGTAGCGTCGCCCACGTTGCGTTACGCGGGGACATTGTCCTTCTTGACGGTGATCACCTGCGGATAGGTGAATTCCTTTAGCCCATCGAGCCCGTATTCCGCGCCAAAGCCCGACTGCTTGTGCCCGCCGAACGGAGCGAAGGGCGACAGGTGGAGATACTCGTTCACCCACACCGTGCCTGTTTCGAGCTGTTCGGCGATCTCGACACCCTTTTCCGGGTTCGCGGTCCACACCGCACCGGCAAGCCCGTATTCGGAATTGTTGGCGCGCTGGATCACTTCCTCTTCGGTCGAGAATTTCATCAGCGGCATGACCGGGCCGAACTGTTCCTCGGCCACGATCCGCGCGTCTTCGGGCGGATTGTCGAGGATGGTGATCGGCACGTAATAGCCGGTGCCCGAAGGATCGACATTGCCGCCGGTCAGGAACTTGTAGCCGTTGTCCTTCGCGTCCTGGATCAGTCCGAGCACGCGATCATACTGCTTCTTGTTCTGGATCGGGCCGACGCCCGTGCCCTGCTGCGCGCCGTCACCGACAACGACGGTTTTCGCGTATTCGGCGATGGCGGCGGACAGTTCGTCATAGATATCCTCGTGGATATAGACGCGCTTGGCCGCGACGCAGATTTGCCCGGCGTTGGAGAAGCTGGCCCAGAACAGCTGTTCGGCGACCTTCTTCGGATCGGCATCGGGCAGCACGATCGAGGCGTCGTTGCCGCCCAGTTCCAGCGTGATGCGCTTCAGATCGGCGCTCGCGCCTTCCATGATCTTCTTGCCGGTCGCGGTCGATCCCGTGAAGGTGATCTTGTCGATATCCGGGTGGCCGGTGATGAGCGGGCCGAGGCTGTCTTCGCCGGTGATGATGTTGACCATGCCGGCGGGCACCTTGTCCGCGATCAGCTCCGCGATGCGCAGCGTCGTCAGCGGGGTGAAGGGCGACGGCTTGAGCACGATGGTGCAGCCGCTCATCAGGGCAGGCACGATTTTCTGCACCGCCATCATCACGGGGAAGTTCCACGGAACAATGCCGCCGACAACGCCCACGGGGACGCGGCGGGTGCGCGAAAGGCGGGCGTCGCTGTCTTCGTTGACGACATCTTCCAGCTTCAGCGTGGATTGCGCCGCCGACATGCCGGCCGCGCCGTAAATCTCGCCCTTGGCCTGCTCATGCGGCTTGCCCTGTTCGCTGGTCAGCAGGCGGTACAGTTCCTCGGCGTTTTCCTTGATCGCACCCGAAATCGCCATGCAGGCGGCCTGACGCTCTTCGAAGCTGGTCTTCTTCCAGGTCTTGAAAGCGGCGCGCGCTGCAGCGACGGCCTTGTCCAGCTCTTCCTTGCCGCAGGCCGGGACCTGGCCGATGACTTGTTCATTGGCCGGGTTGACCACATCGAGCCATTCGCCGGTGTCGATCATCTCGCCGTTGATCAGGTTCTTGTACTGGGTGACCATGGTTTTCCTCTCTCTAATCCGTTGTCCCGTATCAGCAGGACGGGGAATCGTCTCACCCGAATGAAGGTGGACCATCCGCCGCAAAAATCAATCGCGATTGCTGTTGCCATCATAGGGATTGCGGCAAGCCGTATCGCCTATCAGTTGCACCATATCCGTTGCAAAGCAAAACTGGCGCTCTATCAACGCAGGCGAAAGAGGAGAGACCCCCGAAATGACTGACACCCCCGCCGATCTCGTCATCTATGGCAGCCCCGTTTCGCCCTTCGTCCGCAAGGTCGCCGCGGTGGCGATAGAGAAGGGTGCGGCGTTCGAGATCGAGGCGGTCAACGTCTTCGACCCGCCCGAATGGTTCCGCGAAATCTCGCCGATGAAGCGCATCCCGGTGCTGCGCGACCGCTCGATCGCGGAAGAGGTGCCGGACGGCACCATTGCCGACAGCTCCGCCATCTGCGGCTATATCGAGCGCAAGCACCCCTCGCCCTCGCTCTATTGCAGCGATGCCTATGCCCACGGGCGCGCGTTGATGATCGAGGAATATGCCGACACCACGCTGGCGATGGCCGGAGGCTTGGGGATCTTCCGCCCGATCTTTTTCGCGGTGAACAAGGGCGAGGAACCCGATGTCGCCAAGGCGCGCGATACATGGGCTAATACCATGCCGCCGATCCTCGCCTGGCTCGACAGCGCGCTGGGCGATGCGGAATTCTATGCCGGCGATGCGCTGTCGATTGCCGACATCACTGTTGCCTGCGTGCTGATGCAGATTGCGCTGGTGGCCCATATGCCGCTGGATGCCTACCCGGCGCTCGCCGCGCATTACGAACGGATGCGCGCGCGTCCTTCGATTGCCGGCCCCTTCGACAAGGCGGACCGCTTCATCCGCAAGGCCTTGCCCGAGCGCTTCGACCTGACCTAAGGGGCGGAGCATACCAACAAAGGGAATCGCACGGGCGAGCATGGCCAAGGACTGGTGCATCGGAATTATCGGGGGCTCGGGCCTCTACGATATTGAGGGGATCGAGGATCAGCAGTGGCTGATGATCGACACCCCTTGGGGCGACCCCTCCGATGAGATCCTTTGCGGCCGCATCGGCGATGTGAAGGTGCGCTTCCTGCCGCGCCACGGACGCGGGCACCCGATTTCGCCGACCGAACTGAATTCGCGCGCCAATATCGACGCGCTCAAACGTGCCGGATGCACCGATATCCTAGCCATTTCCGCCGTCGGATCGCTGCGCGAGGAGATCGAGCCGGGGCGGTTCGCGATTGTCGAACAGTTCATCGACAACACCCGCCACCGCGCCAGCACCTTCTACACCAGCGGTTTCGTCACGCATGTCTCGATGGCCGATCCGGTTTGCCCGCGCCTGTCGGAAATGGCGGCCAAGGCGATTTCGGAATGCAAGGGCAAGGTCGCGACCGGCGCGACCTATCTGGCGATGGAAGGGCCGCAATTCTCGACCCGCGCCGAAAGCCGGATGTACCGCGCATGGGGCGCCGACGTGATCGGGATGACAGCGATGCCCGAAGCCAAGCTCGCCCGCGAGGCGGAGCTGCCCTACGCGCTGATCGGGATGAGCACCGATTACGATTGCTGGCGCGCCACTGACGAATTTGGGGGCGAGGCTGTCGATGTCGCCGAGGTGCTGGAGCAGATGAAGGCGAACGGCGCACTCGCACGCGCCGCTGTGCTGAAATTCATCGAGAATCTGCCCAAGACGCGCAAAGCCTCACCCATCGACACCTGCCTCGACACGGCTGTCATCACCGCGCCTGACGAACGCGATCCGGCGCTGATGGCGAAACTCGACGCTGTGGCAGGGCGCATCCTGAAAAAGGGATAAGCCCCAGCTTGCGTCCATTTTCGGCCTGCAAACGTCTCTGATTGGGGCATTCACCACGTAACCCGTTCGAAAGCGGGCGCAAACGTGTTAGCCGCAGCAAACTAACCTGCTGCCGGGCTGGCTTCCGGCTGCACATAAGACAAGAGGGTTGTGCCAGCATGGTGTGTTCACTCACCGCCCGTTGCGGCTTTGCGATCTGCGCGTGCGGCCTTTATCGGGAACAGCGCTGCTGATGGGCGTCGTGGCGGTCTATTCGCCCAAGGGCGGCGTGGGCAAGACGACGCTTGCCTTCGATCTTGCATGGCGCAGCGCGAATATCGGCAATCACAAGACCCTGCTGTGGGATCTCGACCCCGAGGGCGGCTCCGCCTTCCTGTGCCAGATCGATCCGACGCATCTGATCGATGATCCCTACCTGCTGCAAAAACCCTATGAAGTGCGCCAAGCGATCAACCTGACCCATTACGACAATCTGTTTTTCCTCGGCTTTGGCGAGAACGTGCGCGCCATTTCCTTCTATCTTTCACGCATCGGCCCGAAAAAGCGGATCGAGGAGCTGGTAAGGAACCTCAGCGGCACCTTTGATCGCATCGTCCTCGATTGCCCGCCGGTGCGCGACGAATTGAGCGAACAGGTGATCCGGGCGGCCGACCTTATGATCACCCCGCTGCCCGCTTCGCCATTGGCCCTGCGCGCGCTCGACAAGGTGAAGAAGGAACAGAAGCGCATTGGGCGCGCCTCCATGCCGTTGCTGCCGGTGTTTTCGATGTTCGATTCGCGCCGCAAGAGCCACCAGATTGCGCGTGAGACGATCCTGTCGGGCTTTCCGGTGATTCCATGGTCGAACGATATCGAGCGGATCGCGTTCAAGCAGACTCCGATCAACGCGTTCGCCCATGGTTCAAAGGGCGCCGACGCGCTCGACAGGCTGTGGCGCGGGGTGGAAAAGAAATTCGCCGAAATCGGATGAGGGGAAAGGGTCTGCGTCAGACCGTCTCCAGATCGCTCACTTCCACCGACCCTTGACCGGTTCGAACCGGTCGACGCGGATTGATTGCCATACGCCGCCCACCAGATAGGGATCCTCGTTCACCGTCGCACGGGCTTCGGCTTCGTCTTCGGCTTCGATGATCAGCAATGATCCGACGAATTCGCCCTTCGCATTCGTCAGCGGCCCGGCGACGCGATAGTTTTCGGCGTGTTCGGCCATCCATTCGCGCTGCGCGGCAAGATGGCGTTGCCGCAGCTGTTCGTTCTGTTCGCCGTCGCGGCAATAGAAACAGTAAAGCGGCATGGCCCTGGCTCCCTCACGGTGTGCGCGTTGCGTTGCGAGATAACACAGCGCGCCCTCTGATCAAGCAAGTGCGACTTCGCTTGAACAAGAACCCGCGCGGGTCCACATCGCGGGGGCAACCCCCGCGACTCAATGATGACAGGACGAAACAACCCAGTGACCACGCCGACCTTGCCCGCCAACAGCGCCCATTTCCTTGACCGTGCGCAGCTGCGCCGTGCCTATCGCGCCGAAGAGGAGGCGTGCGTGGCAGAGCGGCTGGAACAGGCCGCCCCCGCCAGCCGGGTCAGCGCGAGCGCGGCGCGTCTGGCGATCGACCTGATCGAAGGGGCCCGCAGCCACAAGGCTTCGGGGATTGACGCGTTCCTTCAGCAATACGGGCTCGACACCGAAGAAGGCATCGCGCTGATGTGCCTTGCCGAAGCCCTGCTGCGCGTGCCGGACGATGAAACCGCCGATCTGCTGATCCGCGACAAGATCGGCGAAATCGACTGGGGCGAACATCTTGGCGAAAGCTCCTCCACCTTCGTCAACGCGGCGACATTTTCGCTGATGCTGACGGGCGAAGTGCTCGACCCGCCCGAAGCGCACCAGCGCGGCATGGGGCGCGTGCTGAAAAGCACCATGAACCGGCTGGGCGAACCCGTGATCCGCAAGGCGACGCTGCAGGCGATGCGCATTCTGGGCGGGCAATTCGTGTTCGGGCGCACCATTGACGAGGCGCTCAAACGCGCCAAGCCCGAACGCGCCAAGGGACTGACTCACAGTTTCGACATGCTGGGCGAAGCGGCGATGACCTTTGCCGATGCCGAACGCTATCGGCAGGCTTATGAAGGCGCGATCGAGCGGCTGGCGCGCGAAACGTCGGGAAGCGTGGGGACATCGCCGGGGATTTCGGTGAAGCTGTCGGCGCTGCATCCCAAATACACCCATTTCCACGCGGCGCAGGCGCGTGCCGACATCGTGCCGATCGTGCGCGCGCTGGCGGTGAAGGCACGCGATGCCAACATCCATTTCACCATCGACGCCGAAGAGGCGGAGCGGCTCGAAGTCAGCCTCGACATCATCGAAACGCTGGTCGCCGATGACGAATTGTTCACCCGCGGAGACGGATCGCGCTGGGAAGGTTTCGGCCTTGCGATACAGGCTTACCAGAAGCGCGGCCTGCCGCTGTGCGACTGGATCGCCAAGCTCGCCCGCAGGCACAATCGCAAGCTGTTCGTGCGGCTGGTGAAAGGCGCCTATTGGGACAGCGAGGTGAAGGTCAGCCAGGTTGGCGGCTATGACGATTACCCCGTCTTCACCCGCAAGATCGCCACGGACGTGTCCTACCTCGCCTGCGCGGCGCGGTTGTTCGAACATGACGATGTGATCTATCCCGCCTTTGCCACGCACAACGCCTACACCGTGGCGGTGGTGAAGGAGTTGGCGCGAATCCCCGCCTCAAGCAGCGAAGCGGTAGGCGGACAAAAACCCTTTGAATTCCAGCGCCTGCACGGAATGGGCGAAGAGGTTTACGAGGCGCTGCACCGGATAGAGGGCAATTCGCCCACTCCCGTGCGCATCTATGCGCCGGTTGGCGGGCACAAGGAACTGCTGGCCTATCTGGTGCGCCGCCTGCTGGAAAACGGGGCCAACACCAGCTTCGTCAACCGCATGGGCGATGCCGAGGTTCCGGCTGAGGAACTGGTCGGCGATCCGGTGGCGGAACTGGCCGCGATGAGCCCGCGCCGCAATCCGGCGATCCCGCTTCCAAAGGATATTCTGGGCCAGCGGCTGAACAGCGCGGGCGTCGACCTGTCCGATCCGCTGGTGATTGAGCCGTTGCAGGCGCGGCTGGCCGAATTGGCCAAGCTGCACTGGCGTGCGGAGCCGACTTTCCCGGCGGAAACGCCCGGCGAAATGGCGCCAATCACCATGCCGCACGATCTTACCGTAACGGTCGGCACGCGCCGCGATGCGACGCAGGAAGAAGTCGACGCCGCGTTTGACCGCGCCTGTGCGATCCAGCCGGGTTGGGATGCGCTGGGCGGTGAAAAGCGCGCGCTGCTGCTCGAAGAAGCGGCTGACCTGTTCGAGGCGCATACCGACGAATTCCTGAGCCTGTGCCAACGCGAAGCGGGCAAGACCCTGCTCGATGGCGTCGCCGAAGTGCGCGAGGCGGTGGATTTCCTGCGCTATTACGCGTCGGAAGCGCGGCGGCAGTTTGCCCGGCCCGTCTATCTGCCCGGCCCGACGGGAGAGGAAAACACGCTGACCATGCACGGGCGCGGCGTGTTTGCGACGATCTCGCCGTGGAATTTCCCGCTGGCAATCTTCACCGGCATGGCCTCTGCCGCGCTGGCGGCGGGCAATTCGCTGATCGCCAAACCGGCCGAGCAAACCCCTCTGATCGCCGCGCTCGCAGTCAGGCTGATGCACGAAGCCGGCATCCCGCCCGAGGCGCTGCAATTGCTTCCCGGTGCCGGCGATGTCGGGCAGATGATCACCAGCGATCCACGTCTCGCCGGGGTCGCCTTTACCGGTTCGACCGAGACGGCGCAGGCGATCAACCGCACGCTTGCAGGCCGCGACGGACCGATTGCGACGCTGATCGCGGAAACCGGCGGGCAGAACGCGATGATCGTCGATTCGAGCGCGCTGCCCGAACAGGTGGTGCGCGACGTGCTCGCCAGCGCGTTCCAGAGCGCGGGGCAGCGGTGTTCCGCCTTGCGTGTGCTGTACCTGCAGGAAGATGTCGCCGATGAAATGCTGGCGATGATCCGGGGCGGGTTCGAGGCGCTGCACATCGGCGACCCCGCGGATAGCGCCACCGATGTCGGCCCGGTGATCGATCCCGATGCGCAGGCCGCGCTCGAACGCCACGTCGCCCGGCGCGAGGCTTCGGGCCATACGGTTTGGCGGCGCGAGCTGGCGGAATTCACGAGCAAGGGCTGCTTCGTCGCGCCGACGATCATGGAAATCGGCTCGATCCTCGATCTCAAGCGCGAGAATTTCGGCCCGGTGCTGCACGTGGCGCGGTTCCGTTCGGATCAGCTCGGACAGGTGGTCGATGATATCAACGCCACCGGCTACGGCCTGACGCTGGGCCTGCACAGCCGCATTGCGGAGACCCGGCGGTTTGTCGCCTCGCGCGCGCGGGTCGGCAATTTCTATGTTAACCGCAACCAGATTGGCGCGATCGTCGAGAGCCAGCCGTTCGGCGGCGAAGGGCTGTCGGGGACGGGGCCAAAGGCGGGCGGTCCGCATTATCTCGCCCGGTTCGCGACGGAGCGGGTGATGTGCATCGACACCACGGCAGCCGGAGGAAATGCGAGCCTGCTGGCAAGCCTTTGATCGGGCTTGAAACAAGGCGGGTGTGCGCGATAGATCAGGCGCCATGATTCAGCGTCTGACCCGTCTCGCCACCCACCTTTTCGCCATCATCGCCTTCGCCTGGAGCGGGGCGGCGATGGCCGAGGTGCAGATCCACTTTCACAGCTTCAACGGCTCGGTCCTGTTCGGACGCTACCCGCACACCTTCATCGTGCTCGACGGGACTTTGTCCGACGGAACGGTGGTGAACGAGAATTACGGCTTTTCCGCCCGCAGTTCGGCTGCGGCGATCACGTCAGGCTGGGCCGAACACATGGTGCTGGCGGAAAGCGAGAAGAACGTGCGCAATACCAACCGCCATTTCTCCATCACGCTGACCGATACGCAATACCGCCGCATCATCCAGGAAGTGCGCGCATGGCAGGCTCCGGGCAAGCGTTACAATCTCGATGAACGCAACTGCATCCATTTCGTCGGGCGAATGGCGGAAATCCTGGGCCTGAGGGTCGAATTTCCGGGCGACATGCTGCGCCGCCCGAAAAAGTGGCTCAATCATATCACCACGCTCAACCCGCAATTGGGCGCACGGCCGATCTAGCCGTCTGCGCGCGGCTCCTTGTACCCCCAAGCGAGAATGCACGGCGGGATGTTGCGATAGGTCTTTTCCTTGATCGTCCGTTCGAAATGGCGCGCCGTCAGGCGGTAGGCGGCATCGCGATACTGGTAAGTCAGGAACGCGCCGCCTTCGCGCAACACCCTGTAGGTCGCCTTCAGGATGTTTTCGGTGACAGCTGGCGGCATGGTTGAAATCGGCATTCCCGAAAGGACGAAATCGGCGCGCTCAAACCCGTGGGCGCGAACGATCTTTTCGACATCCTCCGCCGAACCCAGCACCGCGGTGAAGCGGGGATCGTCAATCGTCTCTCTCAGATAGTCGATGAAAAGCGGGTTGGTGTCGATCACCAGCAATTCGCCATCGTCCGGCAAGCGTTCGAGAATGTGCGGGCAGAACGTGCCCACACGAGGACCGTATTCTACAAACAGCTTGCAATTGTCCCAATCGACCGGCTCCAGCATCGCCTTGACCAGACCCTTGCTCGACGGGAATGCCGCGGCCACCATCGCGGGCTCTTCGATGAAGCCCCAGAAGAACACCGCGCGCGGGCCGAGTATCCGGGTGATCGAGCGGCGGAAGCCGCGCTTGGCATCGGCGGCGAGTTGATTGCCTGACATAGTTGCGTCTCTCATTCTCGGCTTGCGGGGCATCGCGGGAACGACCGTGTAGGCAAGCCGTCAGACCCTTTGCAACAGATGTGCGACAAAGCGGGCGAAGAGTTTCACCGGATAAGAACGGCAGGCTTCTTGCCGCCCTGCCCGCAATCGGGAATCAATCGCGCCATGGCTATTCTATCGGACAAGTGGATTCGCACGCAGGCGCAGGAACACGGCATGATTGAGCCGTTCGTGGAGGCGCAGCGGCGCGAAGGGGTGATCTCCTACGGCCTGTCATCCTATGGCTATGACGCGCGCGTCGCGCCCGAATTCAAGATTTTCACCAATGTCGATTCATCGGTGGTCGATCCCAAGCAGTTCGATCCGAACAGCTTTGTCGACCGCGAAACCGACGTTTGCGTGATCCCGCCCAATTCCTTCGCGCTGGCGCGCACCGTCGAATATTTCCGTGTGCCCGAGGATGTGCTGGTGATCTGCCTTGGCAAGAGCACCTATGCCCGCTGCGGCATCATCGTGAACGTCACCCCGCTGGAGCCTGGCTGGGAAGGCCACGTCACGCTCGAATTCTCGAACACCACGCCGCTGCCCGCCAAAATCTACGCCAACGAAGGCGCATGCCAGTTCCTGTTCCTGAAGGGCAACGAACGCTGCGAGGTCAGCTATAAGGACCGCGCGGGCAAATACATGGGCCAGCGCGGGGTCACTCTGCCCAGATTGTAGGGCGGCAATCGCAATGGCTGCCCCCCAACTATCCGGACCGTTCTTCGAGAGCCGGGCATTCCGCCTTTGGTATGGCGGGATGATGATCGTCTGGGCCGTGCTGTTCGCATCGCTTGCCTCCTTCGCCTTCCTGCTGGACCACTGGCATTACCCCGCGATCATGGTGCTGGGCGCTTTCGTGGCCGGATTGACGCCCGAAGGGGGCGGCGCGGTCGCCTTTCCGGTGCTTAGCATCTTTCTTGAGATAAAGCGCGAAACAGCCCGCGATTTCAGCCTGATGATCCAGTCGATCGGGATGACCAGCGCGAGCATCTGGATCTTGACCCGCAAGGGCCGGAACATCGCCGCCTATGCGCCGGTGCTATGGTTCGTGCCCTGTGGTTTTGCGGGCTTCGTGATCGGCATGGCGCTGCTGCAGACCATCCCGGTCACCATCATCCAGGCGCTGTTCCTGAGCCTGATCCTGACCTTTGCGCTGGCCTATGTTTCCGGCCAGCACCGGGGTGATCGGCCGATCCTGATGGCATCGGGCATGAAGGACAAGGCGATGCTGGGCTGCGTTCTGGTGGTTGGCGGAATGTGCGCCAGCCTGTTCGGAACGGGCGCGGACATCGTGCTCTACACCGCGCTGGTGACGCGGTTTCGCATGGATGAGAAGATCGCGACGCATATGAGCATCATGGTGATGGCCGCGCTGAGCATCCTTGGTTACGCCTACCGCTTGTACTGGGATGGCGGCATCACCGATTACCAGATTGCCACATGGCTGTGCGCCTATCCGGTGGTTTTGCTGATGGCGCCGCTGGGCAGCTACATCCTGCACAGGCTGGACGTCGAATGGATGCTGCGCGCCATCGTCGCGCTCAACCTGTTCCAGATGGCCTATTTCAACCTGAAGAACCCCGGCCTTGAAAAGCTCGCATGGTCAGCCGGGTTCAGCGTGGTGCTGTTCACGATCTTCTGGTTTTCGCTCGCGCATATGGCCCGCACCGGCAAGCAAGACGGCTAGGCGCGCCAGCGCTTACGCAAGGATCACTTGCGCGCTATGCACCGGGAAAGCTTGCGGCCTGTCACGCTGCCGCTGCATGGGGAGTGGGGCAAATGAACCGCCGTAGCATTCTGGGCCTGATTGCGATCGCACTGCTTGCCGGGGGGCTTTACCTGCTGCGCGGCGTGCCGGAAGAAAGCATTCCCTACCCCGAGTTCGAACAGTCCGACACGCTGGGCGGATACAGCGGCAGGCCGATCCCCTATAACGAAGTGCTGCTGGGCTATCGTTCGTGGTTCGGCGTCAAGGTGATCGTCTACAACGATCTCAATGACGTGATGTCGGATGAGGAATTCGACGCGCTTGATCTGGATGCGATCAAACAGGCTTCGGGCGCGTCCTTCGTCATTCCCAACGGCAGGCGTTACTGGGTGCTTGACCGGATCGAAAGCTATCGGGTGACACCGCGCAGAGAGCTGGGCGGGCACGAATTCCTTGTCCCGGCGGTGGTGGAGCTTTCGCTGTGGGATCTGCTATCGCGCAAACCTTATCGGCCCACGACGGTCGCACGCGATACGATCTACACCTATCTTGCCGGAACCAAGGTTTACCGCCTGATCGATCCAGACGGAAAGGTCTACACCATGCAATCCGCGACCCGCGCGATCGCCCCCGGCCAGACAATCGACCAGCTCGATCGTCTCAGCGACAGGCTGGAACTTCCCGAAGGCTGGGAATTTCGCATCGACATTCTCGAAGCCGATCTGGTGCTGGAATCGGGCGGGCAAACCGAAGTGCTGCAGGACGATTTCCAGAACACCTATCAACGCAATGTCGAGTCGTAGGGGAGCCGGTGTGGAATGACATCTCCAGAATTGAGCGGGTATTTTCCTACTCCGCCGAAATCTGGCTTAATCTGTGGCAATGACCGCTTCCCGACCCGCATCCTGCCCGTTTCAGGGTGACACTTCAGCGCGTGAAAGGCGACACTTTTCGCCCTCGAAGAGTGACACTCTTGGGGCAAAGGGTGACACTTTGCCGCTGGCGGGTGACAGCCTGGCGGGAAAAGTGACAGTTTCGGCCTCAAAGGTGACAGATCGCGGGTTTTTTCTTCTGGACCGTGTTCCACCCGTTCCACCCTGTAGGCAAACAGCCGGGCACCAAGCGAGGACGCAGCCCCGGACGGGGCTGCGCAACTCAAGAACGCAGAGGCAGGGGCTTTGACATCGGCACTGCCCTCGCCCATCTCGGCGGGCAAAGGAGAATAGGACAATGGCTGATACCGAATTCGACATTATCGTCTATGGCGCCACCGGCTACACCGGGCGGCTTGTGGCGGAGTATCTCGACCAGCATTACGCGGGCCGCGACGATGCGCCGAAATGGGCGATGGCGGGGCGCAGCCTTGCCAAGCTGGAGGCAGTGCGCGACGAAATCGGCGCTCCGGCAACGACGCCGCTGGTTGTCGCCAATGCCGATGATCCGGCCGATCTCGAAGCCATGTGCGCGCGCACCAAGGTGGTGTTGACGACGGTTGGCCCGTACCAGCTTTATGGCGACAACCTCGTCGCGGCCTGCGTCAAGACCGGCACCGACTATGCCGACCTGTGCGGCGAACCGGCATGGATGGCCGACAAGATCGCCGAGCATCACGAAGCCGCCAAGGCGAGCGGGGCGCGCATCTGCTTTTCCAGCGGGTTCGATTCGATCCCCTTCGATCTGGGCGTGATGATGACGCAGAAAGCTGCGGTGGCCCGCTGGGGCAAGCCGTCGCCGCGCATCCGTGGCCGCGTGCGCGCGATGAAGGGGACGTTCTCGGGCGGGACGGCGGCCAGCCTTGGCGCGACGATGAAAGCGGCGGCGAAAAGCCCCTCTATCATCAATGTGCTGCGCGATCCCTTTGCGCTGGCGCCGGGCTTTGCCGGGCCGGACCAGCCATCAGGCATGATCCCCAAATACGAGAAAGACATCGACAAATGGGCCGCGCCGTTCGTCATGGCGCCGATCAATACGAAGAACGTGCACCGCACCAACTTCCTGCTGGGCCACCCGTACGGCACCGACTTCAAGTATGATGAAATGGTGCTGACCAGTCCGGGCGAGGCGGGCAAGAAGATGGCCGAGGCCGCCGCCGAGATGATGAAGAACCCGTTCGGGGCCAAGCCGCCCAAGCCGGGCGAAGGCCCGACGAAGGAAGAGCGCGAGACCGGTTTCTACGACGTGCTGTTTGTCGCACACGCGCCTGACGGCGGCGAAGACACGCTGCACTTCGGAGTGAAGGGCAAATACGATCCGGGCTATGGCTCGACCAGCCGGATGTTGAGCGAGACGGGCATCGCGCTGCTGGCGTCAAAGGCGGAAGGCGGCGTCGGCACGCCGGGCTCGTTCCTTGGCGAAGCGCTGGTTGAACGCTTGCAGGAGCACGCCGAGATCAGCTTCGCGGTGGAAGACTGATTGGAAGGTTTGGCGAGCCCCCGTCGATGGGTCGGGACGGGGGCTCGCCAAGGGTCAGAAGCTGATGCGGACGCTGCCACGGATGTTGCGACCGGGCAGCGGGACGAAGTCCTTGGTGAAGCTGGAGTGGCGCCGCCCCTCCTGATCGAACAGGTTCTCGCCCGCGATCTGGAACACGACGTTGCGGTTTGACGGCAGCGGGCGCCAGGACAGGTAAAGGTTGACGAAGGTGAAGGCGTCGGTCTCGGTCTCGAACTCGGCCACGTCGTTCTGCTCGCCGAAGTACTGCACTTCGCCGCGCAGTTCGAAATCGCCATACTCCGCCTCCAGCGCGCCCAGCAGGCTGAGCGGCGGGATGCGCGGGACGTTGGAGTCGTCGGACAGCGTGGCGTCGACATAAGAAGCGCGCAGGTCCGCATCGAGCGACCAGTCGCCATTGTCGATCAGCGGCAGGTTGAGGTCCGCTTCAAAGCCGAAGAACTGGGCGTCGTTCTGGAGGTAGACGAACACCGGCAGATCGTCCTCTTCCATGCCTGTGGGGCTGAGATAGATGAAGTCGTCGAACGACTGGTAATAGACCGAGGCGCCAAAACTGACCGCGCCGATGTCCCCGCGTACGAAGGTCTCAAGACCCCATGCGCTTTCGGTGTCCAAATCGGGATTGCCGATCTCGAACGCCTGCGTCGCAATGTGCGGACCGTTGGCGAACAACTCCTCACCTGCGGGTGCACGCTCGGACCGGGAGACGGTCAAACCCGCCCGGACGCCGCCTTCACTAGCGACCACGGCGGAGAGCGCGCCGGAGAACAGGTCGAAGCTGCGGTCAAGACCCAGCGGCTGCGATTCCACATCGACCGCCTCGTAACGCGCGGCGGCTTCGATCTGGAGCCCGCCGAGGTCTACTTCCTGCGCGGTGAACAAGGAGAACTGCGTGGTTTCATTGGGAGCAACGAAAGCCTCTTCACCCACGGCAGAAAAGTCGCGGTTCTTGAACTGCACGCCGATGATGCCGCCACTGCTCTGAAGCAGCTCGGCTCGCGCTTCGATGGTTTCGGTATCGAAGACGGTGCCGACTTCAGGGCCTTCGAATTCGGTGTGGGTGTAATCCGAATATCCCCCGCGCAGCTTCAGGCGTGAGAAGAAGCCTTCGCCAAGATAGATGTCACCGCGAAGATCGACACGAAGCTGTTCGAGACCGATGGTGACGATTTCCTCACCCTCTTCCTCAGCGCCTTCTTCTTCCTCTTCGCCTTCTTCACCGTGATGGTGTTCAGCACCGGGGCGTCCGACAAGGCCGTAGTCGGTTTCGTAGTAGCCGACCGACGCACCGAAGCTGGATTCGCCAAGAATCACACCAAGACCGGCGTTGGCAGTCCATGTCTGAGTGTCGCTGTTTGGGATGAAACCGCGCTGCCCCGCTGCCTCGCGAAATTCGTCGGCCTCTTCAAACTCACCCTCGGCTTCCTCCTCAGCGGCTTCGGCGAGAAGCTCTGCCCTGAAATCGTCAGTGAGCTGGAAGCCGGGAATTTCGACATTGCCGGTCTCGCGGAAGCTGCCGTCGACATGCAGCACGAACACTTCACCCAACGGAACGTCGATCGAGGCGCCGCCGCTGCGCAGGTTCGATGCGGTGTCGAAGGCGGTCAGTGCCTCGACGTGAACGCCGTCTTCAGGAATTGCGATCGGAATGCGACGGTCGATCACGTTCACGACCCCGCCGATCGCCTGGCTACCGAACAGCAAAGCACCCGGTCCGCGCAGCACTTCGATCCGCTCGACAGTCAGCGGATCAATCGTGGTCGCGTGGTCAGCCGAGGTGTTACCAACATCGGCGGTGCCAAGCCCATCGATCAGGATGCGGACGCGCTCTCCGTCGAAGCCGCGCAGGATCGGACGAGATGCACCGGGCGAAAAGCTGGTTGCCGATACGCCGGGCACCTTGATCAGGAGATCGCCGAGCTGGCCGCTGAGATCCCGCTGAATTTCAGCGAGGCCGATCACATCCTGCCCGCCGATGAAATCGAGTTCGCGCAAACCTTCGGCTGCCACGATGATGTTGCCGCGGTAATGCGGATCGTCTTCGCGATCTTCGTCTGATGCTTCGCGTGCCTGCGACTGGTCATCCTGTTCGCTGGCCTCAGCAGCTTCCGAAGAAGTGTTTGCAAGGGCGGGGGCTGCACCAAAGGCAAAGGTCAGTGCGGTTGCGAGGGCGAGGGTTGAACTGAACGGCTTCATTGAATTCCTCAATCATGCTCAAAAACAGGGGGTGTCGCCATGTGATATCATCACATGAGACAAGATATCACGCACCTAGTGTTCCGACTTCAAAGTGCAACCGGAAAATTGAAGGCGGTGGCAAATGACCTGCTATGGCGGGCAATCCCTCACCCTATGCGGCAAATGCGCCACAGTGTGTCATTTGCGTGGACGCTAGAGCCAACGCCGCACGCGCCCTTTGTATTCACGGTATGCTTCACCGAATTTCGCCTCAAGCAGCGCTTCTTCGGGCTTGATCTGGAATGCGGTGATGTATGCGACGAAAACGCCAAGGATCGCGATATTGACTGGCGAAGCCAAGAACAGCGCGATCCCTATGAGGATGAGCAGCATTCCCAGATACATGGGGTTGCGGGTGAAGCGATAGAGCCCGCCCGTAACCAGACTCGATGCCTTTTCCGGCGCGAGCGGGGTGACAGTGGTGCGCGCCTTAAAGAAGGCGGCGACCGAGACGAGATCAATCGCGAGGCCTGCGCCAATCAAGAGCAACGCCCATATCCATTGCAGAGGGATGCTCACCCGCAGCTCGGGCCAAAGCTCCGCCACGCCCCACATCAGGCCGGCACAGCAAAGAGCAACCAAAGGTGGAGGTACGCGGGTTTTCAGCATTATCCGTCAAACTCCCAGCCAGAACCGGATGATCATAGCGACAATGCCGAGAACAGCCACGCTGGCAAGCCATATGCCCACCATCCATGCGAGCCGCTGCCACAGCGGCGGGGGAGGATCAGGCGGCTGCAACATCAATGATATCCCTCTTCACCAACCTTGCCGCGAAACACCCAATAGGTCCACGCGGTGTATCCGATGATCAACGGAAGGGTCAGGGCGACGCCGATCAGCATGAAGACCTGGCTTTTCGCGGGCGCGGCGGCATCCCAAATGGTGAGTCCGGGCGGAACCACATAGGGCCACATGGTGACGCCCAGACCCGCCATGCCAAAGAAGAACAGCGCGATGGCGAGCCAGAACGGCTTGCTGTTGCGTTCCTTGAGGATCGATCGCACCAGCGATATCGCGACGATCGCGGTGATGATCGGAACTGGCGCGGCGAAATAGATTTCAGGGGCGGTCAACCAGCGGGCGGCGTATTCGGCATTAAGGGTGATGTTGTAGAGGCTGACAGCCCCCATCAACATGATCGTTGCGACAGCGGCGCGCACAGCCAGCCACCGCGCGTGGTTCTGAACCCCGCCATCCAGCTTCCAGATCAGCCATGTGCTTCCCAGCAAGGCATAGCCTGCGACCGTACCGAGGCCGGTGAGCATGGTGTAGGGGGTAAGCCAGTCCCACCAGCTTCCGGCATAGGCGCGGTCAATAACTTCGATACCTTGCAGCAAAGCGCCCAAAGTCATGCCTTGCGCCATGGCTGCAACCAGCGAACCGCCAAAAAACGCGGCATCCCAGAAAGCGCGATGCGCTGGATCACGCCAGCGGTATTCGAACGCAACGCCACGGAAGACGAGGCCCAGAAGCATGGCGATTATCAGCGGATAGGTTGCCGGAAGCACCACGGCGTAGGCGAGAGGAAATGCCGCGAACAAGCCGCCCCCGCCCAACACCAGCCAGGTCTCGTTCCCGTCCCACACCGGCGCGATGGAGTTCATCGCGCGATTGCGCCCCTGCCCTACGCGCAAGGTCGGAAACAGGATACCGATACCGAGATCGAAGCCGTCCATCACCACATAGGCGAAGACGGCGAAGGCTATGATGAAGGCCCAGATGACTGTCAGGTCCATCAGTTGGTTTCCCTTGCATCGGTGTTGGCGGCGGGGAGCGGAGCGCCTCCGATTGCCCCCTGCATAAGGCCGGGCGTTATCCCGGCGGTGCGGATCGGGCCGGTGTCGCCACGCTTTGCACCCAGCTCTCCGGCGTGGGGCGCCTTGCCCATCAATTGCAGGATGTACCACACGCCGATCCCGAAGACCGTGAAATAGACGATGACGAAAGCCAGCAACGAGGCGGCGACGGCGGGCGCATCCAGCGGGCTGGCGGCATCGGCAGTGCGCAGCAGGCCATAGATCACATAGGGCTGACGGCCGACCTCGGTGGTGATCCATCCTGCGAGGACCGCAATGAAACCGCTGGGCGCCATCAGCACCGCCGCACGGTGGAGCCAAAGCGCATCATACAGCCGCCCGCGAAAACGCGCATAGAGGCTCCAGAGGCCGATCCCGAGCATGGCAAATCCGATGCTGACCATGATCCGAAAGGCCCAGAAAACCATGCCAACCGGCGGTTCTTCATCATCGGGAATGGTATCGAGCCCGGCCAGAGGAGCATCCGGATCGTGCTTGAGGATCAGCGAGGATGCCTTGGGAATCTCGATCGCATAACGCACCGTCTTGGCTTCGCTATCGGGAATCCCGAACAGGATCAGCGGCGCACCATCCGGGTGGCTCTGGTAATGCCCTTCCATCGCCATGACTTTGGCGGGTTGATGCTCCAGCGTGTTAAGCCCGTGCAAGTCGCCGGCGAAAATCTGCAACGGGGTCACCAGCGCAGCCATCCACATCGCCATGGAAAACATCTTGCGGGCGTGGGCATTGGCGCGGTCCTTGAGCAGGTGATAAGCGCCGACACCTCCGACAACGAAAGCGGTGGTGAGATAGGCCGCCATCACCGTATGGACGAGGCGATAGGGGAAGCTGGGGTTGAAGATGATGTCCCACCAGCTTTCACCGGGAAGGAACTGGCCGTTCTCGCCCATCACATGCCCCACCGGGGTCTGCATCCAGCTGTTGACCGAAAGGATCCAGAAGGCCGAAATGAAAGTGCCGATTGCCACCATCAGAGTGGCGGTGAAGTGCAGTTTCTTGCCGACTTTCTCCATCCCGAACAGCATCACGCCAAGGAACCCGGCTTCGAGGAAAAAGGCGGTAAGGACTTCATAGGCCATCAACGGCCCGATCACCGGCCCTGCCACATCCGAGAAAACCGACCAGTTGGTGCCGAACTGGTAGGACATGACGATCCCGGACACGACTCCCATGGCAAAGGCGATGGCGAAGATCTTCAGCCAGTATTTGAACAGGTCGAGGTAAACTTGCTTTCCGGTCTTCAGCCACAATCCCTCAAGCACCGCGAGATAGCTGGCCAGCCCGATCGAAAAGGCCGGGAAGAAGAAGTGGAAACTGACCGTGAAGGCGAACTGGATGCGAGCCAGTAACAGGGCGTCGAGTTGGTCAAACATGGCATTCCCCGATTGCGGGTGGCGACGTGATGAATGGCAGATACGGGAAGGGCGCGTCTGCGATCAAGCAGGCGCGCCCCCGCGACCCTCAGGCGACTTTTGCCGTTCGGAGGTAGGGCTTGATCGTCTTGAAGCCCTGCGGAAACATTTCCCTGGCCTTTTCATCCGGGATCGAAGGCGGGATGATCACTTCATCTCCGACTTTCCAGTTGGCAGGCGTAGCGATGGTGCAGCGATCGCTCAGCTGGAGACTATCAATCACGCGCAGGATTTCGTCAAAGTTGCGCCCCACGCTCATCGGATACGTCATCACGAGACGGATCTTCTTCGCCGGATCGATGATGAATACCGAACGCACTGCGGCGGTTTCCGACTGGTCCGGGTGGATCATGTCATAGAGTTTAGCGATCTCCAGATCCGGATCGGCGACAATCGGGAAGGACAGCGTGACGCCCTGCGTTTCGTCCACGTCCTTGACCCATTCCAGATGCTCTTCAACGGTATCGGTCGACAGGCCGAGCGGCTTGACGTTCCGCTTTTCGAACTCGGCGGCAAGCTTGGCGGTCATGCCCATTTCTGTGGTGCAGACCGGGGTGAAATCGGCCGGATGGCTGAAGAAGAACACCCAGCTGTCGCCAGCCCAGTCGTGCAGATTTATCTCGCCGGTGGTGGTGGCGACGGTGAAGTTCGGGGCGATATCGCCGATATGCAAGCTCATGATGATTGCTCCTGGATTGGATGCCCCGGTTCCTAGACCGCGACACACACTTTAGCCAATTCAATTACTCGCATACATTAATCGAATTTATGAAGTCACACGCAAATGGCGCAATTTGGCCTGAAAGAGGCGAAATTCAGGATTTCAGTTACAGATTAATTTATATTGAATTGCAGATTCGCTCAGATCAGCCCGCGAGCCAGATACTGGTCGTGCGGCTCGGGCGGGGTGCCATCGTCTGCAACAAGGCTGTCGAACGCCTTCGACTGGGAAAGGTAAACCTGGCCGTTGAGCTCGTCGATGAAATGCGAGCGCTTCAGGCGGTCCATCACCGGCCCTTTCACCTCCGACAGGTGCAGGCCGACCTTCGCATCGCCCAGACGGTGATTGATCGCCTCCAGACTTTCCAGACCGGAGGCGTCCACTTCGTTCACCGCGCTGCACATCAGGATGACGTGCCGTACAGCCGGGCGGTCCGCGACCTGTTCCAGCACATATTCCTCGAGCCAGCGCGCGTTGAGATAGGTCAGCGCCTCGTCGATCCGGATCGAGAGGATATGCGGCACGGTAAAGACCTTGTGCCGATCGACATTGCGGAAATGCTCGGTTTCAGGCACGCGTCCGACAATCGCGGCGTGAGGACGACTGGCCCGCCAGAGATAGAGCAAGAGCCCCACGATCACACCCGCGATTACACCCAGCTCCACCCCGGCAAGCAAGGTTATCGCGATGGTGGCCGCATGGGCGGCAAAGTCTGCCTTTGAATAATGCCACAACCGCTGCGGCGTGCGCAGATCAACAAGGCTCAGGACGGCGACAATTATCGTCGCAGCCAGCGTGGCAATCGGCAGGCTGTAAAGCAGAGGCGTGAGGAACAGCGTCGCCAAGGCAATCCCGACTGCCGTGAAAGCACCTGCGGCGGGGGTTTGCGCTCCGGCATCGAAATTCACTGCTGATCGGGCGAACCCGCCGGTGACCGGATAGCCGCCCGAAAAGGCGGAGGCGATGTTTGAGGCGCCCAGGCCTATCAGTTCCTGATCCGGCGAAATCCGCTGCCGCCGCTTCGCCGCCAGTGTTTGCGCTACCGAAACGCTCTCAACGAAGCCGATGATCGAGATCAGCAGGGCCGGAACCCACAATTGCTCAATCAGCGCAAGATCGGTCGACGGCACCGCAAACGGAGGCAATCCCTGGGGGATCGATCCGGTGATGGCGACGCCCGCAGCCTCCAGATCGAAGAAGATCACCGCCATGATCGAAAGCGCTACCGCCACGACCGGCCCCGCCTTGGCAGTCATGTCCGCCGCACGGGCAGGCATGCCCAGCGATTGCAATGCCGGCTTTGCCCCTTTCCGCACCCAGAACAGGAACATCATCGCCGGAATCCCGATGGCGATGGTGGTCGGATTGATGTCCCCGATGACAGACGCCAGCGCACCGATCATTTCCGGCCAATTGTCGCCCCCCGCCTTGACCCCGACGATATGCTTGATCTGGCTAGTCGCGATCAGGATGCCGCTGGCCGTTATGAAGCCGCTGATCACCGGATGCGACAGCAGGTTCGCGAGGAAACCGGCTCGCAACAGGCCGAGTATCGCCAGCATCACACCAGACAGGAACGCGAGCGTGATCGCTGCTTCGAGATATTCCGCAGTACCCTGCCCGGCCACGGCCCCAGCCGCACTCGCCGTCATCAGCGAGATCACCGCGACCGGGCCGACTGCCAGCGTCCGCGATGTGCCGAATACGGCATAGAGCATCAGGGGCAGGATGGAGGCGTAAAGCCCCACCACGGGTGGCAATCCCGCCAGCAAGGCATAGGCCAGGCTTTGCGGGATGAGCATGATGGTGACGATCACCGCCGCCATCAGATCGCTGGTCAGAACATCCCGATTGTAGCTGCGACCCCATTCGAGGATCGGGAAATAGCGCTTTAGCATGAATCGATGTCTTTCTCGATTTGTCGGGTGCAAACCCTTTTGCGCCTGAACCCTATTGCGCGATCAATCCGCCGGGACCAGCCAGCCACTCCCTGCCCTTCAGCATCCCGTTCCAGTAGATCCACGGCAAGGCATCGGCCTTTAACATCCATGAAAGCCGCTGCGGCTTGGTCCCGTCAACCAGCCAGGTTGGAAAGCTGGGTGCAAGCTTGCCGCCATAGCCGAATTCGGCCAGCACGATCTTGCCGCGCTCGACCGTCAGCGGACAGGAGCCATAGCCATCATATCCTGCTCGCGGATTGTGCCCGTCCAGTTCCTGCAACGCATTCACTGCGACAACCGGAGCCTGCTTGCGCGCCGCTGCTGCAGTCTTGGCATTGGGAGTGTTGGCTCCGTCTCCCAGACCGAAGACATTGGGATAACGCACGTGCTGCAAGGTATGGTGATCGACATCGGTGAAGCCGGTGTCCGCCGCGAGCGGGCTGTCGGCAAGAAACTGCGGAGCGACTTGCGGGGGGACGACATGGAGCATGTCGAATTCACGCGTCACTTCGCCCTCTGACGTCTTGAAGACCGCCTTTTGCGCGGGGCCATCAACTGCGATCAGATCGTTGCCTAGGTTCAACGCCACATTGTATTTCTCGATGTAGCTCATAAGCGCGGGGACATAGTCCGCCACCCCGAACAGAACGCCGCCCGCGTTGCAAAACCCGACTTCGACCTGATCCAGCACGCCGCGTCGCAACCAGTGATCGCAGGCGAGATACATCGCCTTTTGCGGGGCGCCGGCGCATTTGATCGGCATGGGTGGCTGCGTGAACAGTGCCTTGCCCGAGCGCATCCGTTCGACCAGTTCCCATGTATAGGGTGCAAGATCGTAACGATAGTTCGAAGTGACCCCGTTCCGGCCCAGCGTTTCTTCCAGACCCGCGATCTTCTCCCACGCAAGCCGGATGCCCGGAGCGACGACAAGCACTTCGTAACCCAGCTTCGATCCGTCGCTCAGGGTGACTTCATTGCTGTCGGGCGTGAAACCTGTGACGCCCTGCCTGATCCAGGTCACACCTTTGGGCATTACGCTGGCCATGGGACGAACGGTAACCTTGGGGTCGAAGATGCCTCCCCCCACCATCGTCCAGCCCGGTTGATAGGCATGCGTGTCGTTTGGCTCGACAATCGCGATGTCGAGCCCTTTCCGGCGCGCAAGCAATGATGCGGCGGTAGCAATTCCCGCAGCGCCGCCGCCAACAATGACGACCTTATGTGAAATGGACATCCTCTGATTCCCGTGCTGCTAGTCCAGTGTTTCGCGCAAATTGCCGAGATCGTAACCGGCCATCTCGGCTCGCTTTATCCGCTCGGAAACCGCTAGGCCGGTAGGGTTGGCGAGCATTTCGAGGGTGATCGAACGCGTCCCGGTCCGGCAATAGGCGAGCACCGGTCCTTCGGTGCCTTTTCGAATGGCGGCGAAGGCCGCTATTGCAGGAGGAGGAAAGGCGCCGCCGCTTACCGGAATATGGTGGAACGCGAGCCCGGCAGCTTGCGCCGCCTCGCGCATTTCGGCCACGGTAGGCTGATCATCTTCCTCGCCATCAGGGCGATTGCAGATGATTGCGGCAAAGCCCTGTTTCGCGGCTGTTTCGCAGTCGCCGGGCTGCAATTGCGCCGCCACCGCGAAGCCCGAATAGACCGGCTTGACCTCCATCAGCCCTTCCCTTCGATCAGGCGAACGATCGCCATTCCCGCGAACATGGCGACAATGAAGATGGCCGCCGATGCCGCGTCGATAACCAGTGCGGCAAAGCCCGGGCCGGGGCACAGACCCGCAATCCCCCAACCAATGCCGAACAGTGCAGAACCACCGATCAGGCGCGGGGTCAGGTCGCTGCGATCAGGCAGCGAAAACCCTTCGGCAAAGAGGGGGCGCATCATGCGCGACTGCACCTGCCAGGCGACCACCATCACCAGCACCGCTCCGCCCATGACGAAGGCAAGCGTCGGATCCCACGCGCCGAAAAGGTCGAGAAAACCCCGCACCCGGGCCGGATCGGTCATTCCGCCCAACGCAAGCCCCGCTCCGAATACGATGCCCGAAAGCGCGGGCACGATCACACGGTTCATCATGGCAAGACCTCCAGCCCGAGAGCATTCATGGCTGCCACCGTGGCAAAGCCCGTCGCCATGAAAGTGAGCGTGGCGACGATAGAGCGTTGCGAAAACCGGCTCATGCCGCACACGCCGTGGCCGCTGGTGCAACCGCTGCCGAGCCTTGTTCCTATGCCGACTGCAAGCCCGGCAATCACGAGGAAGATCGGCGATGCAAACTTCGCGCTCATTCCACCCTGAAGCGCGCTGACAATCAGCGCGCCAACTGGCAGGCCAAGAACAAACAGCCATGCCGAAATGCGGGGCAGACTGCTTTCGCTCAGCCCAACGGCGCGCGCAGCGATGCCGGAGACGCCAGCAATCCGCCCTGCCCCCAACAGCATCAGTGCGGCAGCAAGACCGATCAGGATCCCGCCACCCAACCCCGCCAAGGGCGCTGCGTCTGGAAAGCCGGGCAGCATCATACCGCGTTCACCGGCAGCTTGAGATAAGTCACCCCATTATCGTCCGCGGGCGGCATGTGGCCGGCCCGCATGTTGACCTGCACCGAAGGCAGGATCAGGCGCGGCATGTCGAGGGTCGCGTCGCGCGCTTCGCGCATGGCGACAAATTCGTCTTCGGTAATGCCGTCATGGGCATGGATGTTGCCGGCGCGTTCGGCGGCGACCGTGGTCTCCCAGACATACTCCTCGCGGCCAGCGGGCAAGTAGTCATGGCACATGAACAGGCGAGTTTCTGGCGGGAGCGCAAGCACCCGGCGCAGCGAGCGGAACAATTGCCGCGCGTCACCGCCAGGAAAATCAGCCCGCGCCGTGCCATAGTCAGGCATGAACATCGTATCTCCCACGAACACGGCATCGCCAATCACATAAGCGATGCATGCGGGTGTGTGGCCGGGGACGTGCAGCACAACAACCGGCAGATTGCCGATGTTGAAGGTGTCGCCATCTGAAAAGAGGTGGTCAAACTGCGAGCCGTCCAGCTCAAATTCCGTGCCAGCGTTGAAGAGCTTTCCAAACACGCCCTGCACAACCTTGATGTGCTCCCCGATCGCGATTCTACCGCCCAGCTTTTCCTGCAGGTAAGGCGCCGCAGACAGGTGATCGGCGTGCGCATGGGTCTCAAGCAGCCATTTCACTTGCAATTTTTTCGAAGTGACAAAATCGATAACGGCGTCGGCAGAGGAGGTGGAAGTGCGTCCGGAGTTCGGCGCAAAATCCAGAACCGAGTCGATAATCGCCGCCTCTCCGGTGGAGGGGTCACTGACGACATAGGTTACCGTGAATGTGTCAGGATCAAAGAAGCCCTTGATTTCCGGCCGTGAGGCATCGCCGTTCAACACGGATTGCACCTGTGCGGCGGCAGCGAGCAGGGTGCCATCGCTCTTATCCACTGACATTCTCCTTGATTTACATAAAGTGTGTATATGTATTGCAATTGAGGCTGTCAAGCGCTAGAGGCAGATCATGACACACGAAACCGCTCAGCCGCCCTGCGCCGGCCTTCGCATTGGTGACACTGCCCCCGAATTCGAGGCGCGCAGCACCATGGGGCCGGTAAGACTTTCCGACTTCAGCGGGCGCTGGCTGATACTATTTTCCCACCCGGCCGATTTCACGCCTGTGTGCACCACCGAATTTGTCGAGCTCGCCCGCGCCGCCAGCGATTTCGAGAAGCGCGATTGCGCGCTCATGGCACTATCCGTCGACAGCCTGTTCGCCCATTTCGCCTGGCTGCGGATAATCAGGGACCGGTTTGACGTGGAGGTCCGGTTTCCGATCGTCGAAGACCCCACTCTGGTGATCGGCCGTGCCTATGGCATGGTCGCACCACAGGACAATGACAGCGCCACGGTACGCACCACCTTCTTCATCGATCCGTCAGGCACGATACGGGCAATGACCTGCTATCCGGCGAACCTCGGACGCTCGATCCCCGAAATGCTACGGATGATTGATGGCCTGCAGGCGATCGACAACCACAACGGGCTGGCCCCCGCCAATTGGCAGGCAGGCGATCCGCTGCTGAGCTCGCCCAGCCAGAACATCGACGATGTCTATAACGCCGACAATGCATCTGATTGGTTCATGAAGCCCGCCGCAAAGGGTGATGCGACATGACCGACGACGCACTTATTGAAGCGCTGAAGGCGCTGGCCCATCCCCTACGATTTCAAATCCTCGAAGCCTTGCATTCCGGCGAGTTGAACGTTGGCGAGATCGAGCAGCGCTGTGACATCGGCCAACCGGCTCTTTCCCAGCAACTGGGGGTCTTGAGGAGGGCCGGACTGGTCGAGACACGCAAGAGCGCGAAGCTGGTATTCTACAGCCGCAACCAGCAGCGTCTGGCGGAACTGGGCGCCTTGGTCGGAGGTTTCGATCCGGACAATCTTGCGCCTGCCGACGGCAAAACCGAAACCAAGCGCACTGCAGCGCCGGGTGTAGCCAACTTCGCACGCATGGGGTGATCGCGCAAACGGATGCAGCACCGCATTGGCGGTTTTCGTGATCAGGTTCCGAAAGAAAATGGAGCGGGCGAGGCGATTCGAACGCCCGACCCCAACCTTGGCAAGGTTGTGCTCTACCCCTGAGCTACGCCCGCTCACTGACGCCACACAGGACCGCGTCAAACGCAAGTCTCTGCCGGGGAGGCGGCGCGATTAGCAGCGACTCACATGCCCTGCAAGAGTAAAATGCACCTGAATTTTCGCGAACATCGCGAACCGACACTAGCCAGCACTCCACGCAAGGTTCACAAGCGCAAAAAAGGCCCCACATTGGGGCCGACACGTAATCCGAACCAACCAGCAGGAGTTTTCCCTTGGCCAGCATGGGTCTGAACATCGAAGAGCAGAAGGCAGTCGAACGGTTCCGCAAGAATGTCGTCGAGCCGTCGCAGACGAAGCTGGTGATCCTCGATTTCTGGGCCGAATGGTGCGGCCCGTGCAAGCAGTTGACCCCTGTGCTCGAAAAGGTCGCCGCCGAATATGCGGACAAGGGCGTGGTGCTCGCCAAGATCAATGTCGACGAAGAGCAGTTCATCGCCAGCCAGTTTCAGGTTCGCTCGATCCCGACGGTCTATGCGATGTTCCAAGGGCAGCCGGTAGCCGACATCAGCAGCGCGCGCACAGAAAGCCAGCTTAAGCAGATGCTTGAACAATTGCTCTCGCAACTGCCGGTGCAGCCTGGTGCAGCCGGCGACGAAAGCGCACCGCAGGGTCCCTCGCCAGAAGAGCTCGCGCAATTCGTTGCCATGGGCGAGGCCGCCCTGACCGAAGGCGATGCCCAGCGCGCGGCGAGCATTTTTGCTCAGGTCACGGAATTTGCCGGAGACAACGCACCGGCCCATGCCGGGCTTGTGCGCGCACTGATCGCCATGGGTCAGGTTGAAGAGGCTAAGCAGGTTCTCGCCGCGATGGAAACCGATCCCAGGCTGGCCAGCGACCCCGCAATGGCCGCGGCGAAGAGCGCTGTCGAGCTTGCGGGCACCCAGGTTGACGATGGCGAGCTTGCCCGACTGCGCGAGGCAGCCGGTGCCGCGCCAGATGACATGGAGGCGCAATTCGCCTTCGCGGAGGCTGCCTTTGCAAGCGGAGCGCGCGACGACGCGGCTAATACGCTGCTGGCAATGATCGAAAAGGATCGCGAATGGAACGATGGGGCCGCCCGCGCGAAACTGCTTCAGATATTCGAGGCGACCGGGCTTGAAGACGAATGGGTGGTGGCAACCCGTCGCCGCCTGTCAAAGATCCTGTTCGGATGATCCCGTCCTGATGGCCACGCGACTTTCCATCTTTCCTCTGACGGGCGCCGTGCTGTTCCCGGGCCTGCAGCTGCCGCTCCACATCTTCGAGCCGCGGTATCGCGCGCTGGTGGGCGATGCTCTGGTGCGTGATCGAAAGATCGCGATGATCCAGCCACAACGCCCGGTCGAAGGCTCCCCCCTCTACACGATCGGGTGCGTCGGACGCATCGGCGAGGTCGAAGCAATGGAGGACGGTCGCTACAATCTCATCCTTGAGGGCGTGTCGCGGTTCCGCATGCTGGCAGAACTCGATGTGACGACCGCGTTCCGCCAGATCGAAGCGGAACTGATCCAAGACGATCCGGATGAGACGCTGACCCATGCCCAGCGCGGTGGGTTCGAGCGCGAGGCACGCGAATTCGCCGCAAGCCAGGGCTACAGCGTCGATTGGGATTCGGTTCAGCGGCTCGACGACCAGTCATTGATCAACGGCGTCTCGCAAATCGCCCCATTCGATGCAGCTTCGAAACAGGCATTACTTGAGGCACCGACGCTAAGCACCCGCTGCGAATTGCTGGTCCAGTTGATGCAATTCTATGGGCGAGGCGACGGCAGCGAAGAGATCATGACGCTGCAATAATCAGAGGGCGGCTTTACAGCCCAAAGCTGCCCTTTAGCCCGTCAATCACATATTGCGCGGCCAGCGCCGCCAGCAACACGCCGAGCAAGCGGGTGATCACCGCTTCGACCTTGTCACCGAGCAGCCGGATCAGCGGTCCCGCAGCAACGAGGGCGATCGCCGTAATCGCGAGTACGAGACCCAGCGCGGCGAACACCTCGACGGTTTCGGCGGGAGTCTCAGCCTCGTTCATCAGCAGCATGATCGCCGCAATCGCACCCGGTCCGGCCAGCATCGGCATGGCCATCGGAAAGACCGACACGTCCTCGATCTCCGGATCATGCGCGACCTTGTCGGCACGCTCGGTGCGGCGCTGCGTGCGCTTTTCGAACACCATTTCAAACGCGATCCAGAACAGCATGAACCCGCCCGCGATGCGGAAACTGTCGAGCTCGATATGCAGGGCGCTGAGCAAGGTTTCGCCGAAGAACGCGAAAATCAGCAGGATCACCGCGGCGATGGCCGTGGCCCGCAGCGCCATATTGCGCGCCTGCGCCGAGCTCGCATTCTTCGTCAGCCCGGCATAGATCGGCGCACAACCCGGCGGGTCGATCACGACGAACAGGGTAACGAAGGCAGAGACGAAGAGTTCAGGCAGCATCGCCGCCCCTCATCACCCTTCGCCCGGCGATGCAAGACTTTCTTCGATCGCGGTGAGCCATTGGCCTTGGTAGAAATACTCGGCCGAGACGAATTTCGTGCCGTCTCCGCGGTGTTCCCAGCGCCAGCGGAGGGTTCCGTCCTTCGACAGAACCGCATTGGCCGCGCCGTCTTCGCCAATCGGAATGGCAGGAGGTGGAGGGATCGGAACCCCGGCGCGCGGGCAGGTGGCGACCAGACCCTGAATCGAATCGATCGCAGTGACAACAATGTCGCCATCCGCAACTTCGGTGCGTGGTGGAGGTTGCGGGACGTCCGGGCCACCAACGTCATAGGCCCATTTGTAATCCCCATCGGGCTGGCGCGCCCATACGGTCACGTAATTGCCGACGATGCCTTCGGGCATGACAAAGCGCCCCTGGCTGACTGCGGTCGCACCGTCACAGCTCATCACGACAATGCGTGCGCCCCATTGCACAGGTTCCGCCGGATCAGTCTGGGCGGGCAGCCAGGTGCCTGCATCAATCACCCCGTTGGCGCCGTGGATCACCGCGCCGGGTGCAGCGAACTGCTGGAACGCGGTCCATTGTCCTTGCTCGCGCGCGGCACGGGCAAAGGCGACTTCGGCGGCGACAATCGTGCTTGGCTGAGCTTCGCCCGGAGCATTTGCCAGAACGCGGTTGATGATCTGGTTCGAAGGGCCCTGCACCCGCGGCCCGCCGCAAGCGGCAATGGCGCCGGCAAGAGCGACAAGCGCGATTGCGGCCCACGCTTTCCTCACAGGCCCTCCGGCACTGGGAGGCCTGCGTTGCGATAGGCGGCGACAAGCGTGTTGCGCAGCAGCACCGCAATCGTCATCGGCCCGACCCCGCCGGGAACCGGGGTGATCGCACCTGCAACCTCGCTCGCTTCGTCAAAGGCGACATCGCCGACAAGGCGGCCCTTTTCGCTGCCCGGTTCAGGGGCCAGACGGTTGATGCCCACATCGATCACGGTCGCGCCTTCCTTCAGCCAGTCCTTGCGGATCATCTCTGGCCTTCCGACTGCCGCAACCACGATGTCCGCACGCTTAACGACGCCTGCCAGATCCTTGGTGCGGCTGTGAGCGATGGTGACCGTGGCGTTCGCGTCGAGCAGCAACTGCGCCATCGGCTTGCCAACAATGTTCGAGCGACCGATCACCACGGCTTCGAGTCCGGACAGATCGCCCAGACGATCGGTCAGCAGCATCATGCAGCCCAGCGGCGTGCAGGGAACAAACCCCGATTGACCGACGCTCAGCCGCCCGGCGTTGATGACGTGAAAGCCGTCCACGTCCTTGTCCGGGCTGATCGCGGCGATGATGCTCTGTTCGTCGAGGTGACCGGGCAGCGGCAGCTGCACAAGGATGCCGTCCACCGCTTCATCCCGGTTGAGCTGTTCCACCAGCGCAAGCAGCTCTTCCGAGCTGGCATCGGCAGGCAGACGATGTTCGTAGCTGTTCATATGGGCGGCGACGGTCGCCTTGCCCTTGCTGCCGACATAGACCTGGCTGGCGGGATCATCGCCCACCAGCACCACTGCCAGCCCCGGCTTGCGCCCGGCAGCCTTAGCAAATTCCAGCGCCCGTTCGCCCACGCGCTCACGCAGGCGCGCGGCAAAGGCTTTTCCGTCGATGCGTGTCGCGCTCATCCCGGCCTCACGCAATGCTGAGCGCGAGGCGGTAAATCGCGACGTCGAGAATGCGCAGGCCGAAGATCAGCACGATCGGCGAAAAGTCGATGGCACCGGTATCGGGCATGATCCGCTGGATCGGTCGCAGGACAGGTGCGAGCAGGTTCCGGATCGAATCGTAGAACGCCATCAGGAACTGGTTGGTCGGGCTCACCACGTTGAAGGCGAACAGCAGGCTGATAACGAACTGGATGATGATCAGCATGATCAGCAGGCTGGTGAGCATACTGACGATGTCGGAAATCAGAAAAAGGCCTTGCATGTGTGTTCCCGTGGCTAGAGCGTATTATCAACCTAATACGCCTTGGCGGTGCGTCAACCCGACTGGTTCAGGCCGCGCCCTTATCAAGACGCGTTCTTGCGCACCAGAGTTCCCGCACCGCGCGCGGTAAAGAATTCAAGCAGCATCGCGTGCGGCACCCGTCCGTCGAGAACCACTGCCGCCTCGCAGCCGGATTCGACCGCCGAAACGCAGGTTTCAAGCTTTGGCACCATGCCGCCCTTGATCACGCCCTCTTCCTTGAGCCGGGCAATCGCCGCCGGATCGAGGTCGGTCAGCAACTTGCCTTCGCCGTCGAGCACACCGGCAACGTCGGTCAGCAGGAACAGTCGCGCCGCGCCCAGTGCAGCGGCGATCGCGCCCGCCATGGTGTCGGCGTTGATATTGTACGTCTCGCCATCCTCGCCGCCTGCGATCGGAGCGATGACGGGGATCATCCCGGCGGCAACCGCGGTGTCGATCACGCTCGTGTCCACAATCGCGGGTTCACCGACAAAGCCGAGATCAACGACGCTTTCGATCAGGCTTTCCGGATCCTTCGTGGTGCGCGTCACCTTGCGCGCGGTGACAAGTCCGCCATCCTTGCCGGACAGGCCCAGCGCCTTGCCACCGGCATTGGACAGCCAGCCGACCAGTTCCTTGTTGATCGCACCCGAGAGCACCATTTCGGCAACCTTGGCAGTCGCTTCGTCGGTAACCCGCAATCCGTCGACAAAGGTGCTCTGCACACCAAGCTTGGCCAGCATCTCGCCGATTTGCGGACCGCCGCCATGCACCACCACCGGGTTGATGCCCACCGCCTTCAACAGCACGATATCCTCGGCAAAGTCGCGCGCGGCCTGTTTGTTGCCCATCGCGTGCCCGCCGTACTTCACCACAAAGGTACGCCCGGCGTAACGCTGGAAATAAGGTAGGGCCTCGATCAGAACCTCGGCCTTGGACAGGTCGAGCGAGTGATCGGCAGGAGTGGAAGGGGCAGTCATTATCGGCGCGCCTTTCTAGCCGCTCTTTGATGGTCGCGCGCCGCTTAGCCGCTTCGCGGGCGCGAGGGAAGCGGTGACGAGGAAACGGCTCGCAACACTTTTCGCGCCATCCATGTAACCGAACGACTCGCCTGCGCGAAACAAAGGGTGTGCCGCGCAGGCCCAAGGCAGCGTCGCACGATCTAGTCTAGGAGGAAACACGATGAACACCACTCGCTTCAAGGGATCGATCGCTCTCGCCACCTTCGCCGGCCTTGCCGCCGCGTGTTCGGGCGGCGCCGAAGCCCCGACAAATGCCGAAGGCGCAACGGAAGTCGCCGCCACCGAAGCCGCTGCCAAGGAAAAGTGCTACGGCATCTCGCTCGCCGGCAAGAACGATTGCGCCGCCGGGCCAGGCACCAGCTGCGCCGGCACCAGCACTATCGACTATCAGGGCAACGCCTGGAAATACGTCGATGCAGGCAGCTGCGAAACAACTAAACGCCCCGATGGCAGCTTCGGATCGCTTAGCGAGACATCCGACGTCTGATCAGCAGCCGCACGTGATTTCAGGGCCGTCCGGAGCGATCCGGGCGGCCTTTGTCATATGTGTCGATGACAGCGCCGCCGCAGTGGAGCGGCAAGGCGGCTGCTGCTAGTCCTCGCTTCATGTCTCCACCGCGTTTCCGATCCCGGCTCAGGCGCAATCGCCCGCGCATGGGCAGCCCGCTGGGCAATTGGTGGCTGGTGTGGCGAATGCCGGTGTTGCTCTTGATCGTCATGGCGGTCTGGTGGTTCGGACTTCGCCCGTTGTCTGACGATGCGGAATGGCAGACCGTCAATGATCGCTTTGCCTTGTGCGGCGCACGGGGCAGCAGCCAGCCGGGCTGTGTGGTGGACGGTGACACGCTCATCCTCGGTTTCAGCAAGGCGCAGCGGCGTATCCGCCTGACCGGTTTCGACGCACCCGAATTGAACGGAGCCTGCCCGGCAGAAAGCCGCCGCGCGATAGAGGCACGTGATGCACTCCACCAGTGGCTCGGCCAAGGGGCATTCGAATGGGACGGAGGCGATGCGCCCCCGCGCGACCAGTACGGGCGCGAGTTGCGCGCGGTGCGCCGCACTATGGCGGACGGCTCGCGAGAGTACCTTGCCGACACGATGATTAACCGCGGCCTGGCTGGCGGGAGCGGTTGGGGCAGCACCGAGCCCGACTGGTGCGAGTAAGAGCTTGCTCCAAAGCGCGCCTTGCGTAGACTGATCGCTCCGTCAGGCATCACAGGGGATCTCGCCATGACCGAACCTACCACTCCCAATTCCGGTTTCGACCTCAACCAGCCGACCATCATCTCGCTGCTGTACCTCGGCAGCTTCATCACCGGCGTGTCCGGGCTTGTCGGCATTGTGCTCGCGCATGTGTGGCAGGGCGAGAACCGCGACAATTGGGCCGCGTCGCACTTCACCTATCTCATCCGCACATTCTGGATCGGCTTCCTCGCCAGCATCATCGCCAGCGCCCTGATGTTCGTCCTCATCGGCTTCCTGCTGTTCCCGGTCATCGCAATCTGGGTTGGCGTGCGCAGCGTGCTGAGCCTGCTCAAGGCGCAGAAGCAGGAACCCATGCCCGATCCGCAAACGCTCCTGTTCTGAAGCGTGATGAGAGTGACGCCTCGCCTCTGACGTCACTCCCAAGGATTTGCGAGGTGGCCGGGAGAGGGCTACCTCGCAAAGGCTTTCACGATCCGCCGCGCGGCCAGCGCGCCGCCGATCAATGCGGCTGCCTTTCGCCGCCCGCGCCCCCGGGAGCGGTGCAGGCTGACGACACCCGCCAGCGGGAGCGGAAGGGGCAATCGGCGTTTCAGTCTCATGTCCGTCACTCCTTACGCCGGAACGGCTTCCATCGCGGGGGCAGCCCCCGCACCAAGCCGCGCTTCGGCTTCCTCGATCACGACGGCGATTTCGTCGAGCAGCGCCAGCCGCTGCTTCTTCAGCCGCGCCAGATACAGGTCCGACGCGCTTTCCGCCTCGCATTCGAGCCGCCCGATCGCACGGCCCAGCGCGTGATACCGCTCCGCCAGATTGCAGAACTGCACATCGGCCAGCTTGAGCAAAGTCAGCACCCTTGCATCGCGCGGGAATTCCTCATGCAGTTCCTGCGGGCGGCGTGGTGCGGTTTGAACGGCGGGCATCGCGGTCTCCTTCCTTGACGTGATTCGACCATGAAACGCCCTGCGCAAACCGTCTTTGACGTGCGTCAATCGGCCCGCTGGTGCCCCGTTTTCCCTACAGGCTGGAACAGGTGGAACACGGTCCAGAAGAAAAAGCGCGATTGTGTCACCCTTTCGTGCGCAAACTGTCACCTTTCGCCGCGAAGTGTCACCCGCCGGCGGCAGAGTGTCACCCAAACGGGCAAAAGCGTCACTTTTCGCAAGGTCAAAGTGTCGCGTTTCAAGCCGCAAACTGTCACCCGCCCCGCCGTATCGCGGCAAGCACAGCGGCGGCATCAAGGGCGCAAGCGCAGTGGGAACAATCGCGGGGACAAGAACCGGGGGCATTACCCCGCATTCTTACCCCGCGCCGCAGACAGTAGGAAAGCGTCAGACCGCAGCAGCGCGCGCCCGCGACACGATCACCGTGATTTCGTCGAGCAGGCTCAGCCGCTGCTTCTTGAGCTTTTCGGTCCGCTCGTCCGAAGCCGCCTCGGTCTCCGCCTCAATCCGGTGCACCTCGCGGTTCACCTCGTGATATTCATCCGCCAGCCGGGCGTAATGGGCATCGGTCTGCTTCAACTGGGTGATCAGATCGCGATCGCGCTTGAAGATTTCGGTCAGCTCGTTCGGGGTGTGCTGGGACATTTGAGGCGTTCTCCCTTTGGATTGTGAGAAAACCCTAGGCCGGAGTCGCCGCGAAAGATTTGACTCACATCAAATCCGCCCGTCCCGATCTCCGTCAACCGGCCAGCGCATCCACCTCCGCCGCGAGCGAGGCGTAATCCGCATGGCCCGTCACCGGCGTGACGCGTTCCGCCCACATCCGGTCAAGCTCCTCGGCGATCGCCGGCGGCAGCATGTCGAGCGAGCTGCCCGATGCCTGCACCTCGCTCGAATCCGAATTGGCAGGGATGCCGCATTTCTCCTCCAGCACGGCGCAGAACATGCCATCGTCGAAACGGTCCTTGTAAGTGTGCATGAATTCGCGCGTCGTCCGCTCCTGCACCAGCGCCTCGATCTCCGGGGTGAGTTCGATATCGCAGAACGCCGCCAGCCGCCGGATCGCCGCAGGCTTGCTCTTCACCACCCAGCGATAGGTCATCAACAGCGTATCGGGCTCGTGCCGCCGGGCGTACCAGCTGAGGATGTGGGTGAAGTAATCGCAGCCGCCCGGCCCGCCGCCCATGAACAACGGCATGAAATCCTCGATCGGCACGGACCCGTCCTTGAGGTGCCAGCCATTGATGAAGCGATAGAAGGAAACGTAGCATTCCCCCGGATCGCGCAGGGTGATCAGATACCGGTTGCCTGCGGGCAGGCGTTCGTATTCGCGGTGTGATTTGAACCCGCGCGGCGTCCCGCGTTGCGGTGTCGTCATGTCGAAATCGAGCAGATAGGCGGTGTCATCCCAAGGCGTCATGCGGCTGATGTCGTCGAAATCCATGTCTCCGCCGCTGGCCCCGGTGCGCAGCTGATGGAACATCTGCTGCATCATGGTGGTGCCGCTTTTCGCCCATGAGGTGATGAAGACATCGCGCGGCGATCCGGGCGGCAGCGGTTCATAGGGGCGGAAATTGGGCCGCTCCCCTGCGGCGGCGGCGGCCATCACCGCGCCGAAACCTTCGATGCTCGTCGCCTGCCCGATCAATTCTGTCATGCGTCATTCCCCCCCAATTGGAACTGGACGCGACCCTTTGCACCTCTGGCGTAGAGCATTGGTGCGGCATGGGAAAGCGGCAAAGCCGTGATTGTCCGGGCAGTTGTGCGGATGCCCGGCTGTGCTACGTCTGGCGCATGAAGACATTCGCACACACGCGGGCGCTCTGCGCTGCCCTTGCCGCCCTGTCGCTCGCCTCCTGTTCGGGGGGTGAAGCCCCGGTTGAGGATGGTGCGGGGGAAACCGCCGACGCCTCTCCTCAGGACGAATTCTGGGCCGCCTTGTCGAGCCATTGCGGCAAGGCCTATGCGGGCGCGCTGGTGAGCGATGACGCCGCCGATGCCGATATGGCGGGCGCGGAAATGGTGATGGCGGTGGCCGAATGCAGCGATGATCGCATCGCAGTGCCGTTTCACATAAGGCAGGCGGACGGCACATGGGATCGTTCGCGCACCTGGCTGATCACGCGCAATGATGCGGGTGGACTTCGCTTGAAGCACGATCATCGGCACGAAGATGGCGAAAGCGACGCGGTGACGATGTACGGCGGAGACACCGCGCAGAGTATCGACGGGGGCGACACGGGCACGGCGCGCGCGCAAAGCTTCCCGGTGGATGCGGAAAGCGTGGCCATGTTCGAACGCGAAGGCCTCACCGCATCGGTTACGAATGTCTGGACCGTCGAAGTCGACCCCGCCGGAACCGAAGGCGGTGTGTATGCCTACCAACTCAAGCGCACGGTAGAAAGCGGCGCACCGGAAGACCGGCTGTTCAGGGTGGAATTTGATCTGGGCGAAGAAGTGGAAATGCCGCCCGCAGCTTGGGGTTGGGAGTAGATTAGCCTGATTCCCCTCCCGCAGGCGGGAGGGGAGTAATGGATAGCAGCGTCAACCTAGGTCAAAACCCAGAGTCGGCCCTTGGTTTCCTTCTTAAGGAGACCCTCATGCTGAAGTTTTTGGGCCTCCCATCGCATCGCGTACTGCCAAGTGTAGAACAGGTCTCCAGATTGTCGGAGTTCCTGTTCATGGTGGTCCCAAATATACTTTGCTACATCTGGGACTTGTGCAGCTCCCAAAGATTGAAGTGCCTCAACCACCCACGCTTTGAGATCAGCACGCGTGGCCACTCCCCCCTACTCCGCAGCCTCAACCGACCCAAACATATCCGGGCCACCGTCGGCTTCGCAGTCTTCGTTGACGGCTTTGGCCTTCTGGCGCTTGTCGAAGCTGGACCATACGTCGTTCCAGTTGCCGCGGGTTGCGCCCTTGGAATATTCGGTGGCGCGGGTTTCGAAGAAGTTGGCGTGCTCCACCCCGTTGAGCAGCGGCGCAAGCCACGGCAGCGGGTGTTCTTCCACCATGTAGATCGGCTGCAGGCCAAGCTGGGCAAGGCGCCAGTCGGCGATGTAGCGGATGTACTTCTTGATCTCCTTGGGGCTCATCCCGTTGACCGGGCCCATTTCGAAGGCGAGATCGATGAAGGCGTCTTCGAGCCGGACGGTCTTCTGGCAGATGTCGATGATGTCTTCCTTCACCGATTTCGTCAGGCAGCCGCGTTCCTCGCAGAAGGTGTGGAACAGCTTGATGATGCCTTCGCAGTGGAGCGATTCGTCGCGCACCGACCAGCTGACGATCTGGCCCATGCCCTTCATCTTGTTGAAGCGCGGGAAGTTCATCAGCATGGCAAAGGAGGCGAACAGCTGCAGCCCTTCGGTGAAGCCGCCGAACATGGCGAGCGTGCGGGCGATGTCTTCGTCGGTGTCGACGCCGAACTGGTGCAGGTAATCGTGCTTGTCCTTCATTTCCTCATATTCGAGGAAAGCGGCGTATTCGCTTTCGGGCATGCCGATGGTGTCGAGCAGGTGCGAGTAAGCCGCGATGTGCACCGTCTCCATGTTGGAGAAAGCGGTAAGCATCATTTTCACTTCGGTCGGCTTGAACACGCGGCCGTAGTTTTCGTGGTAGCAATCCTGCACCTCGACATCGGCCTGCGTGAAGAAACGGAAGATCTGTGTGAGCAGGTTGCGCTCGTGATCGGTGATTTTCTGCGCCCAGTCGCGGCAATCCTCGCCCAGAGGCACTTCCTCGGGCATCCAGTGGATCTGCTGCTGACGCTTCCAGAAGTCGTAGGCCCACGGGTATTCAAACGGCTTGTAGGTCTTGCGGGCTTCGAGCAACGACATCTTGTGGTTCCTTCGGTTCGTGTTGGCTTACCTATGTAGGGAAACAAACTACGGAATCGAAGGCAAGCGGGTATGATTCGGCGGGGATAAACCGTGCAAAATCCGAGTCGAACGGAAAGGTTCGAAAACGCATCCGCACCAGCACCCGCACTAACCCCAAATTAAAGGACTGCAGTTAACCGGGTGCGCATGGGCGTGATGCAATCCCTTGTCCCCGATGGCGCGTTCGAAAGCCTGCCTCTGCCCGAGGAAGAAATGGACGTGCCTGCCGGGATCGATTCGGACATGGTCGAGTCGATCGACCAGGAACGCCTGCCCTTGCGCCGCTGGCCCGCCGCGGTTGCCGAACTCTATCGCCAGGAAGTGATCGACCGGCTGTATCGCGAGGAGCATTTCCTGTTCCTGCTCGGCCTGCTGCTGTGCATGGCGACGATTGCGGTCGACCTCATCGTCAATCCCGACATGCTGGAGCAAGGCGCGATCCTGCGCGTGGTGGCGGTGGCGCCGCTGACGCTGGCTGGCCTGATCGCCGGAGCGCGTGGCTGGACACAGGCGCTCGCCTTTTGCGTGGGCGCCGCACCGATCGCCTTCATCGCGGTGATCGTGCACCTCGCCCTGCAATTGCCGCCCGATCTCGCGCCGCGATATCTGCTCGCAACGATCCTTGTGGTGGGCATCGCCAACATGATGCTGCCCTATTCCCTGCGCGGCCTCGTGATTTTCGACGCGTCCGCGATCATCGTCGCAACCGGGGTGATCGCGCTGCACGGAAGCGAATTCCTGATGCTTTATGCCGATACCGTCGTCGTCTTCGCGCTCGCCGCTGCTGGCACATTGCCGGTGGCGGGACGGTTCGAACGGTTGCGGCAGCACAACTTCCTGCTGAACCTGCGCGCCCGCATCTTCAGCCGCGAGTTGCTCAAAGCCAATCACTCGCTCCAGCTGCTGTCGGAAACCGACCCGCTCACCGGAATCGCCAACCGCCGCTGTTTCGAGCGTCAGTTCGAAACCGAGATAGTGGCTCCGGGCGAGCATGGCCGCGCCGACGATCTGATCGCGCTGATGATGATCGACCTCGATCACTTCAAGGCCTTCAACGACACCCACGGCCACCAGTCAGGCGACTATTGCCTGAAACTGGTCGCGAGCGCGCTGCAGGACATTTTCGATGAGGCGGGCGGCATCGTCGCGCGTTACGGTGGCGAGGAATTCGTCGGTGCGGTGCGCAAGCGCGAAGCCGCGAAGATCCGTGCCATCGCCGAAGATGTGCGCCAGACCGTCGCCGCGACCCTGACCCCGGTGTGCGAAAGCGACCGTTCGCTGGTCACCGCATCAGTCGGCGTCGGCGTGGCCCCAGCGGCAATCATGCTGCCGCGCGAAGAGTTGCTCGAAATGGCCGACGCGGCGCTCTACAGCGGCAAGAACGAAGGCCGCAACAAGGTCGTTATCGTCGAAGCCGAAGGGGCATTCATCCCGCCGCGCCCGGCGGATTAATCACCCCTCCCGCCGCACTCGGCGGGTTAATTGTTACGCTTCTTCGATCCGAAGAAGCTGCCCCCGCCCAGCACGGTAATGCCGAGGAAGAACCCGAAATCGTACCAGCCGCCGGTGTTCGGCACCGCATAAACCGCGATGTCATCGGAAAACAGCGAGCCGATCCAGCTCCACGGGAAGATGAAGCCGTGCCACAGCCCCCACCAGAAACCCGGCACATCCGGGCCGGACGAAAGCCCGGCATCAATCTGGCTCGCACAGGCGGACAGCAGCAGCGCAAGCGCCGCCGCTCCCAATATTCTTACTGTTGTCGTCACAGCGACCCCATCATGATCACCATCCACATGATCGGCAGGAAAGTGCCCGCCATCACGATGTGCAGGCGTCCGGCATTGGCGGCATGGCCTTCGGGCCCTTTTGACAGGCGCATCCCGTTGAGAATGAAGAAGAGCGCGAACACCGTGCCCGCTATGCCGATCCAGAGTTGCGGCGTCATATCGTGTACTCCCGTCGATGACGCAGCGATCCACGCCTGCGCCCGTCTCTGATCCCGATCGGGAGACTGGCACAATTTTCAGCGAAGTGCGAGGGGGTTGCGCCCGGCGCGGCGCAGGTCATGCGTGTCAGCAGAAACGCTGCGGCTTGATCTGGCCGATATCATCAAGGCCGACGCCGATATTGCGATCGACAGGGTCGGGGATGTGGCTCGATTGAAATCGGCCGAACTGGCTTTCCGGCAGCGGTACGAGGAAGCCCAGCCCTGCCTCGCCGCCGGCAACCCATTTGACGATCCCCCGGTGCGGCCCGGTGCCCGCAACATATATCTGCAGTGGCGACCCTTGCGTCAGTCGGCGCAAGCCGAGATCGAAACGGCAGCCGCTGGGCGAAAGATCGCGCAGCACGACATCCTGCAATTCGCCCGAACCGGAAATATACCGGCCCGGCAAGTTGATTTTCTTGCGTGAAGACTGGCGTGTTTTCATAGACCTGACGGTTAGGTAGAGCCCCTTAATGCACTTTAAAATCGGGACTAGGGGTCGCTGAAAAAAGATCCCTTCGGGCTATGACTGCCAGGGATCATGCATGATCCCCGCGCGCACGAGACCATAGACCGACAGCTTGGCCGCACCCAGCAGAGCGATCCAACCGCAGGCTATCGACATCAGGCCGAGCGTCGCCCGCCAAGCGATCTTCCATCAGCCATGATGGGACCAACCCGAGTGCACCCACTGCGCAAGCTGGATCAGGTATGACAGCATGAACGGAAGGATCAAAAGCCCTCCGATCAAAAGAAAAGCCCCCACGAACACCTGTTCGCGGGGGCTTTCCTCTATCAGCAGTGACAGCAATCGGGCGATCACTGGCAGCTCAAACATTCCTCGTAATCGGTCTGTTCGCCGGCCTGCGCCATCAGTTCGATCTTGGCCGCGTCCGATGTGTTGTCGGCTTCGACCCCGCCGGCAAAGCCTGCGCGCTGGACCGATTTCGAACGCAGGTAATAGAGCGACTTGATGCCCTTCTCCCATGCCTGGAAGTGCAGCATCATCAGGTCCCACTTGTCCACGTCAGCCGGAATGAACAGGTTCAGCGACTGCGCCTGATCGATATAGGGCGCACGGTCGGCAGCGAATTCGAGCAGCCAGCGCTGGTCGATTTCGAAGCTGGTCTTGAACACGCTCTTTTCCTCGGGCGTGAGGAAATCGAGATGCTGCACCGATCCACCCTTTTCGAGGATCGAGTTCCAGACATTGGTCGAATTCTTCGACTTCTTGTCGAGCAGCTTTTCGAGATACGGGTTCTTGACGATGAACGATCCCGACAGCGTCTTGTGGGTGTAGATATTTGCCGGGATCGGCTCGATGCAGGCGCTGGTCCCGCCGCAAATGATGCTGATCGACGCGGTCGGCGCGATCGCCATCTTGCAGCTGAAACGCTCCATCGCGCCCATTTCGGCAGCATCCGGACACGGCCCGCGCTCCTGTGCGAGCAGCATCGACGCTTCGGATGCCTTGGCCTGGATGTGCTTGAACATCTTGAGGTTCAGCGCCTTGGCCATCGCGCTTTCGAAACCCAGCCCCTTCATCTGGAGGAAGGAGTGGAAGCCCATCACGCCGAGACCGACCGAACGTTCACGCTCGGCGGAATATTTGGCGCGGGCCATCTCGTCCGGCGCGCGGTCGATGTAATCCTGCAGCACGTTGTCGAGGAAGCGCATGACGTCTTCGATGAAGCGCTTGTCGCCGTTCCACTCGTCCCACTTTTCAAGGTTGAGCGAGGACAGGCAGCACACCGCCGTGCGATCATTGCCGAGATGGTCGATCCCGGTCGGCAGGGTGATTTCGCTGCACAGGTTCGACGTTGAAACCTTCAGGCCCAGATCGCGGTGATGCTTGGGCATCATGCGGTTCACCGTGTCGGAGAACACGATGTAGGGTTCACCCGTGGCCAGCCGGGTTTCGACCAGCTTCTGGAACAGCGAACGCGCATCGACCTTGCCACGAGCTTCACCGGTCTTGGGCGACTTCAGCTCGAATTCGGCCCCGTCGCGCACAGCCTGCATGAACTCGTCGGTCAGCAGCACGCCGTGGTGCAGGTTCAACGCCTTGCGGTTGAAATCGCCTGACGGTTTGCGGATCTCGAGGAACTCTTCGATCTCGGGGTGCGAAACGTCGAGATAGCACGCTGCCGAGCCGCGCCGCAGCGAGCCTTGCGAAATCGCCAGCGTCAGGCTGTCCATCACCCGCACGAAGGGGATGATGCCGCTGGTCTTGCCGTTGAGGCCCACCGGTTCGCCAATGCCGCGCACATTGCCCCAATAGGTGCCGATGCCGCCGCCCTTGGATGCGAGCCAGACGTTTTCGTTCCAGGTGCCGACGATGCCGTTGAGGCTGTCCTCTACCGAATTGAGGTAGCAGCTGATCGGCAGGCCGCGGCTGGTGCCGCCGTTGGAAAGAACCGGAGTGGCGGGCATGAACCACAGGTTCGAGATGTAATCATACAGGCGCTGCGCGTGATCCTGATCGTCGGCATAGGCATCGGCGACGCGCGCGAACAGATCCTGATACTTCTCGCCGGGAAGCAGGTAACGATCAGTCAGCGTTTCCTTGCCGAATTCGGTGAGGTTGGCATCGCGCGATTCGTCGGTCTGGATGTCGAACCGGCGATCGTTGATCTTCTTGCTGTCGGGCTGGGCGGCCTCCTTGGCGGCTGCGGCCATCGCGTTGCCGAGCGCTTCCGCACTCTTTGCCGCGATCAGGGCGTCGCTTCCGGTGTCGGGCTTTTCCATCGTAACGGCCTTTGCATTCTTTTCTTCTGTGGCGATTGGCGCGCCTGTCTCTGCGTCGCTCAGCACTTCGTCACTTGCCTTGAATTCCATTTTAGCCCCGTTCGCGTCTTTCGAATCGGTCTGGCGATCCCTTTTAGCGGATAGCGCGCCATGTTCCGATTCTGTTCTGCACCTATTCATCGACAGACTGGCCCCAGATTGCCCCCGGACTTGTCCATCGACCTATCCCCGATCCACAGCGCATCCCCAGACTTGTCAGCGACTCCTCCCCCGGTCGCGCCTTCGCATCAGAAGCTTGGGCGTGAGAGAAATCACTATCTTTGGGGGGTCCATTGCGAACCGAACCACCAGATGATGAATCAGCGCGGGAGTCCGGTCAACGGCAGATTAACCACGATTCGACATGCGAAGGCGGTGTATTATCATGCTGCAACGCCGCGACGCGTGGAGAAAGCCTGAGTCGCGGGTCGCGCAAGCCCCAAATTGAATCTGTGAAGAAAAATTTGGTGATTGAATCTTTCGAATCAACCGTTGAATCTTTCGCCCTGCATGCAGCAACTTTGTTGCGTTGCGCGCGGCCGGGCAAACGGCGGTAGACCGGGCTTTCCCCAGCCTTCCGCCGCTACGGCTTCGACAGTGGAACCCCGGTTCAGTCCAGCGGAGTGGTCGCCCGTGCCGCCTTGGCGTGCAGCGCGATCTCGTTCGCCAGCCGGTCAACCAGCTCGATCGGCAGATCGTGGCCCCAGCCGGGGATCGTCACCAGCCTGGCACCCGGAATGTGCTTTGCCGTGTCCTGCCCCGCTTCCAGCTTGACCAGCGGATCATCCTCGCCATGCAGCACCAGCGTTGGCGTGGTGATGCGCGACAGGCGGGCGCGGCGATCGCCATCGGCGATGATCGCGGCGAGCTGGCGCGGCAGACCCGGCGGGTAGACGCTGCGACGCACCCTGGCGAGCACGCGCTCGCGCTGGCGCTCTGGATCGGGCGGGAAGCCGGGGCTGCCGATGTTCCGGCCGATGTTTATGCCGTGTTCGACAACCACATCCTCGTCCAGCGATTTGAGCGGCGCTGTCAGCGCCTCGATCGCGTGCTTTTCCGCCTGCGGCAGCTTGGGATTGCCGGTGGTCGACATGATCGAGGTGAGCGACAGCAGCTTGTCCGAATGATGAACCGCCATCAGCTGCGCGATCATTCCGCCCATCGAAGCGCCGACGACATGCGCGCGGGCAATGTCGAGCGCATCGAGCAGCCCGGCGGCATCGTCGGCCATGTCGGTCAGCGTATAGGGCACCTTGGCCGGCCAGCCGAGCTTCTGGCGGATCACCTGCCATGGCACCGAAGGAGCGCGCGCGCCTTCCATCTTGTCGGACAGGCCGATGTCGCGATTGTCGAACCGGATCACGCGATAGCTTTTCGCTACCAGCGCCTCGACGAATTCATCCGGCCACAGCGTCAGCTGCGCGCCAAGGCCCATGACCAGCAGGATGGGTTCATGTTCGGGATTTCCGTGATCCTCGTAAAACAAGGAAAGCCCGTTCGCACCGATGTGCGGCATAGTGTTGTTGCTCCTCGATCCGCCCTCTTGCGGGGCGTGGTAATTGCGTAGGAGCTTTCAAAGCGGCTTTGCCGCCGGATGGCAAGCTTTTGCGAACGCCTCGCACGAAAATACCGTCAATACCGAGGGCGGCCGCACTCAGCGCCAGACGGGGCCGCCGATCACGAAACCTTCTTGCTCCAGCAGATCGAGCACGCCGCCCTCCTCCGCCAGCACCCGCAGCGGCACCACGGCAAGCGTCACCCCCGGTTCGCGCGAGGCATCGGTGATCATGCCGACCCACTGGCCGCGGATCTCCTCTCCCAGCTCATCGTCCGCCCACGGCCAGCATCGGCCCAGCGCGACCTCCAGCGGATTGTCCATCACCGCCGGAATGTCGAACTTGCGCCAGTCATCGCCGCGAGCGCGGATGATCTCCTGCCCCGCCTCTGTCGCACCCATCGCCGCTTCGAGGCAGGGGATATGGCTCGCCGGGTCCGCCTCGGCGAGGCTGTCGAGCAGGTCTTCGCCCCGGAACCGTTCGGGCCGCGTGATCGGCACATCGGCGCGGTCCGCCGCCTTGCGCACCACATCGGTGGCGTCATCGGTTGTCTCGTCATCGAAATCGAGCCGGCGGGCGAGCAGATCGAAGCTGGTCATCAGCAGCGAACGGCGATCGTAATCGACATCATATTCCGCCTCCAGCGCCGCCAGCCGCGCGCGCTGATCGGGCGAGAGATAATCCGCCGCCACCGCGCCATCGGGCAATTTGGTAAAGCGCCCGCCGCGAAAGATCAGGCGCAGCACGTCCCCGGGAGAGAATTTCGGCGCCGCCCGCAGGATCACCCGCTGCGATTCCGCCGTCGCTTCCTTGAGCCGATCCGGCAACCACGGGGTCGATTTGGAAACAGCGCGGATTTCACCGACGAGGATGATCGTGCCGCTATCGGTGTCGATCGTCCACATCGGCGCACCGGAACGCTGCGCGGTGACAACGATGGAATTTTGGGATGCGGCTACGTCAGGGGCGGAGTTTTGGGCGAAAGCAGGCGGCGCAAATGCAAGACAGCACAGCATGATCGAGCGAAATGGTGTGAGCATGGCAGAGTGATTATTGCCGCAAGACTGCATGGTTGGTGAACACAGGCCCTTGCCCTGCGCCACCATGACAAGTCGGCCTAGCCAACCACGGTTCCGAACAGTGCCCCGACACCGAAGGTGACCGCCATTGCCAGCGCCCCCCAGAACACGACCCGCGCCACCGGGCGTAATACCGGCGCGCCCCCCGCTCTTGCAGCCAGGACACCCAGAACCGCCAGCGCAAGTAAGGACGAAATCACTACAGCCAAAGTCAGCTGCGCGGTCGGCACCAGCAGTCCAACCAGCAGCGGCAAGCCGGCACCGATCGCAAAGGTAGCCGCTGAGGCAAGCGCCGCCTGCAATGGCCGCGCGCGGGTAAGATCGTTGATTGCCAGTTCGTCGCGGGCGTGCGCCGCAAGCGCGTCATGCGCGGTCAGTTCCTCCGCCACCTGCCGTGCCAGATCGGGCGACAGTCCGCGTGCTTCGTAAATGCCGGCCAGTTCAGCGAGTTCGGCCTCTGGCTGGGTCGCAAGTTCGGTGCGCTCCCGCGCCAGGTCCGCTGCCTCTGTATCGGATTGCGAGCTGACAGAGACATACTCGCCAGCCGCCATCGACAGCGCGCCAGCGGCAAGACCGGCGACTCCAGCCAGCAGCACTTCGGGCTTGCCAGCAGAAGCTCCGGCGACGCCCACCATCAGGCTTGCCGTGGAAACGATCCCGTCATTGGCACCAAGTACAGCGGCTCTCAGCCAGCCAATGCGCTCGATCGCGTGCGTTTCGGTGTGCAGCCGGCTCACGGCACCAGCACCGTATCTCTCGCCTCGTCGGCCATCTCGGGATAATCCATCGTGTAATGCAGCCCCCGGCTTTCGTGCCGGGCGAGCGCGCTTTTCACGATCAGGTCGGCGGCTTCGATCAGGTTGCGCAGCTCGATCAGGTCGGTGGTGACGCGGAACGCGCCGTAATAATCCTCGACCTCGCGCTTCAACAATTCGATCCGGTGCTTGGCCCGCTCAAGCCGCTTGGTGGTACGCACGATGCCGACATAGTTCCACATGAAGCGGCGGATCTCGGTCCAGTTCTGCTTGATCACGACTTCTTCGTCGGAATCGGTCACGCGGCTTTCGTCCCACGGCAGGATCGCGGGCGGAGCCTCCAGCGCATCCCACCGGGCAAGGATATCGTCCGCCGCCGCTTCGCCGAACACGAAACACTCGAGCAAGGAATTGGACGCGAGGCGATTGGCGCCGTGCAGCCCGCTTTCGGTGCATTCGCCCGCCGCCCACAGGCCGGGCAAATCGGTGCGTGCATCCAGCCCGACGACAACCCCGCCGCAGGTGTAATGCTGCGCCGGGACGACCGGGATCGGCCCCTTGGTCATGTCGATGCCTAGGCCCAGCAGCTTTTCGTAGATCGTCGGGAAATGGCCCTTCACGAAGTCTTCGGGCTGGTGGCTGATGTCGAGATGGACGTAATCGAGGCCAAACCGCTTGATCTGATCGTCGATCGCGCGCGCCACCACGTCGCGCGGGGCCAGCTCCATGCGTTCCGGATCGTAATCGGCCATGAAACGGTGGCCGGTTTCCGGGTGATACAGCCGTCCGCCCTCGCCGCGCACGGCTTCGGTGATCAGGAAGTTCTTGACCTCGAGATTGTAGAGGCAGGTGGGGTGGAACTGCATCATCTCCATATTGGAGACACGCGCGCCTGCCCGCCATGCCATCGCGATACCATCGCCCGTCGCGCCGCGCGGGGCGGTGGAGAATTGATAGACGCGCCCGGCACCCCCGGCGGCCAGCACGGTGGCGCGGGCGATGTGGCGTTCGACCCGCCCGGTTTCCTCGTTCAGGGCATAGACGCCCCAGACATGGCCCGCGCCCGAATATTGTTCGCGGTGGCGATCGGTGATGAAGTCGATGCAGGTGCGTCCGCCCAGCATGGTGATATTGGGGTTCGCCTCCGCCGCTTTCAGCAGCGCGGACTGCACCGCCCATCCGGTCGCGTCATCGACATGGACGATGCGGCGATGCGAATGCCCGCCTTCGCGGGTGAGGTGGAGATCACCGCTTTCGCGGTTGAAGGGCACACCCAGTTCGCACAGCCGGTCAATCGAGCGGGGCGCGCGCTCAATCACGAATTCGACCGCGGCCCTGTCATTCAGACCCGCACCCGCGATCATCGTGTCGCGCACATGGTTTTCGAAAGTGTCGCCCGCGTCGAGCACGGCGGCAATCCCGCCTTGCGCCCAGGCGGTCGAACCGCCGGTGAGCGAACCCTTGGCCAGCACCAGCACCTTGAGCCGGGTCGCCAGTTCGAGCGCCGCCGTTAGTCCGGCAGCCCCCGAACCGATGACGAGGACGTCGAAATTTTCGCGCGCTTCGCCGCGCATGTCGCTCTCACTTCCCATGATTGTCGCAATGACGCGGCATGATCGCCTTAGCAAGAGCAAGGCCGCTGCGGCCCTGCGCCGACAAACCGTGCAAGCGATGCCGTGAAACGATTTATAGTTGAAGAACCCTTAGTCATTTCCCTTAGATGACTGGAAGGATCAATGTTAATATCCTCTCAAGGCGAAATGAAGAGCGCGGACATCCGCGAATTTGAACAATTCAATTGTTGTAACCTTTTCATTTAGTCTTGTAATACAACTTTTAGTAAAGGGCGCGCCTTTCATGTCTGTGATTTCCCCTATTGCCTGCCTTATGGGACGACACGAACCGCTGCGCCGCAACGTCGAATGGGACAGGCTGCATTATGTCGGCAATTGCCGCCATTGCGGAAAGGAAATCGTCCGCCTTTCGCACCGCAACTGGCGTGAGAAACTGTCCGAAGCTGGGTGAGGCCTAGCCCGATTTTCAACCCGCGCCCGTCAGCTGGACGAACACGTCTTCCAGATCGGCTTCGCGGGTGGTCACGTCCTCGATGGTCAGGCCCTGTTCCTGAAGGATGGCGAGGACCTGCCCGGCACTCATCTCGTCCTTGTCATAGGTAATCTCGACCCCGCGTTCGCCCTTCACCTCGACCTTGTGGAACGCCGCGTGGGTCGGTGCATAGGACAGGTCATCCGCTACAGTCACCGCCACGATCTTTTCGCGCGCCATGTCCACCAGTTCGCGCGTCGGCTTGTGCGCGATCAGTTCGCCGTGATTGATGATGGCGATTTCGTCGCACAGCTGCTCCGCCTCTTCGAGGTAATGCGTCGTCAGCACCACCGTCACGCCTTCGCGGTTCAGTTCGGTCACAAGCTCCCAAAGCTGGCGACGCAGTTCGACATCGACCCCGGCGGTCGGTTCGTCCAGCACGAGGATGGGCGGGGAATGCACCATCGCCTTTGCCACCAGCAGCCGGCGCTTCATCCCGCCTGACAGCGTGCGGGCATAGGCGTTGCGTTTATCGGCAAGGCGCACCGCCGCGAGCAATTCCTCGCTCCGCCGCAACGCCTTGGGAATTCCGTAAAAGCCGCCCTGGTTCTCCAGCACCTCGAACGGGGTGAAGAACGGGTCGAACACGATTTCCTGCGGGACGATCCCGATGGCGCGGCTGGCGTTGCGGCGCTGCTGATCGATGTCGAAACCCCAGATCTCCGCTGTGCCGCCCGTCTTGTTAACAAGGCCGGCAAGGATGTTGATCAGGGTCGACTTGCCCGCGCCATTGGGGCCGAGCAGGCCGAAGATCGATCCTTCCGGCACGTCGAAGCTCACCCCCTTGAGGGCCAGTTTTCCTTCGGCATCAGCGCCCTTCGCTCCCTTGGGCGCGGCATAGCGCTTGACGAGGTTGTCGATCCGGATCGCGGGTGCAGTCATGCCTGAGGCTCTAATCACGCTGGCCCGCAGCGCAAGGTGTGAATCGCCAATTAACCCTGTCTGGTGGGCATAGCGTCACCTCTCGCGAGTATTGGCGATGGCGTGAAGTCAGGATTCATCTCGAATCGCAGCGCAGGATTGGGTGCGCGCCTGCTGGGAGCCTTGGGGCTCTTCGGCGCGGCGATGTGCGTCCCGTTCGCAGCGCAGGCGCAGTCCGAAAGCTTCAATGTCGATGCGCAGGTCGGGCTGATCGAACCGCTGACCATCACCAAGCTGAGCGATCTTGATTTCGGCGGCTTGGTCGTCACCACCGGCGGCACCGTGGTGCTCACGCCCGCAGCCACCGCCACCTGTGTCTCCACCGGCGGCGTGATCCATAGCGGGGAATGCCAGGCGGCGACCTTTGCCGGCAGCGGCGTCAACGGACAGCGCGTGCGCGTGCGCAGGCCGATCGGCAACGCAATCACGCTCACCGGGCCGGGCACCGACATGACGGTGACCAACATCACCATCCTGACTGACGCGACGCTCAGTCCGACGCAGTCGAACCCGAACTGGGAACGATTCCTGATCGCATCGCTCGACGGCACCTTCTTCTTCCGCGTCGGCGGGACTTTGAACGTCAACCCGAACCAGGCGCCCGGCGTTTACACCGGCACCTTCGATATCCGCCTCGACTATCAGTAAGGCGGCTTCGCGCATTCACGGTGTTGAATTTGCGCGGGCGGGCGATTAACGGCAAAGCCCATGAACATCGCTCCGCCTGAAACCATCCTTGTCGAAACCCGCCGCGTCAGCTGCGACGGCGCCAGCGCCATCCGTGGCGGCGAAGGCTATCGCCCGGCAGCACTTGGCCATCCGCGTATCTTCCTCGAGATTGACGAGCACGGCTATGTCGATTGCGGTTATTGCGATCGCCGGTTTGTCTTGCGCGGTGGCCCGGCTGATGGCGTGGATCAGGCCAGCCTGCCCGACATCTCCGAAGGAGCCGATCCCGGCCATCGGTGATTTCTTGGCGGGAGGCACCGCCGGAAGGCAAAAAACGCCTTTAAAATCAATGTTAACGCCTGCCTGCTAGAACGCTCGTTCCAAAAGGTAATGCGGGGTCGCACCCATGTTTGATTTGTTGCATCGGGCAAGGCTGTGCCTTGCGCTGCTTTTGCTGGCCGCGTGGCCGGGGATGGCGAGCGCGCAGGATTCCGCCGATGATGGCGAAGCGCGGGCATTTCTTGTCACCCCGCTCAGTTTCGTGAAGCAGTTCGATCTCGATTTCGGGCAGATCATCACCACCGGAACCGCGGGTACGGTGATCATGGATTCGACCGGCGCGGTAACGACCACAGGCGGCGTCACCCAGATCAACGGCACGCAGCAGCCCGCCCGGTTCTGGGGCTATGGCACGTTTAACCAGACGGTGCTGATCAATTCGGATTCGAACACCTACATCCTGACGCGCGACGGCGGGACGGAGACGATGCTGCTTGATCGATTGCTGATCGGCAGCCAGCCGCCGATCGTCATAAACCAGAACCCACGCCGGTTCCGGATCGCCAATCCCGACGGCTATTTCTCCTTCACCATCGCCGGCCGTTTGCAGGTCGGCGCAAATCAGGCTCCGGGCGTCTACAAGGGCGAATTCACGATTCAGCTTGAATACGAATAGGGACAGCCCTTGCGGTGAAATTGCTCATCGCAGGTTCAGCGAAACAGTGTATCATGCGGAACACTGGGAGGCCTATCAGCAGGAGCTGCGACATGAAGACAAGCCTTTTGAAAAGCATCACCCCCCTCGCAACCGCTGCGGCGATCGCGCTGGCAGGCGGGTACCCGGCGCTGGCGTCAGATCAGGGCACTGGCGATACGGCAGAGCCCGCGCAAACCGAAATGACCGATGGCGAGAAACGCCTTGCGCGCATGCTCGAAGGGCGGGTCGCGGGCGAGCCCCAGAACTGCATCCGGCAATTGCTCAACGATCGGCTGACGGTGATCGACAAGACCGCCTATGTCTATGGCAGCGGGCGCACGATCTATGTCCAGCGCACCCGCAATCCCGAAGACATCGACCGTGACGACGCGCTGGTTTCGCGCCGGTTCAACGCGAGCGAACTGTGCAAGCAGGATGTCGTGACCACGATTGACCCGGTGCTCGGCTTCTTCACCGGCGCGGTCTTCTTCGACGATTTCATCCCTTATACGCGGGTGGAAAAGGACGAAGGCTGAACCGCAAATGCAATGAGGCCGCCCCGATCAAGGGCGGCCCCATGAAATCCGGAACGCAGTTTAGCCCTTGACCGCGGCCATTGCGTTCATGCGGGCGAGGATTTCTTCGGCCTGCGCCATGATCCCGTCGATCAGTTCCTTGCAGGTCGGAATGTCGTGGATCAGGCCTGCAACCATGCCGCAGCTCCATGCACCTTCGTCCATCGCGCCTTCCATCATGATCTTGGGATAGACCCCGGCGACTTCGGGCAGGATGTCCTGGATGGTGATCGCATCGCCCAGTTCCTTCTCCTTCTGGATCAGGCGTTCGACCGCGGCGTTGTTCATCACCCGCTCGGTGTTGCGCAAGGGGCGCATGACGAGGCGGGTATCAAGCTCCGATGCCTCAACGATGGCGCGCTTCACGTTTTCGTGCACCGGCGCTTCCTTGGTGGCGATGAAGCGGGTGCCCATATTCATACCCTGCGCGCCCATGGCGAGGCTGGCGACAAGGCTGCGCCCGTCGGCCATGCCGCCCGATGACACAAACGGGATTTCCAGCTCGTCCGCGGCGCGCGGCAGCAGGATGAAGTTGGGAATGTCATCCTCGCCCGGATGCCCGCCGCATTCGAAACCGTCGACGCTCACCGCGTCACAGCCGATTTCCTGCGCTTTCAGCGAATGGCGCACGCTGGTGCATTTGTGGATCACCTTGATCCCCGCATCCTTGAGCGGCGGCAACAGTTCGACAGGATTGCGCCCTGCGGTTTCCACCACCTTCACGCCGCCGTCGATCACGGCTTTGACAAGGCCGGGGTAATCGGGCGGGGTGAGCGTGGGCAGAATCGTCAGGTTCACGCCGAACGGCTTGTCGGTCATGTCCTTGCAGCGCGCGATTTCATTGGCGAGCTTTTCGGGCGTGCCCTGCGTAAGGCCGGTGATGATGCCCAGCCCGCCCGCATTGGAAACCGCCGCCGCCATTTCGGCAAAACCGACATAATGCATGCCGCCCTGAATGATGGGGTGCTGGATGCCGAACATTTCGGTGATGGCGGTTTTCATGGTTGTTTCTCCCGTCAGATTGCGATTTGCGCCGGAGACAAGCCGAATATAGGATCGGTTTCAAGCGCGCTTTTGAGGAGATCGGGCGCAAGGCACCTCGGCAGGCCGTGCGCCGTAGCGTCATGGTGGCGCAGGAAAAATGAGCAAGGGAGAGCACACAGTGCAAATCCGTCAGCAAGAAGCCGCACAGACCCAGCCGGGCGTGTCCGAATTGTTCTTCGCCAGCCTTGTCGCAAGCGCATTGGTCTATATCGCCGGTGCATTGGTGTTCAGCGGGATCAGCTTCCTCGGCACCAGGACGGGCGGATTTTTCGCTGTGCTGCAATCGCTCGCGATGTTCGCCAGCGTGGGTCTGATTGCGGCCACCATGCTGGTGTTTCTGGTGGTGGCACCGTTGGGAACGGCCTTGGGCCTTGCCATGCTAAAGGTATCGCCGCCGGGTTGGTGGCAGGGGCCGATTACGGGCGCGCTGGTGGCCTTGACACTCGAAGCGCTGGTCTTGGCCCTGTTCGCGACTGAGCCATTGCAGCCAGAATGGGGCAATGTCGCGACACTGGCGATTCCCGTAGCTCTGGCGATGGTTGCCGGCGCTATCGTGCAGCAAAGGGTGCTGTGCTGGCCTGACGGGAGTTAAGCCTTGTCGCGGTCTGCACCCGTCTTGCAATCCGCGCGCACCGGACAGGCTGCGCATTCGGCGCGGCGCGGACGGCAGAACGTCTGCCCCAGCTTCTTCAGCAGCAGGTGATGTTCGTCTATATCGGCGGCACTCCATTCCTCCGGCAAGATCGGCATAAGCGCGTCATAGGTTTTGGCGGTATCAGCCTTGGACGGGACGATCCCTATGCGCTGCATGATCCGCCGGTGATGGCCGTCGATCACCATCGCTTTGCGTTCGAATGTGCTGGCGTTCATCACCCCTGCGGAATTCTTGCGCGCGACGCCCGGCAATTGCTCCAGCCATGCCATCGCCTCTGCCGTTTCCATATCGGTGAGGTGCAGCAGGTCGACAGCGCCCCGCGCCGCAATGATCGCGTTCAGGCTATCTTTGAGCCGCTGCGCCGCCACTGTGGGGAAGGTCTGCCGTTGCAGCCGCGCTTCGAGATCGGCAACAGGCGCCGCCGCCACCGCTTCCCACGATCCGTATTCGGCGATCAGCCCGTCGGTGGACGCATTGGACGCCGCTGTCTTGGTTTGTGCGCCGATTACGCCGTGAACCAGCACCCAGACCGGATCTCGGCGCTTTTCAGGCGGACGGATGATCCGCCCGAACGCCGCGATCAGCTCCGCCTGCGTGCGCCGCAGCACGTCGCTGCGCGGGTCCGAGCCGAGATCGAGCTGCATCGCGCTTCGATGCGGCGCGATTACCGGGTGAAGACGAGCGAGAAGGTGACCGGCACGACCGGAGTGATCGAGGGAAGCCCGGCGAGTTCCTGCAACTGGGCAAGCCCATCGGTGAGGTTGTAAGTCCCCGCTTCGACGATCACTGGCGCGTCGGACACCGCCAGCACCCGGTCAGGCCCGGCGCGGGTCACGGTGACGGCGGCCTGGAACGGAGCCTCCACGCCCTTCAGCGACAGCGTGCCGTCGAGCGTCGTCTCGACACTTTGGCCAACGCCCAGCGTCTCGAACGCCGCCGGGTCGATCTGCGCGGTGACAGTGGCGCTGGGATTGTCGGCGACCACGAAGAAGATGTCGCGCATCCGTTCGTTGCGGATGTCCACCCCGGTGGAAACGCTGGCAAGGTCGATGGTCACCGCTGCCGCACCATCGGCGGAGACGGTGCCGGTAAGCGTTTCAAAGGTGTTGGTTTCGGCGATCTCGCCCGCCTTGATCGTGACATAGGACAGGTCCGAAGCCGCCCCATCCAAAGTCCATTCCGCGCCGGTAACCGGCGGCGCGTCAGCGGGCGTTTCAGAACAGGCAGCAGCAGCCAGAAGCGGCGCGGCAATGGCGAAGCGAAGAATGGTGTTCACGGGGCAAGCCTCTCTTGCTGGATGGATTGTGTGATCGGGTACCAGAACGATCAACGGGCGCAAAGGTTGCGACGGCGCGCCCGTGTCACTCCCACTCGATCGTGCCCGGCGGCTTTGACGTGAAGTCATAGACCACGCGGTTGATGCCTTTCACTTCGTTGACGATGCGGGTGGCCACTTGCGTCAGGAAATGCGGGTCGAACGGGTAGACATCGGCGGTCATCCCGTCGGTCGAGGTAACGGCGCGCAACCCGCAGACGCTGTCATAGGTGCGCCCGTCGCCCATCACGCCCACTGTCTTCACCGGCAGCAGCACGGCAAACGCCTGCCAGATCGCGTCATAGAGGCCGGCCTTGCGGATCTCCTCGAGATAGATCGCGTCCGCCTTGCGCAGGATATCGCAGCGTTCCTTGGTTACTTCGCCCGGAATGCGGATCGCAAGGCCGGGGCCGGGGAAGGGATGGCGGCCGACGAAGGCTTCGGGCAGGCCCAGTTCGCGGCCCAGTTCGCGCACTTCGTCCTTGAACAATTCGCGCAAGGGCTCGACCAGTTCCATGTTCATGCGTTCGGGCAGGCCGCCGACATTGTGGTGGCTCTTGATCGTTACCGAAGGCCCGCCGGTGAAGCTGACGCTTTCGATCACATCTGGATACAGCGTGCCCTGCGCGAGGAAATCCGCGCCGCCGATCTTCTTCGCTTCGGCTTCGAACAGGTCAATGAAGGCCGCTCCGATGAACTTGCGCTTCTTTTCCGGGTCGGTGACTCCGGCGAGGCCGGCGAGGAAAGTCTCCTCCGCATCCACGGCGATCAGCGGGATGTTGTAATGGTCGCGGAACAGGGTGACGACCTGCTCGGTTTCGTTGAGCCGCATCAAGCCGTGATCGACATAAACGCAGGTCAGCTGGTCGCCGATCGCTTCGTGGATGAGCACCGCGGCAACCGCAGAATCGACCCCGCCTGAAAGTCCGCAGATGACCCGGCCCGAACCGACCTGAGCGCGGATTTCCTCGATCTTGGTCTTGCGGAATTCGGCCATGGTCCAGTCGCCCGCAAGGCCGCAGACGTGACGCACAAAATTGGCAATCAGCTTGCCGCCGTCAGGCGTGTGGACGACTTCGGGATGGAACTGCGTGCCATAAAACTTGCGCTTTTCATCAGCGATTACGGCGAAGGGCGCGCCGTCGGATGTCGCGACGATTTCAAAGCCGGGGGCGAATTGGGTGACCTTGTCCCCGTGGCTCATCCACACCTGATGGCGCTCGCCTTCTTTCCAGAGGCCGTCGAACAACGCGCAATCCTTGGTCACGGTGAGATAGGCGCGGCCAAATTCGCCCCCTTCACCGGTCTCGTGGCCGGGCCGGACTTCGCCGCCGAGTTGGTGGCTCATCACCTGCTGGCCATAACAGATGCCAAGGATCGGGATGCCCGCTTCGAAGAAAGCCTGCGGCGCGCGGGGAGATCCTTCGTCCGGGACGCTGGCGGGCGATCCTGACAGGATGATGCCCTTGGGCTTCATTCGCTCGAACGCGGCCTCGGCCATGCTGAAGGGCGCGATTTCGGAATAGACGCCCGCTTCGCGCACACGGCGTGCGATCAGCTGCGTCACCTGGCTGCCGAAATCGACAATCAGGATCGAGTCGGGGAGATGATTGGCTTCCATCCGGGCGCGTTAAGCCACGGGGAGGCGCACTGTCCAGCATGCCGTAACGTCAGCGCAGCAGCTTTCGACAGCTGCTGCACCGCAACGTCACCGGTTCCCGAAAAAATCGCGATTTTGCGTGAAATTTCGGGAACCCGTGTGGCGTATTTCGCATTTGCACAATCACTGTGTGCGTTGCACCGTTTCAAAAAGCAACTGAAGGCCGGTCAACGGCCCATCCCAATTCGAACACCCTCTCTTGAATACATGGAGTAGAAAATGCGTCTCATCCTCTCTGCCGTGGCTCTTGCTGCTGCTGTCGCAACCCCCGCAATCGCTGCTGGTGACGAAACCGTGACCGTTCGCGTCACCTATGCCGACATCGATCTTGCCAGCGCTGAAGGCCGTGCCGCCATCGAAGCACGCGTCAACGCCAAGCTGCGCGAAGCCTGCACCGTCGCGACCAACTCGCGCTACAGCTATGGCCGTGACATCGTCGATGAAAAGTGCGTCGCCGAAGCCCGCACCGCCGCGCTGGCCGAAGTCGAGCGTCTGGCCGCAGCCGAGCGCCGCGCCGGCGGACAGGTCGCCGCCAACTGATCGCAATTCCCGCGCAACAGCGGATTTTGCAAACGGCCGTCGGAGTGATCCGGCGGTCGTTTTGCATTGAAAACAGAGGTCTGCATCTGACCGCGACACCTTTGTTGCGTTTTGCGCCAGTTAATTGCGCATTTTATCATTTGAGTTTCACGCAATCGAACATCATTTGGCGCTTGCAACGCGATCAGGCTCCTCTCTCTCCACCTGACGCGATGTATTGGCAGCGGCGACATCCGAAAACGGAAAGCTCTGCCCGCCTGCTTGCCGACAGCAGGCAGCCCAAGCGAGCCGGGAATGGCATGGTGACTTCCAGCACCGCAGCCATCCGCAAATCGGCCGCTGATCCGGCGCACTCCCCCCCCCGCGCCGGGGCTGTCCTGAAAACGGTTGCCGGCGAAGTTCGATGCGCCTCCCCCTAGGCGTTGGGATCGGGACTTTGCCCATGCGACCAATTGCCTGTCACCGGCACGGCAGCGAGCGAGACGCGGCCACCCACTTCCTCCCCCCCCGAATGGTGGCCGCGTCTCCACACTCCTTCATTCTCGACACTTTGCGCGATCGCGCGCTGACAGCCCGGTTATCCCGAAAATCGATCAGATTGTGCGAAAATTTCATTACGCGGCGTAGTAACATTATTGCCCCGTCGTTCGTATATATTAGCCGCAGCCGGGATATCCCTCTCCCAACTCCCGAACCCCCGGCTCAGGAGCAATCGCCATGAACACCATCATGGAAAAGGCGGTTTCGCTGTTCATCGCCGTCGCCATCAGCGGCACGGCATTCAACACGCTGATCGCCTGACAAACCGGGCCGGGCCGCCTGTCCCCTGGGCGGCCCGGAGCCGGAAGTTTTCAGGCCAGTTGCCCCGCCAGATCGCGCAGTTCGGTCTTGAGCAGCTTGCCGATGTGGCTGCGTGGCATTTCATCGATGGCATGAAGCGCAGACAGGCGCTGAGTCTTGCCCAGCCGCGCGTTGACTGCGGCCATGATTGCCTCGCAATCGCGCGCACCATCAGCCACCACGACAAAGCCGACAGGCGTCTCCCCCCATTGGCGCGATTCGACGCCGACAACGGCGGCCTCGATCACATCGTCCTCGCGCATCAATTCGGCTTCGAGATCGCTCGGGTAGATGTTGAAGCCGCCCGAGATGATCATGTCCTTGGCGCGCCCCACCAGTTCGACAAAGCCGTCTGCATCGACACGGCCGATATCGCCCATTCGCATCCACACACCGCCGTCCGGATCGGTCCATTGCGCTTCGGCGGTCTTGTCCGGGCGGTTCTTGTAACCCGACATCATCGTCTGTGATCGTCCGACAAGATTACCCGGCGTGCCCGGCGGCACTTCCTTGTCTTCATCGTCGAGCACTTTCATCTCGCTGCCCGGCGCGGGGCGACCGACCGTGTGCAGCTTGTCCGGGAATTCATGCGCGGCGAGCAGACAGACGACACCGCCTTCGGTCATCGAATAGATCTCGACCAGCCCGCCGGGCATCCGTGCCAGCACTTGTCGCTTCAACTCGGCAGAAAAGGGCGCGGAGGTGCAGTACTTCATCGCCAGCGATGACAGGTCGAAATCGTCAAAACCCTCGAAATCCATCAGCCGCTGATATTGCACCGGCACCAGCATGGTCACCGTGGCCCGATCGGCCTGAGCGTGCGCCAGCCAGCGGGCGCAATCGAACTTGCCCATGATGCGGATCGTGCCCCCCGCCAGCAGCGGCGCGAGAAAAGCGACCATGGTGGTGTTCGAATACAGCGGTGTCGACGCGAGCGAGCGCACCTCCAGCCCGGCACCGAGATAGGACAGCGCGGTCGCCGCGAATTGCCGCCAGCGCATCTGGTGCGAATGGACGATGCCCTTGGGGATGCCGGTGGTGCCCGACGAATAGATGATGTTGAACGGATCGCCCGGCGCCGGATCGAATTCGGGCGCGTGTGCACCGGGAGGAGCCATCCACTGCGCAATTTCCTCCAGCGGTACGCGGATCATTTCCGCCATGAAGTCCGGCCCCAGTTCGGCGGCCTTGCCCGCGTCGATGAACAGGTGGATCGCGCCCGAATCCTTCGCCATTCCGGCTAGCTGTTCAGGGCTGGCACTGGTGGTGAGCGGCGCGGCCACCCCGCCTGCGCGAACCGTGGCCAGAAACACCAGTGCATATTCGACGCAGGACGTGCCGAGGATCGCGACCGATTGCCCGCGCTGCAGCCCTGTCTCCACCAGCCGCGCAGCGAGCCTTTCGATCAGGCCGACCAGTTCAGCCCAGTAAACCTCGCTCTGTTCATCCACCAGCACCAGCGCGTCGGGTTGCGCCTTTGCCCAGTCTACAAGGATCGCGGGGAAGGAGCCGAATGGCTGCGCCAGCCGGTCGGACATGATAGCGGTGATGTCATTCTCTTTCATGGCGCGCGACCTTAACGCCGGGCCAGCGGCAATCAATCGCTCAAATGCATGGCGGGGCAGGGGCGATTTCTTTACGCTTGGCACCGATGATACGGGCAAAGACAAAGCCACAGACGGGGTATTGAAGGCATGAGAAATGGGCTTGGAGCGCGCTCAGCTGTATCGAAGTTGGCGATGGTGGCGCTGGCAGCAGCGACTGCGGCAGCGACCGGGGCAAGCGCGCAGCCGACACCGCCGCCCCTGCCGGATCAACCTCTGCCAGATGCGGACGTGCAGCTTGCCCGGCCTGCACAGCCGCTGCCATCGATCCTTGCGATCCTTGCCCATCCCGATGACGAGATCACCATTGCCCCCGTCCTGGCCCGAGCCGCGCGCGAAGGTAGCGAGGTAACGCTGGTGTTCGCGACCAGTGGCGATGCCGGTCCGGGCGTGAGCGGGATGGAACCGGGTGAGGAGCTCGCCGCGCTGCGCGAGGACGAGGCGCGCTGCTCCGCTTTCGCGCTGGGCGTGGTCGAGCCGATTTTCTGGCAATTGGGCGATGGCCAATTGTCGACAATGGCACGCGCGCCTGACAGCCCTGCACGCGATCTGGCGGAACGCATCGCTTCGATCATCGCGATCCAGCAACCCGGAGTGATCATGACCTGGGGCCCGGACGGCGGCTATGGTCATGCCGATCACCGCATGGTGAGCAATGCGGTAACGCAAGTGGTTCAGGCCATGGGTCACGATCGGCCCGACCTGCTCTATGCCGCGCTGCCTTCGGGCGAGGAAACCACCATCCCTGGCTTCGAGAACTGGGCAACGGTCGATCCCTCGCTTGTCACTGACCGGCTGCAGTACGAAATGGCCGATCTCGACGCCGCTCGCGCCGCGATTGATTGCCATGCCAGCCAGTTTCCCGAAACCGCCCGCACGATGCTGCCCGACCTGCTGCACCGGAATATCTGGCGCGGATCAGTGTTTTTCAGGCTCGCGCTGCCCCGATTTGAGCTGGCACATTAGACAGGCCTGATTGGGGTCGTGGAAAAGCGCCGTCATATCTGCCCCAAGAGTTGGGATTCGCCCCCCGCGCGCCTATATAATGCGCATGGAAACCAACAACTCTGACAATCAGGAAAACCCACCCGCCAAGGCCAAGACGGGCGGGGAATATGGCGCGGATTCGATCAAGGTTCTCAAAGGCCTGGATGCCGTGCGCAAGCGCCCCGGCATGTATATCGGCGACACCGATGACGGATCGGGCCTGCACCACATGGTGTTCGAGGTTTCCGACAACGCCATTGACGAGGCGCTGGCCGGGCATTGTGATCTTGTCCTGATCGAATTGAACTCCGACGGGTCGGTTTCCGTGGAGGATAACGGCCGCGGCATTCCGGTGGGCATGCACAAGGAAGAAGGCGTATCCGCCGCCGAAGTGATCATGACCCAGCTGCACGCAGGCGGAAAGTTCGAGAACACATCGGACGACAACGCCTACAAGGTTTCTGGCGGTCTGCACGGCGTGGGCGTTTCGGTGGTCAACGCGCTGTCTGAATGGCTCGAGCTGACGATCTGGCGCGAAGGCAAGGAACACTGGATGCGGTTCGAGCATGGCGATGCCGTCGCCCCGCTCGAAGTGAAAGGCGATGCACCCAAGGTCGATCAGAACCCTGACGACAACGGCTTCAAGAAGGGAACTCGGGTCACCTTCAAGGCCTCGCACGACACTTTCAAGAACGTTACCGAATTCGATTTCGACAAACTTGAGCACCGCTATCGCGAGCTCGCCTTCCTCAATTCCGGCGTGCGCATCCTCCTGCGCGACAAGCGGCACGAGGAAGTGCTGGAGCACGACCTGTATTACGAGGGCGGGATCGCGGCCTTCGTGAAATGGCTTGATCGCAACAAGGATGCCCTGATCGGCGATCCGATTTCGGTGTCGGCGGAAAAGGACGGCATCGGAATCGACGTCGCGCTGGAATGGAACGACAGCTATTACGAAAACGTCCTGTGCTTCACCAACAACATCCCGCAGCGTGACGGCGGCACACATCTGGCCGCATTCCGCGCTGCGCTGACCCGTACGCTCAACAATTACGCCGATCGTTCGGGCATGCTCGGCAAGGCCAAGGTCTCGCTTTCGGGCGAGGACATGCGCGAAGGGCTGACCGCGATCGTCAGCGTCAAGCTGCCCGATCCGAAATTCTCCTCGCAGACCAAGGACAAGCTGGTTTCGTCCGAGGTTCGCCAGCCGCTCGAAAGCCTGATGGGCGAAAAGATGAACGAATGGCTGGAGGAAAATCCCAATGAAGCCAAGGCGATCATCCAGAAGATCATAGACGCCGCCGCCGCGCGTGAAGCCGCCCGGCGCGCGCGCGAAATGAGCCGCAAGGGCGCGATGAGCGTTGCCTCGCTGCCCGGCAAGCTGGCCGATTGCCGCGAACGCGATGCGACCAAGGCCGAAATCTTCCTGGTCGAGGGTGATTCCGCAGGCGGATCGGCCAAGGGCGGGCGTGACAGCCAGTACCAGGCGATCCTGCCGCTGAAGGGCAAGATCCTGAATGTCGAACGCGCCCGGTTTGACCGGATCATTTCGTCCAAGGAAGTCGGCACGCTGATCCAGGCGATGGGCACCGGCATCCGCGACGAATTCGACCTCGAAAAGCTGCGCTATCACAAGATCGTGATCATGACCGACGCAGACGTCGACGGGGCGCATATCCGCACGCTGCTGCTCACCTTCTTCCACCGCCAGATGCCCGAAATCGTCAAGGCGGGGCACCTCTTCATCGCCCAGCCGCCACTGTTCAAGGTCGCCAAGGGCCGGAGCGAGGTTTATCTCAAGGATCAGGGCGCGCTGGATCGCTATCTGGTCGATGCCGGATTGCAAGGTCGGGTGCTGGAAACCGCGGGCGGCGCGCGCTCGGATGCTGACCTGCGCGAAATCGTCGATCAGGCGCTGCGGCTGAAGAACATGATGGGCTTTGTCCCGCGCCGCTATGACACGGGAATCATCGAACAGATGGCGCTTTGCGGTGCGCTCGATCCCAAGCTTGGCGATGGCGAAAGGCTCGCTGTGCTCGAAGCAGCCGCTGCAAAGCTGCAGGCGGGCGATGCCGATGCGACATGGAGCGTGCGCGTGCTTGAAAGCGGCACGGTGCAATTCTCGCGGCTATGGCGCGGCGTCACTGACGTCCACGAAATCGAAGGCCGCTTCCTCACCAGCACCGAAGCGCACAAGCTGCATTCGATCGCCGGGCCGCAAGCCGAGACCTATGAAAGCGCGGTGCGTCTGGTGAAGGCCGGCGATGTGCAGGATGACGAGCCCGAAGCCGACGAGGCGGAAGGCGAGACCGAAGACACCGGCACCGCTATCTCCGAGGACGCGATCACCCGCCCGAGCCAGTTGCTCGACGCGGTGCTCGCCGCCGGGCGCAAGGGTCTATCGATCAGCCGCTACAAAGGGCTGGGGGAAATGAACCCCGAACAGCTGTGGGAGACCACGCTCGATCCGGAAAACCGGGTGCTGTTGCAGGTCAAGGTCGAGGATGCCGACGTCACCGATGAAATCTTCACCCGCCTGATGGGCGACGTTGTCGAACCCCGGCGCGAATTCATCCAGAACAACGCTCTCAACGTCGCGAACCTCGACGTGTGAACGCGCTGGCCGCCCTCGCGGTGGTCTTGCTTGGCGCAGCATGGCTGGTCTTCGTCGCGGCGGTGTGTGCCATGCGGCCGGATGCGGCGCGCGACGGGCTTGCGCAGATGGGCGCGAACTGGCGGATGCAATTGGGTGAGCATGTGCCTCGCGCCGTGGTGGGAGCCGCGCTGATCCTGCGTGCCGCACACTCGAAGGCGCCAATGCTGTTCGAAGTCGGCGGCTGGTTCATTCTGGCCAGCTCGATCCTGATCCTTCTGTTGCCGATGCGCTGGCACCACGCCTATGCCGTGTGGTGGGCCGATCGGATTCCCTTGTCCGTCTACCGGCTGTTCGCGCTGCCGACTGCGGCGGCTGGCGCGATGCTGGCTTATGCCGCCCTCTAGGGACTTGATGTTTCGCTGCTAAAGCCCGACATCATCGGAAATGTCAGAAGCCGAACCCAACGACACATCCGCGCTCGAACACTGGAGCTTCCTGCTGCTGCTGGCGGCGGTGTCTTTCCTTTTAATGTGGGTAGCGTGGCCGTTTGCAGCACCGATCATGTGGTCGGCGCTCGCCGCGATCATGTTCCAGCCGTTGTACCGATGGTCGCTCAGGAAAACGCGGGGCAAACGCAACCTCGCGGCTTCACTCGCCCTGACGATCATCTTTATCGCGGTGCTTCTGCCTGCCTTGTTGATCGGATCACTGGTGATCAACGAAGCCTTGGCACTGGTGAACAACTTCCGAGAAAACCCGATCGATATCGTCGCATGGTACGAAAGCATTTATGCCTTGCTGCCGGCCACGCTTCAGCAATTGATCGAGGATAACGGCTGGACCGACGTCTCTTTCCTGCAGGAGCGGTTGCAGGGCATTCTCGGTGACAGCGCCGGTATGCTGGCCAGTCAGGCGGTGTCCATCGGCAGCGGCGCATTCGGCTTTTTCCTCAGCTTCGGCCTCGGCCTTTACGTCCTGTTTTTCCTGCTGCGCGATGGCGGGCGGATTGGCGAGACGATCCTGCATTCCGCGCCGATCGAGCGGGAGATTGCCGATCTTCTGGCCGAACGTTTCCTCGGCATCGTGCGCGCCGTGATCAAGGGGTCGGGCGTAGTCGGTCTTATCCAGGGCGCGCTGGGCGGCATCATGCTGGCGATTGCGGGCGTGCCCTCGCCGCTGTTGCTGGGCGTGCTGATGGCGATCCTCGCCTTGATCCCGGCAGTCGGCACGGCGTTGGTCTGGGCTCCCGCGGGCATATGGCTGATCGTGGTCGGTGAAGTGTGGCAGGGCGTTTTCGTGCTGGGAGCGGGTTTCCTCATCATCAGCAGCGTCGACAATGTCCTGCGCCCGATTCTGGTCGGGCGGGACACCGGGATTCCCGACTGGATCATCCTGATCACGACGCTGGGAGGAATTTCGCTCGCAGGGTTTTCAGGGATAGTGCTCGGGCCGCTGGTGGCAGGGCTGTTCCTTGCCAGCTGGGGCATTTTGCAGGAACAGCGCGCCGAAGACGAAGAGGCGAGGGCAAAATATCGCGCCCGCGTCGATGTCGACGGCAGGGCGCTCCCCCCGGAGGACGACAACGCCGCCGACAATCAACCCCAAGCCGCGATGCGGGAAGGCTGAACCGGTGCAGTCGATGGTGGAGCCGGGCAGTCAGGCGGAGCAGGTCGGCCGCCTGATCCTTGCCGGTTTCATCGTGATCGCGCTGCCCTCGCTGCCGCTCGGCACCTATCTGATCTATCCCTTCGCGATCCTGACAACGTGGTTTCACGAGATGGGCCACGGGCTCAGCGCGCTGATCATGGGCCAGCGGTTTGATCAGCTGATGATTTTCGCCGACGGTTCGGGGGTTGCGCAAAGCGCGGTGGCGCATGACGCATCGCCATTCGTCCATGCCGCGATTGCCGCGGGCGGACCGCTCGCGCCGAGCCTGTTCGGCGCCGCTCTGATCCTCGCGAGCGCGCATCAGCGGCTGTGGCGGCCAACCTTGTGGGTGAGCGCGATCCTGATCTTCGCCTCGGTCATCATCTATGTCCGCTCGGCCGTGGGCTATGCCGTGCTGCCGCTGATCGCGGCGGGGCTGGCGGTGATCGCGTGGAAGGCTCCGGACGGGGTGGCGCGCTTCACGCTGCAATTCCTCGGTATCCTTGGCGCGATGAGCATGCTGCGCGACTGGAACTACCTGTTTTCGGAAAGCGCCATGATCGACGGGCGCGAGATGCTGTCCGACACCGGCCAGATCGAAGCCTCGCTTTTTCTGCCGCACTGGTTGTGGGCGATCCTGCTGATCGCCGTGTCTGCCGTGCTGGTGGGGGCCAGCCTCAAATACGCGCTGGCGGAAAAACGGCGGATCAGGCTTCAGCCAAAGCCGCCTGCCAATGTCCTGCAATTCCGGCGCACACCACGCGACAAATAGCGCGGCGGCCCCGGCGGTTCAGGACGCGACCCGGATCGTGTTGAGCCCGCGCGCCTGTGTTCCGGTTTCGCCGGAAAGCCCGATGAAGATCGTGTCGATGATCCGCGCCAGCTTCTCTTCGGACAGTTTGGGCGCGATGTAGATCAGCGAATCCGGCAGCGTGTAGGGCGACACCATCTGGTTGATCAGCGACAGCGCCTCGTCGATTTCCAGCCCGGCGAAATACCCGTCCGCCTGCGCCTGCACGATGATTTCGCACAGATAATGATCGGCCAGATCGACATAGCTGCGCACCCGTTCGAAATTAGCCGCGCCCATTTCGCACAGCATCCGGAAATTCTCGGGGTCTTCGCGAAAACGATCGCGCGAGATGACGAAGCGCCTGCGGAAGAATTCGTACATCTTGCGATTGGGCGGAAGATCGGTGTCGAGCACCTCTTCCATCACCTTCATGTGCGGGGCGAGCCAGATCGCGGCGACCGCATCGAACAGGTCGTCATAATCCCCGAACACCCATTCGAACCGGCTGCGCGACAGCCCGCTTTCGCTCTGGGCGACCGAATAGGAAATCTCCGTCCCCCGCGCCTTGACGAGATCGAGCACCATGCTCGCAATGCGCTTGCGCTCCTGCTTGCGGGTCTCTTCGCTCAAGGGCATGGGGCGGGGATCCTCCTGATTTCGGCCCTAGATAGGGGAAGGGGCCGTCATCTTAAAGGCATAGCACAGAATTTTGTGCGACGCAGCATCCCGCCGCGCAGCTTGGCGATTTCAGATGTCGTTGCGCCCCGCAATGATATCGCGCGCCTGTTGTTCCAGCACCATGAACCGCTCGTAATCGGGCAGTTTGGAGCGGAACCATTCGGCCAGCTTGAGCAGGTCTTCGCCGTAATTGCCCGTCGGGATCATGGGTTCGCCGAAACTGATGATCATCTTTTCATTGTCGGCGCATGCCGGGACGATCGGCACACCCGCCGCGCGGGCGATGTTGTAGAACCCCGATTTCCACTTCCCGTCCGAAGACCGCGTTCCTTCGGTGGCGATCACCAGCGCCAATTCGTTGCGGCGCTCGAATTCGGCCTGCATCTGCTCGACGACATTGGCGCGCTTCGTCCGGTCCACCGCGATGCCGCCCATGTCGAGCATGAAGTTCTTCATGATCCCCTGAAACAGCGTGTGCTTGCCCATGAAATTGGGCTGCACCTGTTCATGCTTGGTCGCGCCCGCAAAGAACACGAAATCCCAGTTGGACGTATGCGGCGCGCCGGCGATGACGTATTTCTTGAGGTTCTTGGGCAGGTGCCCTTCGATCTTCCAGCCCTTCCACTTGTACAGGAACAGGATGATCCGGTTCACGATCCGCGAAAGCAGCGTGACGTTACGGGTTTCGTTGTGTTTCAAGCGTGGTCCCTCTCTCGCTTTTACGTCTGACCTTATTCGGGGGAGTTACGCAAGGGAAAGCGTGGGGGGATTTAGGGTCGCACCGATTCGTTTAGCCAATCTGGTCCGGATTTCGCTCGCATTCGCGCCTCAGCGTATGAAAGAACCAATCCGCGATCATTCTCAACAGCAAGCGACGGAAGATCGGGAAGCGCCAAAAGCGCGGCGTTGCCAATCGCAGGCGGCCCGTAGGTTACGGAAAGCATCCAGCGCGGCTCGCCGATTATCGCCCGAATTCGTGTTCTCACCTCTTCCTCGAAGAAGGCCCAAGTGTGCCCTTTCCGAACTTCCTCGATGTTGAGGATTATCCGGTCTCCGAAGAATCGAATGTAATGACATTCCTGATCGCCCTCTGCCGCTCCACCCTGAGCCAGGAAGGCATTGAGGATATCATCGCGCGGAAGTTCAAGCGGGCTGAACAGAAAAAAGTCCGAGGACATCCATTACATCCGGAACACACCAAACGCAGGTCGTTCCGCAATCGGCGCCTCAAGACACGCCGCGAACGCCAGACCCAGCACGTCGCGGGTCTGTACCGGGTCGATCACCCCGTCGTCCCACAGCCGCGCGGTGGCGTAGTAGGGGTTGCCTTCGTCTTCGTATTTCTGGCGGATCGGGGCCTTGAACGCCTCGGCCTCTTCGGGTGTCCATTTGTCCGCGTCGCGGTGGACGGTAGCGAGGACGCTGGCCGCCTGCTCCCCACCCATCACCGAAATGCGCGCATTGGGCCAAGTGAACAGGAAACGGGGCGAGTAGGCGCGCCCGCACATGCCGTAATTGCCCGCGCCGAAGCTGCCGCCGATCACCACGGTGACTTTCGGCACGGTCGCGGTGGCGACGGCGGTGACGAGCTTCGCGCCATGCTTGGCGATGCCTTCCGCCTCATACTTCCCGCCGACCATGAAGCCGCTGATGTTCTGGAGAAAGAGGAGCGGAATGCGCCGCTGGCAGGCGAGTTCGATAAAATGCGCGCCCTTTTGCGCGCTCTCGCTGAACAGCACGCCGTTATTGGCGAGGATCGCCACCGGCATTCCCCAGATATGGGCAAAGCCGCAGACCAGCGTCGATCCGTAATGCGCCTTGAACTCGTGGAATTCGCTGCCGTCCACCAGCCGCGCGATCACTTCCTTTACGTCATAGGGTGCGCGCACATCCTCGGGGATGAGGGCGTAGAGGTCTTCCGCGTCGAATTTCGGCGGGCGCGGGTCTTTCAGCGCCACATCTTTCGCCGCAGCCGTGTTCGCGCCCAGCTGGCTGACGATATCGCGCACGATGGTGAGCGCATGCTCGTCATTCTCGGCAAGGTGATCGACCACGCCCGATTTCTTCGCGTGCAAATCACCGCCGCCCAAGTCTTCGGCGCTGATCTCCTCGCCCGTCGCGGCCTTCACCAACGGCGGGCCTGCGAGGAAGATCGTCCCCTGATTGCGCACGATCACTGTCTCGTCGGACATGGCGGGCACATAGGCGCCCCCGGCGGTGCAGCTGCCCATCACGCAGGCGATCTGCGGGATGCCGAGTGCGGACATGTTCGCCTGATTGAAGAAAATGCGCCCGAAATGCTCGCGATCGGGGAAGACCTCCGCCTGATAGGGCAGGTTCGCGCCGCCGCTGTCGACAAGATAGATGCACGGCAGGCGGTTTTCCTGCGCGATCTCCTGCGCGCGCAGGTGCTTCTTGACCGTCATCGGGTAATACGATCCGCCTTTGACGGTCGGATCGTTGCAGACGATCATCACCTGACGGCCCGAAACGCGCCCGATCCCGCAGATCATCGACGCGCCGGAAACATCGCCTTCATACATGCCGTTTGCGGCAAGCTGTCCCACTTCGAGGAAGGGCGAGCCCGGATCGAGCAGCCGCTCGACCCGCTCACGGGGGAGCAGTTTCCCGCGTGAGACATGCCGCTCGCGATGCTTTTCCGGCCCGCCCAGCGCGGCTTCGGCAACAGCGGCGCGAAGATCGCTCGCAAGCGCGTGGTTGTGCGCAAACCGCGCCTTGGCTGCCGGGTCTTCGCGGTCGAGCTTGGTGGTGAGAACGGGTGCGGTCATGGAGGATCGACTAGCCGCACTTCGTTTGATTGCCAACTCGTTGTGTTGAGGGGGGCGTTAAGCATTGTGCTTGCGACAAAGCTAACCAATTCGCGGCATGCGATCGCAAGGCCCACAGAAAGGAACCATCATGAAAAAACGTTTCCTTACTATGCTTGCCCTGCTTTCAGTCCCAAGCGTCGCCCAGGCGGATGTACGCGCAACATATTCCGACGGTTCGGTGATCGAGATCAACGACGAGGGAGCGATGCGCGGAAACCTCGTCAGCGAAGGGAAATGGCTGCTCCATGTCGAGGGCGCTGATTATCTGCTCGTTAATGACGGCGGGGCAATCCGGGTACTGGACCCTGTCATCGTCGAACAGGTTGCCAACACCTACACCCCGGAACTGTTTACGATGATCCTTGGTGAAGTACCGCCGCTTGCCGCCCATCCCGTCGGCGATGTCATGATCGATGGCCGCCCGGCAACCGGGTATCGCATCGACGATGAACGCAATGTCTCATTCGCGATCAGCAACGACCCCTCCCTCAGCGGGATCGGTGAGGCCATCACTCACCAGTTCCGCATATGGACTTTCATGCAAGGACCGCTCGGAAGTCTGGCGGCTCCACTTGCCGACATGCTTGCCAGTGGCACCGCCGTGCGCGTCGGAAATGTTGATCTGGTGAGTGTAGAGGAAGTCGAAATCGATGAGACCAATTTCGCTGTTCCGGGAGAGCCGCTTGACTGGTTTGCGACCGAAGAAGTGATGCTGCGGTTAGGACTGATAAAGGTCGGCTAGCGTTTCTTTACGAATTCGGCACGCAGGACGAGGCCTTTGATGCCGGGATATTTGCAATCGATCTCCTGGCTGTGACCTGTCAGCCGGATCGACTTGATCAGCGTGCCCTGCTTGAGCGTTTGTCCCGCGCCCTTCACCTCAAGATCCTTGATGAGCGTCACGGCATCGCCGTCAGCCAGCAGATTGCCCACCGCGTCGCGCACTTCGACGATGTCTTCTGCTGCCTGACGCGTGGCGAATTCGCTGGCTGGCATCCATTCGCCCGATGCTTCGTCATAGACGTAATCTTCGTCGCTCATCGCGCAGCTCCGGTCAGCCTGGCATTGGGCTCTTTCAAAAGAACGGGTGCGGTCATTGTTTCTCTTGCCTCTCCTTGCCCCGCCAATGCTCCCATGCGGCGAAAAACACAAACGCGGCAAAGACGCTTTGCAGGGCAAGGCTGAAATAGAATTCCTCATAGCCTGCGATGAAGGCGGTAAAGCCGTTCACCAGCACATTGGACGCCATGATGGCGACACCCAGCCACACGCCAATCCCCTCGACCTTCGGCACCCGCACCCAGATCAGCACGGCGGCGAGCGGATCGAGGAACGTCAGGCTGGTCCAGTAGAGGTTCCACGGCAGCGGGCGGAAATCATAGGGCAGCCAGCCGCCGTGATAGAGATCGAGCGAATGGGTGATCGTCCCGATCAGAAACCCGACAGTCCAGATGATCCGGGCGATGGTGGGCATCTCAGAAAACTTCCGGCCATTCGAGATTGTTGCTGTCAGTCCAAGCGAGACTGGCGGGCGCGGCCACGGGGCAATTCAGGAATTCGGCTATTGCCCGCACGGCCTCTTCACCGCTGACGAGGCTGCTGGCCGGGACGGTCGCTTCTGCATCGCTTTCCAGCCAGCCCTCCGCATGCTCCTTGCCTTGCGAGTACCACATGGAATTCGCCATTGGCTGCTGCTGGCTGTAAATATCATAGGCCAGCGAAAAGCCGTGCCCGCCGATGGCCTCAATCATCAGCGTGCGGCGCTCACCACCATCTTCTGCAAATTGGAGCGTGCCATAGTCGCCCGGCTGCAATTCTTGGCACGACCCGGTGTCAATCGCCTCACGAAGTGCGACTGCATCGATCGGCCTGCCGCCGAGCAGCAAGGTCGAGTGGAAACCGCTCAACCCGCAGCCCCGATCAGCTCACGTCCGATCAGCATCCGGCGGATTTCGTTCGTGCCTGCACCGATGTCGAGCAGCTTCGCGTCGCGCATGTAGCGTTCCACCGGCCAGTCGGTGGTATAGCCCGCCCCGCCCAGCGCTGCTTCGGCAACAGCGGCGCGAAGATCGCTCGCATGCGCCTTGTTATGCGCAAACCGCGCCTTGGCTGCCGGGTCTTCGCGGTCAAGCTTGGTGGTCAGATCGGGTGCGGTCAAAACACCTCTCCAGCGAGAATCAAAAGTCCGATTAGAGACAGCAGAAAGCCGCCTGGATGCTTGGCCTTCATCATGGCCAGATTTGTAAGTCCAAGCACAAGCCACAAGCCACCTGTTGCCCATACTAGCAATTCTGGCGTTTCCGGCAGAACGAGGATGAGTGCGGTCAGCAAAAAGAACCCGCTGGAGGAGTGCCAGCCAAACCGAGTGATCCCTTGGGTCATCGGGTCCCTGATAAACGGATCATCAACCGCAAGGGTTGGCTCGATCAGCTTCTTCTCGCCCAACAAAGAATGGAAGATTGTCGCAACGACGATCAAGCCGGCTGCGATTATGTGAAGCCAGCTCACCCCGCAGCCCCGATCAATTCGCGCCCGATCAGCATACGCCTGATCTCGTTCGTCCCAGCGCCAATGTCGAGCAGCTTCGCGTCGCGCATGTAGCGTTCGACCGGCCAATCGGTGGTATAGCCCGCACCGCCCAGCGCCTGAACGCTCTCGGCGGCGACGCGGAAGGCGTTCTCGCTCGCGAGCAGGATTACCCCTGCCGCATCAAATCGCGTCGTCTGCCCGGCGTCGCAGGCCTTCGCCACCGCATAGGTGTAGGCGCGGGCCGATTGCAGGGCGACGTACATGTCGGCGACCTTGGCCTGCATGAGCTGGAAGCTGCCAATCGGCTTCCCGAACTGCTTCCTCTCGCGCAGGTAGGGGATCACCGTGTCGAGGCACGCTTGCATGATGCCAAGCTGCAATCCGGCGAGCACCACGCGTTCATAATCCAGCCCGCTCATCAGCACGCCGACGCCGCCGTTCAGCGGGCCCATGATGCGTTCCTCAGGGATGAAGCAGTCGTTGAACACCAGCTCGGCTGTGGGCGAGCCCTTCATGCCGACCTTGGAAATCTTCTGGCCGATGGAAAAACCCTCGTCGCCTTTCTCGATCAGGAAGGCGGTAATGCCGCGCGATCCGGCGTGGCCGTCGGTCTTGGCATAGACCACCAGCGTATCGGCTTCGGGTGCGTTGGTGATCCAGAACTTGGTGCCGTTGAGAACGTATCCGCCCTGCACTTCGTCGGCCTTCAACTTCATCGAGACCACGTCGCTACCCGCTCCGGCTTCGGACATGGCGAGGCTGCCGACATGTTCGCCGCTGATCAGCTTGGGCAGATACTTGGCCTTCTGCTCGTCATTCCCCCAGCGGCGGATCTGGTTGAGGCACAGGTTCGAATGCGCGCCATAGGACAGGCCGAGCGAAGCCGAGGCGCGGCTGACTTCCTCCACCGCGATCACGTGTTCGAGATAGCCGAGGCCGAGCCCGCCGTCTTCTTCCTCGACGGTGATGCCGTGCAGGCCCAACTCGCCCATCGCCTGCCAAAGCTCCGCGCGGGGAAAGTAATCGTCACGGTCGATCCGTTCCGCCAGCGGCGCGATCTGTTCATCGGCGAACCGCGCGGTGGTGTCGCGGATCATCTCGGCCGCTTCGCCAAGCTGGAAGTCGAAATCGGGGGTGGCGCGCATGATATGTTCTCTGACAGGCAATGATTGTTCGGTATCTAGCGCGCATAGCAACACCCCGATCAAACGCCAATGCCCGCGCAACACCGTTTGACGGCAATCGCGCGTGCTGTATGTCCACATGCGGGATACCTCTGGAGCGCCATGCAAGGAGCGAACCGCTGAACTTTTCCGAACCACGGCCATGGCCCACGGGCACCCCTCCGGCAAAAGATTTCTGCAAGGAGGACGAACGGCTCGTCATCCTCTCCGGCTTTCATGCCGATGATCTGTCCGGCGATGAGGAACTGGCCCGCATCACCCGCTTTGCCGCGCGCCTGTGCAACGCGCCCAGTGCGGCTGTCAGCCTGGTCGAGGCGCACCGCCAGCGTTTCGTCACGGGTGAAGGGATAGGCGTATCGGAAACACCGCGCTCCACCAGCTTCTGCGCGCATACCATGCTGGGCCATGATCTGCTCGAAGTGCTGGACGCGACGCAGGACCCGCGCTTCGCCGAATTCGCGATGGTGCGCGGCGATGCACATCTGCGCTACTATGCCGGGGCGCCGCTGATTTCGGCGGAGGGGGCGCCGCTTGGCGCGCTGTGCGTGACCGACACTGTCCCTCGCAGCGAACCTCTGTCCGACTTCCAGCGCGAAGGGCTGGCGGTGTTGGCCGAGGCGGTGATGCGACGCCTGCATGCACACCGTCAGGCCAACATGGCCGATAGCGAGCTGAAGGAGAGCGCCGACCGGCTGCAATTCATGCTCGACAGCGTGCCCGATATCGCATGGTCAGCAGCGCCCGGCCCGCATTTCGATTACTTCAACGCGCGCTTCAGCGAAGTCACCGGGCGGGCCCCGCTGCAAGACGTGGAGGACTGGCGCACGATCATCCATCCCGACGATTTCGAAGCCACCGCGATCAAGTTCCAGCACGCTCTGGATACGGCCACCTTCTTCGAGGACGAATGGCGGCTGCGCCTTGCCGACGGCAGCTTTCGCTGGGTCATCTCGCGCGCCGTCCCGTCAACCGCCGATCCGGCCACCGCGCGCTGGTTCGGCACGCTCACCGATATCCATGATCGCTTCAGCATCTCGCAGGAGCGCGAATTGCTGGCGGGAGAGCTGGCGCACCGGATCAAGAACATCTTTTCGGTGATCACCGGTCTGATCTCGCTCAACGCACGCGGCGACAAGGCGCTGTCCGAATTCGCCGCCAGCATCACCGACAATATCCGCGCGCTTTCGCGGGCGCAGGACTTCGCTCTCAACATCGATCCCGAACCCGAAGACAACCTCAAGGAACTGCTCGGCGTCTTGATGTCGCCTTATGGGGTGGGGGATTCCAGCGCGGTGATCATTACCGGCGACAATGTCATCACCGGCGCACGTGCGACGACACCGCTGGCGCTCGTGTTCCACGAACTGGCAACCAATTCCGCCAAGTATGGCGCGCTGAGCGTTGCCGAGGGTGCGGTTTCGATCACCATCGAACAAGCCGATGCCGACGTGCGGATCGAATGGCGCGAAACCGGCGGGCCGCCAACGCAGCCGCCGCAGGACAAGGGCTTCGGATCGCGGCTCGTCACGATGGCGATCGAGCATCAATTGGGAGGCAAGATCGCACAGGATTGGCAACCGGACGGCCTGATCACGCACATCTCGATACCGGCTGCACGGCTGCGCCAATGAGACCTGCGCTGCCGGCGCGAACGCGGAACTTGGCGGATTGCCATTTCGCTTATAGGCTTGTGCGGCAATGCGCCTGAACTCACCGACGATCCTGCCGCTGCTGGCCACCGTCTTTGCCGTATCCGCCTGCGCGGCCGGGGACGAAGACAACTCCGCCCCTGCCGAAACACAAGCCCCTGCGCCAGACGACAAAGCCGAACGGCGAGGCCGCGACATTTCCTTTTCCGAAACCGCCTGGCTGACGGTGGGTGTGGACGGCGCGGTGCAGACAACCTTCTTTGATGCCGACGGACGCTATCGCGATCTGCGCAACGGCACTCTGGCAGCCCAGGGCGGCTGGGAACGCCGCGGCGATGGGATGCTGTGCTTTGAGCCGGACACCGGGAGCGGGGCGTGCTGGGATACCGGGCCGGTTGACGACAAGGGCGAGGCAATCGCCACCGACACCGCCGGAAAGCGCATCGCCATCAAACGCGTTTCCTATATCGCTCCTGCCGCCTCCGATGCTGCGGAAGCAGGCGACTGAAGGGGCATCCCATCAGCGACACCGTCCAATCCGGCAGCGTCCCTGACGCGATCCTGACTTTCGATCAGGTTGAACGCCACTATGGCGACGTGGTGGCGGTGGGCGGCGTCAGTTGCTCTGTGACGAAGGGCAGCTTTGTTGCTCTGGTCGGATCGTCGGGCTCGGGCAAATCGACCTTGCTCAAGATGGTCAACACGCTGGTGACACCCACCGGTGGTCGGGTGCGGTTCGGCGGTGAGGACGTGACCGCGATGAAGCAATCGCAATTGCGCCGCCGGGTCGGTTACGTCTTTCAGGGCATCGGCCTGTTCCCGCATTTCAGTGTTGGCGAGAATATCGCTATCGGCCCGCGGCTCGCCGGTGAGAAACTTGCCGCTGACCGTATCGCGGAACTGCTGACGCTGGTCGAACTGGAACCGGAGATGGCAAGCCGGATGCCGGATGAACTCTCTGGCGGGCAGCGCCAGCGGGTTGGCGTCGCGCGGGCGCTGGCGGGCGATCCGGAACTGCTGATCATGGACGAACCCTTCGGCGCGCTTGACCCGATCACGCGTGCCGCGCTGGGCCAGAAGGTGCGCGAGCTGCACGACACGCTCGGCCTGACGACGATCATGGTCACGCATGACATGGCCGAAGCCCTGCTGCTGGCGGACCGGGTGATGGTGATGAGCCAGGGTGAACTGGTCGCTGACGAAACCCCGCGCGCCCTGCTCGGCGGTGCCGGAGGCGAGATCGCGCAAGGGCTGGTCGCCGTCCCGCGCGAACAGGCGGAACGGCTCGCGGCGATGGAGCGGCGCGCACCGTGATCGAGATTTTCGAAACCCTGCTCGGCCTTGGCGACAAGCTGGCGGCCCATGTCGTGCTCGCCGCGAGCGCTATCGGGCTCGGCATTCTGGTGGCACTGCCGCTCGCGGTCTGGGCCAGCCGTTCGCCTGCCGTCTCGCGCATCGCGCTGGGCTTTGCCAGCCTTGTCCAGACCATTCCGGCGCTGGCGCTGCTGGCGCTGTTCTTCCCGATCCTGCTCAGTCTGCGCGCAGTCTTCGGCGAAGACCTGCCCACGCTCGGCTTCCTGCCTGCCCTGCTCGCGCTGGCGCTCTATGCGCTGCTGCCGATCCTGCGCAACGCGGTGACGGCGCAGGCCAATCTCGATCCCGGCGTGCTTGAAGCGGCGGACGGCGTCGGCATGACAGGCTGGCAGAAGCTCACCCTAGTCGAAGCGCCGCTGTCCGCGCCCTTCATCATGGCCGGCATCCGCACCGCGAGCGTGTGGACCATCGGCGCGGCCACGCTTTCGACCACGATCGGCCAGCCGAGCCTTGGCGATCCGATCTTTGCCGGGCTCCAGACCCAGAACTGGGCGCTTGTCGTGGCAGGTTGCCTTGCGAGCGCTGGCCTTGCGCTGGTTGCCGACTGGCTGCTGTGGTGGATCGAACGCGGCATTGACGAACGCAAGCGGTGGAAGTGGCTGGGCGCGCTGATCGCCGTGGTGGCCGGAGTGACAGCGGCGCTGGCCTACCAGTCGGGCGGTGATGACGAAGACACCATCGTGATCGCGTCCAAGCAATTTTCCGAGCAATACATCCTCGCCAAGCTGATCGGTTCGCAGCTTGAGGCGGCGGGCTACACCGTCGAATATCGCGACGGACTGGGATCGGCGGTGGTGCACAGCGCTGTCGCTTCCTCCAGCATCGACATCTCGGTCGATTACACCGGCACGATCTGGACCAACGAGCTGCGCCGCAACGACAATCCCGGGCGTGAGGCGATGTATGCAACCATCGTCGAATGGGAACGCGCGAACACCGGCATCCGGGTGCTGGGGCGGCTCGGGTTTGAAAACGCCTATGCCTTCGCCATGCGCGAGGATCGCGCCGCCGAACTGGGCGTGACCTCGCTTGAGGAACTTGTGCCCTATGCGCCGCAGCTGACCGTCGGCGGCGATCCCGAATTCTTCGAGCGGCCCGAATGGATTTCGGTGCGCGATGCCTATGGGATGCGCTTTGGCGAAACCCGCAATTTCTCGCCCACCTTCATGTACAACGCGCTGAAATCGGGCGAGGCCGACGTGATCAGCGCCTACACCTCCGACGGGCGGATCGCGGCGGACCGGCTGGTGGTGCTGAGCGACCCGCGCGAGGCGCTGCCCAGCTATGACGCGATGCTGATGCTGTCACCGCGTATCGCCGAAGACGAAGGCATCGCCCGCGCGCTTGAGCCGCTGGTGGGCGCGATTTCGGTGGAGGCCATGCGCGAGGCCAATTTCGCCGTGGACCGCGAAGGTGAAGGCAAATTGAACCCGACCGAGGCCGCCCGCGAACTGGCGCGCAAGATCGGGCTGTAACCCCCCGCAGCCTTCATTGCTGCACCTGCGAGGGAAATTGACAAAGCCGACACAGTGTCAGCCGCCTATGTCCGGATCAAACTGTTGGTTTGAAAGGGCAAATGGGGCTTCAATCGAAATTGACACATATCCTATTTTAAAAAAATTCCCCGGCCCTCAAAGCCCGCCGAGAACCAACAAATTGAAAGAGCCGGTATGACCGTAACCGAACCGGCGAGAGTAGGAAAATGATCTAGGGTCAGGACCCTAACGCGCCCGGCGCCAGGTCTGCGCCTGACAGAACGGCCCGATGCAGCCGCGCACCTCGATCGTGTCAGGGCCGGTGCGGCGGATCACGGAACGATAGCTGCGCCCCGACTTGGGATCGTAGATGCGCCCGCGCCACAAATCCGATTCCTGGCGAAACTCGGTCAGGATCGGCAGCCCGAGCAGCTTTCGGCTGCGCAGCCGGGTTTCGGGATTGTTGATGTCGCGCTGATCCGCGCCATCGGGCGGTGGAACCAGAAACCGCGAAATCGTGCCGCAGGTGGTGTTGCCGCAGGGCTTGATCTCGACAATCGCGTCGCGCTCTGCAGTCACCCAGCGGCCCGAAATCGGCTCTGCCGCGACGGCATTGGTGACGGTGATCATCATCGCGGCAATCGCCGTCAGCAACCCCATCAACATGCGTGCCATCATTGCCGGATCTCCTGAGCGTGCGGACAGAATACGCCGGGAAACGGGCGCAGGTTACATTCTAATCGAAACCGACCCCGATGGGCCAGCGCCTTCCGCAAATGCCCAGCACTTTGAACAGCGCACCCATCTGGCCGTCATCCACCAGCCGACCGAACTGGCGTTTCAGCTTGGCCTCTTCTTCCGGGTTCTTGCGCACCAGCGCCTCGTGCCGGATTTCGATCCCCATGTTGCGCAGCCAGTCGCCCTGCATCGTCAGGCCCATGACATCCGCGCCATTGGCTTCGGCGACATGTTTGAGGAGTTCGAAATCGACATGGGTGGTCAGGTCGGCTTCGCCCGGATGCTTGAGCGGATCGACCTTTACATGCGCGCGCAGCGCCTGCAGCGTCGATCCCGCGCGCAGTTCGAACGGGCCATAGTCGATGATCAGCGCGGCCCCGCCCTGCTCCTTCAGCCGCTGGGCGATTTCGGCCATCACCGCGCTGGCGGCGGCGCTGGTTTCGATCATCGTCCCTTGCGGCGCGCTTTTCCAGCTGGGCGGCACGATCGCGTCCATCGGCTTGTCCCCGGCGACGAACACCAGATCATCGCCGTCCAGCCCGATCATGCGTTCGTGCCAGCCCTGTGCCGAGCGCACCAGCTGGTGCACCGGCAGCGCGTCGAAGAATTCGTTTGCGATGATCAGCAGCGGCGCATCGTCGGGCAGGGTCGACAGATCATGGTGGTGGGTCGCGTTCGGGAAGGCTTCAAGCTGGAGCTTGCGCAATTCGGGTGAGGTTTCGACGAAGTGGATCTGTGGGTCGAATTCATAGCGCGCGGCGGTGCGCAGCGCGTCCTTGGTCAGCGTGCCGCGTCCCGGGCCCAGTTCGACATAATGGATCCGCTTGCGCGATCCCATGCGCACCCACAGATCGGCAAACCACAGGCCGATCAGCTCGCCGAACATCTGGCTGACTTCTGGCGCGGTGATGAAGTCGCCTTCTTCGCCCAGCGGATCGCGGGTGGTGTAATAGTGCGCGTTGCTCTCCGCCATGAAGTGCGCGAGGCTGATCGGGCCGGTTTCGCGGATCAGGCGGCGGAAGGTCTGACCAAGATCTTTCGGCTTGGCGGGCGCATCCTGCTTCGGCTCTGACGGCCTGGCCTTCTTGGCGGATTGGGTCTTCTTGGCGGATGGAGCCTTCTTCTCCGCCTGGGCTTTCTTCGCAGCCTCGGCTTCGGCCTCCTCCATCGCCTTGGCTTCGGCTTCAGCCTTGGCTGCCGCCGCTGCTTCGGCTTTCTTCTTCTTTTCAGCTTCTGCCTCTGCCTTGGCCTTGGCTTCTGCTTCTTTTCGGGCTTTCTCTTCCGCAGCCTGTTTTGCCTTGGCTTCGGCTTTCGCTTTTTCTTCCGCCTCTTTCCGGGCCTTGGCCTCTTCGGCGGCTTTGGCATTTGCCTCGGCTTCCTTCTTCGCCTTTTCTTCGGCTTCGCGGCGAGCCTTCTCTTCCGCTTCCCGCTTGGCCTTCTCTTCCGCTTCCCGCTTGGCCTTCTCTTCCGCTTCCCGCTTGGCCTTTTCCTCGGCCTCCTTCTTCGCCTTGGCGGCGGCTTCGGCTTTCGCCTTCTCTTCTGCTTCGCGCTTGGCTTTCGCTTCTGCCTCCGCTTTCGCCTTGGCTTCAGCTTCCGCCTTGGCTTTTGCCTCCGCCTCGCGCTTGGCTTTCGCTTCAGCTTCCGCCTTGGCCTTTGCCTCAGCCGCAGCCTTTGCCTCGGCTTCCTTGCGCGCCTTTTCTTCGGCCTCTTTCTTCGCCTTCGCTTCGGCGGCGGCCTTGGCCTGCCGCTCGAGTTCGAGCCGGGTCTTCTCGCGCAGCTCGGCCTCGATCCGTTCCATTTCCTCCGCTTCGGCCTTGGCGCGGGCTTCGGCTTCCGCCTTTGCCTTGGCCCGGGCTTCTGCCTCCGCCTTGCGACGGGCCTCTTCCTCGGCGGCTTTGGCGGCCTTTTCGGCTTCTTCCCTGGCCTTCTTCTCGGCGGCTATGCGCGCTTGCTCCCTGGCAAGCTCTTCGGCTTCTGCCTTTGCGCGTTCCTCGGCCTCGCGCCGTTCGCGCTCTTCCGCCTCGCGGCGCGCCTGTTCCTCGGCCGCCTTTCGCGCTTCCTCGGCTGCGGCCTGCGCGCGCGCTTCGGCTTCCGGATCATAGTCCGGTTCGATGGGAACAAGCGTTTCAGTGCCGTCGGGTTCGATCAGGCGCAGACTGCTGCGCCACGATCCGAAAAGGGCGATGCTGCCTAGGCCGCGGCCGGCGCCGAGCTCCCCGTTCCAACGGGTTTCCTGGTCACGGCGAAGATCGTGACAATCAATCCAATCAGTATCAGCGGTATTGTCAGCCATTGGCCCATCGATAGTCCGGTTCGCACCGCGAAGTCAGCCAGTTGTGCATCCGGCTCGCGGAAAAATTCGTTAACAAAGCGGGCAATCCCCATGCCCAGCGTGAACACACCCACCAGCAGACCGGGGCGATAGCGCGCGTTCGTCTTCCAGAACAGCAGCAGCAGGATCACCAGCAGAGCCAGCCCTTCGAGGCCGGCCTGATACAGCTGGCTGGGGTGACGCACGATTTCCCCCGCGCGCGGATCGGGGAACACCATGCCCCACGACACATCGGTGGCACGGCCCCACAATTCGCCATTGTTGAAATTGGCAAGGCGTCCCAGCAGCATCCCCATCGGGACGCCGGGGGCGACGTAATCGCAGATCCGCAGGAAGTTCAATTTGTTGCGGTAGGTGACAAACAGGATCGCCAGCACCACGCCGATCAGGCCGCCGTGGAAGCTCATTCCGCCATCCCACAGCCGCAGCAGCTTCCAGCTGATGAACCCGTCACCCGAAAAATCGGTGAATGCGCTGGGAATGCCGGTGTCGCCACCGGTGTAGAATGCCGCGTATCCCAGCCTGCCGCCCAGAATCACGCCCAGCGTGCAATAAAAGAACAGATCGTCCGCATGGCGCTGCGCCATCGGCGCGCCGGGTGTCTTCAGCGCCTTCGACGTGTGCCAGTAGGCAAAGATCACCCCGATCAGATAGGCCAGCGAATAATAGCGCAGCTGGAACGATCCGAGTTCGAACAGATAGGGCCGCATGCCGAGGTCCGACCAGTAAATCGGGTCTGCAGCGCCGCCGCTTGCAGCAAGTAGTGACAGCACGGATGGAACCTCTTAATGGTAATGATACGCCGTATCGCGTAACCGCGTTGATACGGCGTTTTGGCACAGCATGGGGCCGGGGGAAAGACCCCTGGCAAATCCCGACAGGCGCGCCGCATCAGTTTTGCCTGCCGTACCCCACACGGCAGTTCGAGAGGACAACCCCGCCCGGTTCGTGGCGAGACGAAGGAGAGAGACCCGCATGCCCACCCAGCTGGACAATGCACTTGAAAAGATCATCACCGCGCTGACCCAGGAGGGGCAGCCGTTTCACACAAGCCCGTTCGAACGCGACGGCGTGACGATGCCCGCTTTCACCGTCGCCCCGCCGACGCTGGCGCATTACTTCGCGCATTTCTGCAACGAGCATAAGGACGTGCCGTTTCTGGTCGATGGCAATCTGCGCCTGACCTTTGGCGAAACCTATGCCGCGGCGATGTGCGTCGCCGAAGGTCTGGTGAAGCATCATGGCGTCGAAAAGGGCGACCGGATCGGTATCGCGGCGCGCAATTCGGCCAACTGGATGATCGCGTACATGGGCATCGCGATGGCTGGCGGCTGCGCGACGCTGCTCAACGGGTTCTGGGGCGGGGAAGAGCTCGCCTATGGCATCCGCCTGGCCCAGTGCAAGCTGGTGCTGGCCGATGCAGGACGTGCCGCGCGGCTCGAAGGTACCGAGCATGACGCGGAACTGGTGATGATCGATCACACCGCTCCGTCAGAAGGCCTTGCCAATGTCTGGGCCGCGCCTGCCGACATGGCCGGATCGGTGGCGATGCAGATGCTGGGCCAGCTGGGGCCGGACGATCTGGCGACCATCCTCTACACCTCGGGATCGACCGGACAGTCGAAGGGTGCATACTCCGATCATCGTGGCGTTGTTTCCGGGGTTATGAACTATGTCGCCCAGAGCGCGATGGCCAAGTTCCATCTCGAAAGCCAGGGCGAAGACGTAAGCGCACAACCCTGCGCGCTGGTGGCCGTGCCGTTGTTCCACGTCACCGGCGAAGTGCCGCTGTTCCTGCAAAGCTACGCGATCGCGCGCAAGCTGGTGCTGATGCCGAAATGGGACGCCGAAGAGGCGCTGCGCCTGATGGATGCGGAAAAGGTCACCTATTTCGTCGGCGTGCCGCTGATGAGCTATGAGATCGCCACCCATCCCAACCGCGCGCAACATGACCTGTCGGCGTGCAAGAGCTTTGCTGCCGGCGGTGCGCCGCGCCCGGTTGAACACGTCACCCGGATCAAAGACGCCTTCCCCGGCGGTTTCCCGATCCTCGGCTATGGCCTCACCGAAACCAATGCGGTGGGCTGCGGCAACTTCAACGAAAACTACCTCGCCAAACCCGGATCGACCGGCAAGGCATCGCGCCCGTTGGTGGAACTGGCGATTCTCGATGATGACGGCAATCATCTCGAAAAGGGCAAGGTCGGCGAAGTCTGCATCCGCAGCGTCGCCAATTTCCGCGGCTATTGGGACAATGAGGAAGCGACCGCCAAGGCCTTCACCAAGGACCAGTTCTTCCGCACCGGCGATCTCGGCTACCTTGATGAAGACGACTACCTCTTCATCGTCGATCGCAAGAAGGACATCATCATCCGCGGCGGTGAAAACATCACCTGCATCGAAGTGGAAGATGCGATCTACGCTCACAGCGACATCGCCGAATGTTCGGTGTTCGGCCTGCCGGATGATCGCATGGGCGAAGTGCCCGCCGCGATCTTCCGCGTGAAGGAAGGCCGCACCCCGATGACGGCGGCTCAACTGCGCGAATTCCTGCTGGCCCGCATTGCGCCCTTCAAGGTTCCGCTGGAAGAGCATATCTGGGTAACCGATGAAGCTCTCCCTCGCCTTGGCACGCAGAAGATCGACAAGAAGTCGCTGCGCGAAACCTACACCAAGCAGCTGGCGGCGGCCTGATCCGCTGCCCGTTTTGCCGGTGATACAACTGGGGGGAACGCGATGACCGACTGGAGCCTGCCCAGTCGGCGTGTTCCCCGCCAGCGCGCGATCATCAATCGCCGCGAATTGACGGGCAAGATCGCCAGCCTCGTCGAACAGCACGGCAAGAACGCGCGCAAATCCGTTCTGGCCGCCTTGCAGAGCGCGCTTGATGACGGGCGGCGGGAGCTTGAATCCCGCCTCGCTGAAAAGCCTTCGGCTGGACACGAAATCACGCTCGGCTACGCGTTCCTGACCGATCAGATCGTGCGCGTGATCCACGATTACGTGACCGAAATGGTCTATCCGCCGGGCAATCGCACCACCGCCGAACGGCTCGCCGTATTGGCGGTGGGCGGATATGGCCGCGCGGAAATGGCGCCACAGTCGGATGTCGATATCGCCTTTGTCACACCGATGAAGCGATCACCCTGGTGCGAACAGGTGATCGAGGCGATGCTGTACATGCTGTGGGATCTCGGTCTGAAAGTCGGCCATTCCAGCCGCACCATCTCCGACACCATGCGCATGGCAAAGGACGACCTGACGATCCGCACCGCCCTTCTCGAAGGGCGGCTGATCTGGGGCGACCAGGGTGTCTACGAGGAACTGCGCCAGCGTTTCTGGAACGAAGTGGCCAAGGGCGGCGAGCAGCAGTTCCTTTCGCAAAAGCTCGAGGAGCGCAACCAGCGGCACAAGCGCATGGGCGACAGCCGCTATGTCGTCGAACCCAATGTGAAGGAAGGCAAGGGCGGCCTGCGCGATCTGCAAACGCTGTACTGGATCGGCAAGTACAAGCACCGCGTCGAAAGCGCCGCGGACCTTGTCAGTGTCGGGCTGTTCACGGAAAGCGAGTATCGTGGGTTCCGCCGCGCCGAAGGGTTCCTGCTGGCAGTGCGGTGCCACATGCACGTCATCACCGGGCGGGCAGAGGACCGGCTGACCTTCGATCTGCAACGGCAGGTGGCAGAACGGATGAACTTTGCCGATCGACCGGGCAAAAGCGCGGTCGAACGCTTCATGCAGTATTACTTCCTGCAGGCAAAACGGGTCGGCAATCTGACGGGCGTGTTCCTCGCCCACCTTGACGAACAATACGCCAAGAAACGCGCACGCAGCGGCTTCTTCGCCGGATGGTCGGCCAAGCCGCGCGTGCACCGGGGTTATGTGATCGACAGCGGGCGGATCAAGGCGCAAAGCGACGACTGGTTCGCAAAGGACCCGGTGCGGCTGATCGAAGTGTTCCAGATTGCCGAAGCCGAAGGGCTCGAAGTCCACCCCCAGACGATGCGGCAGGCGGACCGCGACAGCAGGCTGATCGACGCCTCGGTGCGCAAGGACCCGCGCGCCAATGCGCTGTTCCTCGATCTGCTGGGCGGGCGCAAAGACCCGGAAACCGCGCTGCGCTGGATGAACGAGGCAGGGGTGTTCGGCCGCTTCGTGCCCGATTTCGGGCGGGTCAATGCGCAGATGCAGTTCGACATGTACCACCACTACACCGTCGACGAACACACGATCCGCGCGATCGGCCTGCTGTCTCAGATCGAGCGCGGCCTGCTCGAAGCCGATCATCCGCGCGCGACCCGGCAGATCCACAAGGTCGCCTCGCGCCGGGCGCTGTTCGTCGCGGTGCTGCTGCACGATATCGCCAAGGGACGCGGCGGCGATCATTCGGTGCTGGGCGCAGAGGTGGCGCACGAGTTGTGCCCGCGTTTCGGGCTCGACGAAAAAGAGACCGAGCTGGTCGCGTGGCTGGTGCTCCACCATCTGCTGATGAGCTCCACCGCGCAAAAACGCGACCTGACCGATCCCAAGACGATCGAGGATTTTGTCGCGCAGGTACAATCGCTCGAACGGCTGCGCAATCTCGCGATCCTTACCGCGGTCGACATTCGCGCCGTGGGGCCGGGAACGTGGAACAGCTGGAAAGGGCAGCTGCTCGGCGAGCTATACGATGCGGCGCAGGAACGGCTGCGGCTGGGCCACAAACGCACCGGCCGCGCCCAGCGTGTTGCTGCGCGCAAGGCTGCGACCGGCGAGCTGCTGGGCAAGAAAGCCTATCTGGTCGAGGAAGTGGGCGAGCTGATGGCAGACGCCTATTGGGTCGCCGAACCCGAAGACATCATCGCCAAGAACCTTGTGCAGTATGAAGAAGCACGGCGGATCAAGGACCATCTCTCGATCCACTGCGAGGTGGACGAGGATCGCGGCGCGACGCTCGTCAGCGTGATCGCACCCGACCACCCCGGCCTGTTCTATCGCATGGCGGGCGGGATGCATCTGGCCGGTGCGAACATCATCGATGCGCGCATTCACACCGCGATGAACGGCTATGCCTTCGACAACTTCCTTGTGCAGGATCAGCACGGCGGCCCGTTCCGCGAGGAAACCCAGATCGCCCGGCTGAAGAAAGGCGTGCGCGATGCGCTGCAGGCCAATGTCGAACTGGTGCCCAAGCTCGCTGCACGCCCGCTGGCCCATTCGCGCGCAACGGCCTTTGCCGTCGCCCCGCGTGTCGGTTTCGACAATTCGGCGTCCAACCACTTCACCGTGATCGAGGTAACCGCGCGCGATCGTCCGGCGCTGCTCAACCGCCTGGCGCATGCCTTGTTCAAGGCGAACCTGATCGTCCAGTCAGCGCATATCACCGCCTATGGCGAAGCGGTGGCGGATACTTTCTATGTCACCGATCTCACCGGCAGCAAGGTGACCGCACCCGATCGTCTCGCCGAAATCGAAGCGGCCCTGCTTTCAGCCGCCAGTGACGAACGCCAGCGCGAACACGAAAAGGCCTGATTTTTCGGGCCTGCCAGACCAACAACACGAGCCGTTCGACCAGCGACCGACGGAATAGGTTGCGCTGGCGCTACTGATTTTCTAGAGGCAACCTCCCCTACGTCAGGAGAGGTTATTACATGAATATCCGTACCCCGGCGCGGACCCTTACCGCGCTTCTTCTTTGCTCGTGTGCTGCAACCCCCTTTGCCGCACTGGCTCAGACCACCCAGGACGAAACCGTCGCAGACGATGCCCAGTCGCAGGAGCGCGCCAGCGCGCTCGACACCATCGGCAACATTGTCGTCACCGGCACCAAGACCCGCGATCCCGAAGATGTTCAGGATGTCGCGCTGGCCGTGACCGCGTTCAACGAAGACACGCTGGAAGCCTTCAAGATCCGCGATGTGCAGGGCCTTTCGTTCCAGGCTCCCAACGTCAGCCTCGACCAGATCGGCACCAGCCGCGGCACCGCGAACTTCTCGATCCGCGGCCTTGGCATCAACTCGTCGATTCCGTCGATCGATCCGACCGTCGGCGTGTTCGTCGATGGCGTGTACCTCGGCATCAACGGCGGCGTGGTGTTCGACATCTTCGACCTTGAAAGCGTCGAAATCCTGCGCGGTCCGCAGGGCGTCCTGTTCGGTCGCAACGTGACCGGCGGCGCTGTGCTGATCAACACGACCAGCCCGACCGAAGATTTCCGCGGCAAGGTCCGCGCGGCGGTTGACGGCCCGGTTGACGGCGGCCGTGGCGGCGAAAACTACACCGCCAGCGCAGTGCTTTCCGGCCCGATCGTCGAAGACACGCTGCTGTTCAAGGTTGCAGGCTACTACAACAACGATCGCGGCTATTTCGAAAACAGCTTCGACGGATCGAACTTCGGCCAGGCCGAAACCTACATCCTGCGCGGCGCACTCGAAGCGCGGCTGGGCGACCTGACCCTTACCGGCAAGGTCGACTATTTCGATTCGAAGGGCGACGGCCCGGCAGGCCAGAACCGTGGCATCTTTGACCGTGACAGCTTCGATTTCGCAATCGACAACGCCGGCTTCTACGACACCGAAATCCTCACCACCTCGCTGACTGCGGAGTGGGATATCGGCCCGGGTACGCTGACCAACATCTTCGGCTATCGCGACTACAGCGCGCTGACCGACGCCGACATCGACGCGACCACGCTTTTCCTGTTCCACTCGAACACTGAAACCGCGCAGGACCAGATTTCGAACGAGCTGCGCTATGCTATCTCGACCGACAATTTCGACCTGACCGTCGGCGGCTTCTATTTCGACCAGACGCTCGCCTACACCGAAGTGCGCCAGATCCCGGTTTCGACCCCGCTTACCTTCTTCGGTGGCGGCCGTCAGGATCACGAAGTGCTGGGCGCTTTCGTCAACGGCCAGTTCTATCTGACCAGCGATCTGTCGATCATCGCCGGCATCCGCTGGAGCCAGGAAACCAAGGACGCCGATGTTACCTATGTGCGTCCGCGTCCGGCCTGTTCGGTGGTCGACAGCACCTGCCCGACGACCGGCACCAACCCGTTCATCCCGACGGAAAACAACGGCTTCTCCGATCGGGTGCGGTTCCGCAACCTTTCGCCCAAGCTCGGCCTGCAGTACGAATTCAACGACAGCCAGGTCTATGGCCACTGGACCCGCGGTTTCCGTTCGGGCGGCTACAACTTCCGCATCACCAACGCCAACGCATTCGAAGCGATCGTTGCCCGTCCGGGCGGCACGTTCTCGTTTGACGAAGAACAGGTCGACAATTTCGAAATCGGCGGCAAGTTCCAGTCGGCTGATGGTGCCTTCACGATCAACGTGGCGGCCTACATCACCAAGATCGAGAACATGCAGCGCGAAGTGAACCAGTCGGACCCGGTTTCGGGTGTGGCCCAGTCGATCTTCAACACCGCCGATGCCACCATCACCGGTGTCGAAGCCGAAGCCCGCATGCGCGTGTCGGATTCGCTGCTGTTCACTGCCAACATCGGCATCATCGATGACGAATATGACGAAATCCTGTTCGACATTTCGGGTGACGGCTTGATCAACGATGCAGACCTCAACCTGCGTCTGCCGCGCGTTCCGGAAATCACCTGGGGCGTGGGCCTTGTCCACGAACTGTTCCTCGGTGACAGCGAAATCCTCACCCGCGTGAACTACCAGTATCGCGACGAATTCGCCTACACCGATGACAACCGCGGTTTCGTGCAGGACATCAGCAATCTCGAAGCGAACATCACCTGGGTCACCCCGGTCGATGGCCTGTCGCTGTCGGTTTACGGCCGCAACCTGTTCGATCAGGTGCAGGTCGGTGGCGACACCCAGATCCCGTTTGGTGGCCCGCTGTCGAACGGCATCAACCGTCCGTTCGATCCGCTGCCCGGTGCCGGCACCTTCTCGCCGCTCCAGCGCGGCCGGAACGTCGGGATCGAGGCCCTGTTCGAGTTCTGATCAGATACTCCGCTAACAAAGAGAAAGGCGCTCCGGAAACGGGGCGCCTTTTTCATTGCGCGGCGAGCAGCAACAACGCGATCCGGTCCCTGTCCCAGCCGACGAAACCCCATTCGACGGCATGGCCCGCAATCGGGTTCCACAATCCGTCGTACCGGTTGGAGACGATCGTGCGGCTTGCGGAATCAAACAGTGCCAGAAAATCACCAGTACACCGGCGCGCTTCCTCTTCGGGCAGCCACGGCCGGTTGGGATTGGCGAGGTCGCCCGACATTGCGAGCGTCAATTCACCCGTTGCGGAGCGCGGCGCGGATGCGTCGCCTGACGGATCAAGCAATTCCCAATTGTAGCCGATGCGCTTGAGGCCGAGCGAGCCGACGAACCCGTCAGCCACCGCCGAATGGATGAAAGCCGCCGGATCGGGCGCGCCATGTTCAAACCGCACCCATGCCCCGTCCGACAGGCGCTGCACCCAGCGCGCTGCAAACGCTTCGGGCGTCATGCGCCCCGCGCGCCGAACAACGCCGTACCCACCCGGACATGCGTCGCGCCCAGCATCACCGCCGTCTCGTAATCGCCGCTCATCCCCATGGAGAGGCCGTCCAGCCCGTTGTCTTTGGCCAGCTTGGCCAGCAGCGCGAAGAACGGCGCGGGTTCGATATCTGCGGGCGGAATGCACATCAGCCCGGCGACCGGAATGCCGGAGGCGTGCACCTGTTCGAGAAACGCTGGCAGATCGGCAATCGCGCAGCCGCCCTTCTGCTCCTCGTCACCGATGTTGACCTGCACGAAGCACGGCACCCGCCTGCCTGCCTTGTCCATCGCCGCTGCCAGCGCCTTCAGCAGGCTGGGCCGGTCGAGCGAATGGATCACGTCGAACAGCGCCACCGCATCATCCGCCTTGTTCGATTGCAATTGCCCGATCAGGTGCAGTTCCACATCCGGATAGGCATCGCGCAGCGCGGGCCATTTGCCTTGCGCCTCCTGAACCCGGTTTTCGCCAAAGACGCGGTGCCCGGCCTCCAGCAGCGGCTCGATCCGCTCGGCCGGATGCGTCTTGCTGACCGCGATCAGGGTCACATCCGCGGCTTCGCGCCGGGCGGGTTTGCACACGCGCGCGATACTGGCGCGAACTTCTTCAAGGCGGGTTGCTGCACTTTCCATAGGGCGCGCTATAGAGCGAGCGTGAAACGTTTAAAGCCCCTCCCGCATCTGTGGCTCATCTCCGATGCACGCAATGACGCAGGTCTTGAGGATGCGCTGCGCCACCTGCCGCGCGGAAGCGGGTTCATCTATCGCCACTATCACCTCGACGGGCCTGAACGTTTGCAGCGGTTTCTGAGGCTGCGGCGCATCGCGCGCGGTCGCGGCCATGTGATTGTGCTTGCCGACAGCGCCCTCACCGCGACCGAATGGGGCGCGGACGGGATTTACGGCGCGCCGCGTTCGCTCTGGCCGAGGCGGGCGGGGCTGCTGCATCTGGCGACGGCGCATGATCTTGGCGAGATCGGGCTGGCCAGCCGGCTGGGAGCGGATGCCGTGCTGCTGTCACCGGTGTTCACGACACGCTCGCATCCCGGCGGGCAAGTGCTCGGCCCGGTAAGGTTTCGATTGCTCGCGCAGCATGCGCAGGTGCCCGTTATCGCGCTCGGCGGCATGGATGCAGACCGCGCACGCGTGCTCGGCTGGCCGCGTTGGGCGGCGATTGACGGGCTCAGCCGAACGCTTGTTCCTTGACCCGGACTCGCCAAGGATTCATGATGTGTTCCGATACAGGAGCCCCCAATGGCGACCCGCGCAATGAACACCCGCAAGCAACCCACCGCTGACTGGCGCATCGGCCTGCGCCGCAGCATCCGCCGCGCCGTGCAGATGACCGGCGCGGGCGTGCTGCTGATGGCGATGGTCTTCCTCGCCCTGTCGCTTGCCAGCTATACGCAGACCGATCCCAGCCCATCGACCGCCGCCGCGCCGGATCAGGTCGCGAACTGGATGGGAAGCTGGGGCGCATGGATTTCCGACCGGGTGCTATTCGCCTTTGGCCTGCCGGGCGTATTGCTGTTGCCGCTGCTCTATATTTCGGCCCGCAAGCTGTGGCGCGCCGTCGAACTGGACGGGGCCGATGACGACGGCGAAGGCACCCGCTGGTGGCTGCCCACCGGCCTCTTGCTGATCGCGATGATGCTGTTCGGCACGGTGCTGTCGCTCGCGTTCGAACGCACCGGCGGAACCTTGCCCGCGCAGCTTGGCGGAATATCGGGCCTGCTCGGCGCGACGGGGATCGAAGCTGTTGCAGCCCGTTTTGGCGAAGGCGCCGCAGGATGGATCACTCTGGGTGCGGCCTTCGTTTGCCTCGCCGGGGGAACCGCGCTGGTGACGCGCATCTTCGCGATCGACTGGCGCAAGCTGATGACCCTGCCCAATTTCCTTGGCGGCGGCGCGCTGACAGGCGGCCTCTTATCAAGGCTGCCGTTTGTCGGGCGTGATACAGCGCTCGATTTCGCCGATGACGACCCGCTCGAAGCCCCGGCCAGCAAGGCCCGACGGGCCAAGGGACGGCCCGAGCGCGCTGCCGAGCCTGCGCCCCGGCGATCGCCAGAAATTACCGACCCTTCGGCCCCGCCCAAGCGCGCCGAACCGGCCCGCAAGAACCAGCGCGACATGTTCGCCACCTATGAATTGCCGAGCCTCGACCTGCTTGCCGATCCGCCCGCCGACAGCGGGCCCAAGCTCGACAAGCTGGCGCTGGAACGCAACGCCCGCCTGCTCGAAAACGTGCTCGATGATTTCAATGTGAAGGGCGAAATCACCGCGGTGCGCACCGGCCCGGTGGTGACAATGTACGAACTGGAGCCCGCGCCCGGGATCAAGGCGAGCCGCGTCGTAGGCCTTGCCGAAGACATCGCCCGCAACATGAGCGCGATTTCCGCGCGCGTCTCTCCCATTCCGGGCAAGACGGTGATGGGAATCGAATTGCCCAATGCCGATCGTCAGGTGGTGATGCTGAAAGAACTCGCCGCCTCGGCCGATTTCGCCGAGTCCAAGGGCAATCTTCCGATCATTCTGGGCAAGGATATCGCGGGCGAACCGATCATCGCCGATCTTGCCGCCATGCCGCACTTGCTGGTCGCCGGGACAACCGGTTCGGGCAAGTCGGTGGGCCTAAACTGCATCCTGCTGTCGCTGCTGTATCACTTCACACCCGAGGAATGCCGGTTGATCCTGATCGACCCCAAGGTGCTGGAGCTGAAGAGTTACGACGATATCCCGCACCTGCTCTCCCCCGTTGTCACCGAACCGCACAAGAGCGTGCGCGCGCTGAAATGGGCGGTGGAGGAGATGGAGCGGCGCTATCGCATGATGAGCAGCATCAATTCGCGCAACATCAACTCCTTCAACGAGAAAGTGCGCGCCGCCGCCGCCAAGGGCAAGCCGCTGGGCCGCCGGGTGCAGACCGGGTTCGATCCCGATACCGGCGAGCAGTTGTACGAGGAGGAACAGCTCGATTACCAGCCGCTGCCGCAAATCGTTCTGATCGTCGACGAACTGGCCGACCTCATGGTGACGGTGGGCAAGGAAATCGAAGTGCTGATCCAGCGCCTGTCGCAGAAATCGCGCGCGGCGGGCATCCACCTGATCATGGCGACGCAGCGCCCCTCGGTCGACGTGATCACCGGCGTGATCAAGGCCAACCTGCCGACCCGCATCAGCTTCAAGGTGACAAGCCGGATCGACAGCCGCACCATCCTTGGCGAACAGGGGGCAGAGCAACTGCTGGGCCGGGGCGACATGCTCTACAAGCCCAACACCGGCGCGACGATCCGCGTCCATGGCCCCTTCGTTTCGGACGAGGAAGTCGAAGCGGTGGCAGATTTCTGGCGCGCGCAAGGAGCGCCCGAATATGTCGATGCCGTCACCGAGGAACCCGAGGAAGGCGGCTTTGCCTTCGAGGACGAATTCACCGCCAGCGACAATCCCGAAGAGCGCAAGTACCGTCAGGCCTGCCAGATCGTGATCGAGAACCAGAAGGCTTCCGGTTCGTGGCTGCAACGCCAGATGGGCGTGGGCTACAACACCGCCGCCAAATGGATCGAGCGGATGGAAAGCGAAGGGCTGGTCGGCCCGGCCAACCACGTCGGGCGGCGCGAAATCTTCCGCGATCAGGACGGAAATCCGATCTGATGCGCGGCCTTGTCGGTCCGCTGCTGGGCGCCCTGCTCGCATTCGCGTCCACCGCCGCAAGCGCCGACTCGGTTCCCGCCCAGCACATCACCCTGCTGTTCACCAATGATGTCGAAAGCGCCTATGACCCGATCGAGGCATATTGGCTCGACGATATGGAGCAGATCGGCGGCGTCCCGCAGCTGGCCACGCTGATCAATTCGATCCGCGCCGAACGGCCCACCACCTTCCTGTTCGATTCGGGCGATATCTTCACCGGTGCACTCGCCAAGCGGACCCAGGGTCAGCTCGCCTTCGAACTGATGAACACCATGCGTTACGACGCGATGGCGATCGGCAATCACGAATTCGAATATGGCGAAGCGGTGCTGAGCTGGGAGAAGAACCGCGCCAATTTTCCCGTGCTCGCGGCGAACCTGCTGTGGAAGGACACGCAGCATCCATTCGCGCAAGCGCACACGATCATCGAACGCGGCGGGGTGCGGATCGGCGTTATCGGGATCATGGGGCAAGACGCGGCGACCGCGATCATCCCCTCCTTCATCGACGAGCTTGACGTGATCGACCCGGTCATCGCGGTGCGCCGCTCGGTCGAGGAATTGCGCGATGATGTCGACCTGATCGTGCTGCTCACTCACATGGGCAAGACTGCACCGATGCAGACCGATGCGGAAAGCGACCCACGCCTCGCACGCGGGGTCGAGGCCGACATGGCGCTCGCCGGGGCGGTCGAGGGGATCGACGTGCTGCTGGGCGGCCATGCCGATGCCGGGACGGAGCAGGCGCTGATCCACCCAGTGACGGGCACGCTGGTGATGCAAACCTATGGTCAGGGCACGCACTTGGGGATGCTCGAATTGTGGTTCGATCCCAGCACCGGCACGATCGTCGAGCACAATGGCAGGCTGATTCCGGTCAACTCCACCGTCCTAACTCCGGACTGGAAGGTCGAAGGCACGATTGAGACCTATCGCGCGCGCTTTCCCGAATTGTTCGAACGGGTCGGGCGGAGCGAAGGCGTGATGTTCCGCCGCTACATCGAGGAATCGACCATCGGCAATCTGTTCGCCGATGTCTTTGTCGAAGCCTCAGGCGCGGATATCGGTCTCGTCCACGGCGGCAGCCTGCGCAAGGACCTGCCACGCGGAGCAATTCACCGCGTCGACCTGCTCGACGCCTATCCCTTTGTCGATCCGATCATCGAGATGGAGATGACAGGCGCGCAATTGCGCGAAGTGCTCGAACAATCACTGACGCTCGAGCGCGGGCTGCTGCAGGTTTCGGGTATCGAGCTGACCTATGACCTTGATCGGCCTGAGCGCCAGCGGCTGGTCTCGCTTACCTACAAGGGGCGTCCGGTAGCGGACGATGCGCGGTTGAGGGTCGCTGTCGCGGGCTTCCTTGCCGAAGGCGGAGATCTCTATTCGACATTCCCGCAAGGAAGGCGGATCGCCGAACACGGCAAAGTCTCGGACGCCATCATCGCCTATTTCAGCAAGCGCGACAGCGTAGCTGTTCCCAGCCTTGGCAGGCAGGTGCCAAAAAATTGAGGCGGCACTTCCAGCCTGGGAAGCGCCGCCTTATGCATTTGAATTCCGGTTGGAATTATTCGCCGGTCAGATCGGCGCGGGTCATGATCACCTGCTCGTTCACGCGGCGGGCGTTCTCGGTCATTTCGTCAGCCGGCAGGGCGACGAGGCCGATCGCGGCGAGCGGGCCTTCGGCGGTCCAGCTCTTGATCCATTCCTGCAGGTACAGATCAAGCCCTGGGATCGCGCGCATGTGGGCCTTCTTGATGTAGACATACAGCGGACGCGCGCCCGGATAGGCGAAGCTGGCGATGTTCTCATAGGTCGGGTCAACACCGTTCATCGGCAGGCCCTGCACCTTGTCGAGGTTCTCTTCGAGATAGGAGTAGCCGAAAACCCCGACCGACTTGGGATTGCTCTCGATCTTCTGGACAATGAGGTTGTCCTGCTCGCCCTGATCGACATAGGCGCCATCCGAACGCACTTCGGTGCAGATCTGCTGGTGGCGATCCTTGTCGCTGTCCTTCAGCGCCTTCATTTCCGGATTGGTATCGCAACCGGCTTCGAGCACGAGTTCCTTGAGCGCATCGCGTGTGCCCGAAGTGCTCGGCGGGCCGTAAACAAGGATCGGTTCGGCAGGAAGCGAGGGATCGACATCGGCCCAGGTCTTGGCCGTCTGTTCGCGGCCATAGGGCTTTGCCGCAATCGCTTCGTAGACGATCTTGGGCGACAGGTTGAGCATGATCCCGCCCTTGGACGAGGCGAAGGCGATGCCATCGAGGCCGACCTTGAGCTCGATCACTTCCTCGACCCCGTTGGCGACGCAATTGTCGAATTCGCTCGCCTTCATCCGGCGCGACGCATTCGCCATGTCAGGCGTGTGCGGCCCCTTGCCAGAGCAGAACAGCTGGATGCCGCCGCCGGTGCCGGTCGATTCGATCAGCGGCGACTTGTAGGTCGGATTGGAAAGGACAAAGCGTTCTGCCACCAGCTTGGCAAAGGGGAACACCGTCGATGACCCGACAGCGCGGATCGAATCGCGCGCGCCGCCACCCCCGGTGGCATCACAGGCGCCAAGTGCCAGCGTGGCTGCGAGGGCGATGATGGCAGTGGTGGTCGATTTCATGGTGTTCGTTCCTGACTTTGGATATTGCGCGCCGTTACCCGGCGCTTTTGACAGGCATGTGACAAAGGGCAGCGTCCGGCTCCTGATCAGAAGTCGATCTGCGCGCGCACAGCGAAGGTATCGACGTTGTATTGACGATCTCCACCGGCGGCAGGGAAAGCTGCATCGGTGTATTCCAGATGCCCGTAATTGGCGAGCAGCATGGTGTAGTCCGTCGGCTTCCACACGATCGAAGCGGCATAGCCGTCCTGGATGCCACCGATGATGCCCGCATCGTTCATGTCGAGGCGATCATAACGGACGTTGACCTGCACCGAACCGATACCGCCTTCACCGACAGGATTGGCGGGCAACACCCGGTCAAAGGTCCCGTTCTTGTAACCGCGGCGATCGCCCTTGGTAAGGAAATAGCCAGCCTCGATCGATCCGCCGAAGAAGGTCGGATCATTTGGCGCTGTCGTCATGTCGACGGTCTGCCAGAAGGTCTCTGCCGAAACATGGAACGGACCGGAGATCACAGCCGCTTCAAGCCCCAAGCCCAGTTCACCATCGGCGGCCAATGCGCCTGTGTCGATGAAACGGTCGGAGCTGAAATGCACTCCCGGACGTTGGCGGTAATGCAGCGTCGCGCCGTCTTCGAGGCGGTTGTAGTGCACCGAACCGCCCAGATGCAGCTGGGCGTCGCCCAGCTTCGGCATGAACACTGCCCGCGCATCGACGCTGCGGTTCTTGTTGGGCAGGTCGATCATGTTGTCGGTGAAGATGCCAGCCTGGAGCAGAACATCGCCGCTTTGATAAACGGCCCCGACGCCGACGCGGCGTTCGAACGGAAGGACATCGGTGAATGCCGCACGTTCAATGAAGCTGGTGTGCAAGCTGCTGGTCAGTTCTTCCAGCCCCTGAAAGGTGTTGAACTGACCCACGAGGATTTCGACATCGCCAACTGCGTAGGATAGATTCGCGTCGAATACTGTTGCCTCGCCAGCAGTGAAATCGAATTCGATCTTGTAGTCGAAACCACCCGGAATATCGCCCGATGCGCCCAATCGCGCTCGCCGAGTTCCCGCGCCAAAGCCGTGATTTCTCCCGGTCGAAGTAGGGACATCGATATGGCCGGCGTCGAATTGAAGGCGACCGATCGGCTTGAAACTCCAACCGTTGCCGTGCGGGTTCGGGGACATGTCGTCTGAAATGACGCTTGTGCTATGGTCTGCTGCTTCAACGGTTGTCTTGAGTGATCGTACAGCTCCGTCTTCAACGGAGGAAGCTGGGTTGACCTCGACCTCGGCCAGATCTTGCGGCGGAGCCTGATCGTCCTGTGCCAGAGCAGGACTGCTAAGCGTGGCGAGCGCACACGTCAGCGCAATATGTGAATTCGACAAGGCCATTTTCATTCCGTTCCCGACCAAATTACGACTCCCATATGATCGGTTTGTGTCAAGTGTGTAGAGCCGGGCCAAGGTGCGCCTCTCCGCCTTACGGGCTTTCGCGCAGGGCTTTTTCATCAATGATAAACCCTTGTCTTGCGGTTCTTTTCTATTGATCAGAATGGTCCGCTCTTAAGGGCATCGTAACAGGTGCGAAGCTATGACGCGACCATGTCCGCTCCGCGTCTTTCGTCCTTTTTCGCCTTGATGGCGATGCTGGCCCTGTGGCTGGCACCTGAAGGGCTGCGCGCGCAATCGGCAGGCGAAGCCGCGGCAGACCAGGGAATTTGCGCGGCGAGCGTACCGGAAAGTCTGGCCATCGCCCAGATCCCGGCGGCCGCGCTCGATTGGCACTGCGACGGTACCACACCGCCGCTCGGACCGGGGCGGATTGCGGTACGGATCAATGCCGAGGACGGACAAGGCGGCTATTTCGAAACCCGCACCGGCTATCTCGACGCCCTGACCATGATCGCAGTCCGTGGCAACAGCGCGGCGGCGGTGGAGCGCCACGAAGCACAGGACATCATGGCCAGCGCAGCAGGGGTCAGCTTTGCGGTTCCCGTCGCGCTTAGTGGACCGGAGATCACCGCTCACATCGCGGTCTTCGAGGGCGCGGAATTTCCCACGACCATCACCTCCGCGCGGATTGTGTCGCAACCTCGCGGAGAAGACCCGAATGCCGAATGGGAAAGGGTGACGATCGCGATCTTCGTCGGCTTCCTGTTGTTGCCCGCGATCCTCAATCTGGGGTTCTACAAGGCGCTGCGAGGCCCGTTCCTGTTGTGGCACGCGGGTCTTGCGCTGGCGATGGCGATGCATCTGATGACCAGTGGTCTGATCGTGCTGTATTGGCCGATGTCGATCAATCCCATGAACCATCTGGCCATCGGTTCCTTCGGCCTCGTGATGGTCTGCGCTGTGATGTTCGCCACGCGGTTCGTCGAAACCGAGCGACAGTCCATGAAACTGCGCCGGGCGCTGGAAATCGCCGCCGTTTGCCTGATCGTGATCACACTGGCGAGGATGGCACGGATCGACGCGCTCGAACCCTATTCCGCCAAATTCTACTACGCCACTTTCGCACCGATGCTGGCGCTGATGATGTGGTTCGTCATCGATGCCGCCCGCCGGGGCAGCAGGGCAGTGTGGTTCCAGCTGGTGGCATGGGTGCCGTTCGTGATTCTGGGCATCTTGCGGATCGGGACCATGCTCGGCACCGATGGCGGCTATATCGATGCACAGTGGCTGCTCCGCATCGGCGCGGTGATGGAGGTGGTGTTTACCTCGCTCGGGATCGTCGATCGGATTATCAAGATCAGACGCGAACGCGACGCCGCAGTTTCGGAAGCGCGGATGATGGAGCAGCTGTCCGAACGCGATCCGTTGACGGGATTGATGAACCGGCGCGCGCTGGAAGCACGGTTTGGCGAATTGCGCCGGCAAGGTTTCGACACTTTCGCGCTGATCGACCTTGACCGGTTCAAGCAGATCAACGACCGTTTCGGCCATCAGGTGGGCGACCGTGCCCTGATCGCCTGCGCCGACGCGATCCGCGGCGGGGAAGATCGCGATACGATTGCGGTGCGGCTTGGCGGGGAGGAATTCGTGCTTCTGCTGCGCGGCAAGCGCGCGGTCGAGCGGGCGGAATCGCTGCGCCAGGCCGTGCCGCTGCGCATCGCGAGCGATGTCGAAGGGCTGGATCGCCCCGTCACCGCCAGCATGGGCGTGATCGAACTGCCGCGCGCATCCGATACCCTGATGGGCTTCCACGATCTTTACGCCCGCGCCGACCGGCTGCTCTATGAAGCGAAGGCCACGGGCCGCAACCGGATGTATTTCGAGCGCTTGAAGGTGTTCAGCGAACGGCCCCAGCAACGCCCTGCCGGCGAGGCCGCAGCCTAATCTTGCGCAAAGGGCGCGAGCACTTCGGGCCTGATCCGCGCCAGCCTGCCCGTTTCACGATCAAGCATGGCCCAAGTGGTCGCCGCGCTGACCAGCGCCTTGCCGCTAGGGTCGGTGAACTCGACCCGTCGCACCGATTTGGCCCCGCGCGGATCGCCTTCGATCCATGTCGTGCCGAGCGCGCTTTCCCCTTCGGAAATATTGCCGCGATAATCGATCTCGTGCCGGATCACGACCCAGAAGAACTGCTCCTGATGCGCGTTCGCCGCCACGGCCTCCCAATGCGCGGTCGCCATGTCCTGGATCCACTGGACCCAGACCGAATTGTTGACGTGGCCCAGCTCGTCAATGTGCTCGGGCGCGGCGGTGAAGGTGCGGGTAAAGCGGTTGGGCATCAACTGGTCTTGAACAAGACGACTGAAGTGAACAACAGGGCCCCGATTACGGCAGGCATGGTGGCCCACCATCTGAGCTTTGTCTTCTGCACGGCTTCGGCCTTGGAAGTTGTCACGAGGATAAGCGCCACGATCATTGCTGCCAAAAGGACAATCAGCGCAGGGCCGCCATACAGCAACAGGCCGACGAGGGCCCAGTTTTCCGGCCCTGTCCATGACAGCGCATAGAACGCAAGCAACAGCACCACCAAAAGGCAGACGATCTCGATTCCGATCAATGCTCTCGTCATGGCGCGGACCAGCCTTCCATCAGTGTGATCTTTCGCAGCGCCGCGTTCTCGAACTCGTAGTGCCAGGCGCGGGCGCCGAACGTCAGCTTTGCCCAGCTCAATTCGCGGCCGAGAAACTCGATCCCTTCCTTGGATGAGAACTCGCATTCCATCGTCCGGCCCGTCGCTTCGACTTCAGCGATGGAATGGAGGAACGGCACTCCGACGATTGCGGGCTCAATCGCGGAGATCCCGCCTTCTGCGCTCACGTAGCAGAAGACCGTCCTGACCTTCTGGCTCTCGTCGCGCAGCATCTCGAAACCGGCGGACGCGTCGGTAATGCGATACTCATCCGGCGCACCTTCGTGAAAGTGGTCGAAATGATAGACGACCTCAAGCGCGTGGGCCTCGAGCAGATCGATCATCTCGTCCGATTTCAGTTGCTTGCCGAGGTAATCGGCCAGCCTCACTTGGCCATGCCCATCTGCCACAGGATGAAGGCGAATTCCTCCGCCGTTTCGCGCAAGCTGTTCCAGCGGCCCGATTGGCCGCCATGGCCTGCGCCCATGTTGGTCTTCATCAGCAGCACATTGTCGTCGGTCTTGGTATCACGCAGCTTCGCGACCCATTTTGCCGGCTCCCAATAGGTCACGCGCGGATCGTTCAGCCCTGCCGTCACCAGCATCGGCGGGTAATCCTGCGCCTTCACCTGATCATAGGGCGAGTAGCTGAGGATATAGGCGAAGGCTTCCTTGCTCTCGATAGGGTTGCCCCATTCCTGCCATTCGCCCGGCGTCAGCGGCAGGTCCTTGTTGAGCATGGTGTTGAGCACATCGACAAACGGCACATGCGCGACAATCGCGCCGTATTGCGCCGGGTCCTGATTGACGATCGCGCCCATCAATTCACCGCCCGCCGAACCGCCGCTGGCGGTAACTTTGCCCTCGACGGTGTAGCCCTTGGCGATCAATCCGCGCCCGACGTCGACGAAATCGTTGAAGGTGTTGGTCCGCTCGAACATCTTGCCCTGCAGATACCAGCGCCGCCCCAGATCATCGCCGCCGCGAATATGCGCGATAGCATAGGCGAAACCGCGATCCACGAGGGAAAGCCGCGTGGTCGAAAAGCCCGGCGGCACGGCATAGCCATATGCGCCATAGGCATAGAGGTGCAGCGGACCGCCCGGCCCGCCGTTCATTTCGTCGCGATCCTTGCGATAGAGGATGCTGACCGGAACCATCGTCCCGTCGCGCGCCTGGATCGTCAGCCGTTCGGTCACATATTGCGACGCGTCATAACCGCTCGGGATTTCCTGCTGCTTGAGCAGTTCGAGCGACCCTGCGGCGACATCGTAATCATAGACCGAATCCGGCGTCACCATGCTTTCATAGGACAGCCGCAGTTTGGTCTGCGCGTATTCAGGATTGTTCGACAGCCCGGCGGTATAGCTCGTTTCGGGGAAGGCGATCGGCTTTGCCGCTGTGGGCGCGTCATAGCTGCGGATCTGCACCTGATCGAGGCCGTTCAAGCGCCCTTCGGTGACGAAGAAACCTTCGAACAGGTCGAAATCGGTGAGGTAGAATTCATCCGACCCCGCGATCACCGTTTCCCATTGGCCCGGCGTCGCCAGATCGGCCTTGGCGAGGCGGAAGTTGATGTGATCGTCATTGGTCCACACCCAGACTTCCCCTTCACGGATGTCGACGCTGTATTCTACGCCCTTGCGTCGTTCCTTCACCAGCGTGAGCGGTCCGGTGGGGTTGTCGGCGGAAACGAAGCGCACTTCGCTCGTCTCGTTGTCGCCGGTGGCGATGATTAGGTAATCCTCCTGCGCAGAAAGCCCCGCGCCCACGCCAAAGCTTTCGTCGGCCTCTTCATACAGGGTCACGTCTTCATCGACGCCGGTGCCGATCACGTGCAGTTTCGCCTCGAGCGTGCGCCAGTTCTCATTGGCGGGGCCGTAAACCAGCGCGGTGTCGTTCGCGACCCAGGTGAGGCCCGAACGGATGCCCGGAATCTCGTCCGGCAGCAGTTCTCCAGTTTCCAGATCCTTGATCCGCGCGGTGTAGCGTTCGGAACCGTTGGTGTCGGTCGAATAGGCGAGATAGCGCCCGCTCTTGCTCACCGACAGCGCGCCGAGGCTGAAGTATTCGAGCCCCTCGGCGAGTTCGTTTTGGTCGAGGATCAATTGCGCTTCGCCGCCTGCCACGGGCTTGCGGTAATGCTTGCGATATTGCGCGCCTTCTTCGAATTCGGACCAGTAGAGGAAGTCGCCCCGGCGTTGCGGCACGGTGCTGTCGTCTTCCTTGATCCGGGCGCGCATCTCGGTGAACAGCGCCTCGGTCAATTCCGCCTGCGGAGCCATCTGCGCTTCGAAATAGGCGTTCTCCGCCTTCACATAGTCGAGCACATCCTCGTCATCGACGGTCGGATAGGACTTGTCGTAGAGCCAGTCATACGGGTCGGAAATCGTGATGCCGTGGTGGGTGTAGCTGTGTTCGCGCTTTTCGGCGACGGGAGGCGTCATGGTCACGCTGGTATTGTCCTCATGTGTATCGGCGGATGCGGTGCTGGTGATCAAGGCGGCAAGGGCGGAGGCGATGGTCAGAACGCTCAGGCGGGATTTCGACACGTTGAAAACTTCCTTGAACAAAGTGCCCGGTGGAAAGCCGCAGGCAAGCGGCCTATGTGGGGGGTTCTAGACATACTCTGACGCGCGGCAAGGCCCGCGCGCAAGCCGGGAGCCGACAAGATGCTGATGCAAACCCACGAAGCCCGACTGAAGGCCCTGCGCGAAGAGCTGAAGCGGCGCGGCCTTGCCGGTTTCATCATTCCGATCTCCGATGAGCACATGAGCGAATATGTCGGCGATTATGCCCAAAGGCTCGCTTGGCTGACGGGGTTTGGCGGGTCGGCTGGCTTCGCCGCGGTTACACTGACCCACGCGGCGATCTTCGTTGACGGGCGCTACACCGTGCAGGTGCGCGAGCAGGTCGACGGATCGCTGTTCGAATATCGCAGCATTCCGGGCGATCGGCTGGGCGACTGGCTGGCCGAGGTCTGCGAGAAAGGCGCGAAGATCGCCTATGATCCGTGGCTTCACACATGGAGCTGGGTCGAGGCGCTGGAGAAGATCGTCGAACCTGCAGGGATCGCAATGGTCCCGGCAGACAGCAATCCGATCGACGCCGTATGGGCCGATCAGCCCGCACCTTCGGATGCCGTTGCGATCGTCCATGCCGAAGACCTTGCCGGTCGATCATCGGCGGACAAGCGTGCGGCGGTGGCGGACTGGCTCACCGATCAGGGGCTCGACGCGGTGGTAATCCCGGCGCTCGATTCGATCGCATGGCTGCTCAATATCCGTGGCACGGATGTGGCGCATACCCCGGTGGCGCTGTCCTATGTCATCGCGCATAGCGACGGTCGCGCGGAGCTGTTCATCGCGCCTGAGAAGGTAACGCCCGAGCTCACGCAGCATCTCGGCAATGCGGTGACAATCCGTGCACGCGACGAATTTGCCCCGGCACTTGCGGGTGAACTTAAGGGCAAGAAGGTCAGCGTCGATCCCGATTTCGGCGTCGTCGGCATCGCGCAGGCCTTGCGCGAAGGCGGCGCGAAATTCACCTTCAAGCAGGATCCGACAATCCTTGCCAAGGCGATCAAGAACTCCGCCGAAGTGCAGGGCCACCGCGACGCGCAGGCGCGCGACGGAGCCGCCGTCAGCCGCTTCCTGCGCTGGCTGGAAGTGACCGCACCCGCAGGCGGGATCGACGAGCTTGCTGCTGCGGCCAAGCTGGAGGGGTTCCGGCGCGAGCACGGCGATCTGCGCGACACCAGCTTCGACACGATCAGCGCCGCCTCCGGTCACGCCGCGCTGCCGCACTACAAGGTGGACGAGGACAGCAATATCCCGATCCCGCCGGGTTCGATCTATCTCGTCGATTCGGGCGGCCAGTATCCCGCTGGCACCACCGACATCACCCGCACGGTCTGGATCAATTCGCCCGACAGCGCGCAGCCCACGGCGGAAATGAAGGACCGCTTCACCCGCGTGCTGAAAGGCCACATCCAGATTGATCGTGCAGTGTTTCCGCAAGGGACCTGCGGCGGCCAGATCGACGTTCTGGCGCGGCAATATCTGTGGGAAGGCGGGGTCGATTACGCGCACGGAACCGGCCACGGTGTCGGCAGCTTCCTTGGCGTCCACGAAGGCCCGCAGCGCATTGCCAAGCCGATGGGCGGGCAGGCCGGTACTGCGCAGGAATTGTTCGCAGGGATGATCCTCTCGAACGAGCCGGGTTATTACAAACCGGGCGAATTCGGCATCCGGATTGAAAACCTCGTGCTGACGGTGGAGCGTGAAATCGAAGGGGCGGAGGGCCGCTACCTCGGGTTCGACTGCCTCACCTTCGTACCGATCGATCGCACCCTGATCGACAAGAGCCTGCTGACTCCGAGCGAGATCGATTGGCTCGACACCTATCATGCGACAGTGCGCGAAATCGTCGCGCCGCAACTCGAAGGTGACGATCTGGCATGGCTCGAGGCACAAACCGCGCCGCTTTGAGCGTGATTGCGCAGTGACACATGTTCTATTAATGTTCTCCTATTGCGAGTCGCGAAGGGCGGCTCGCATCAGGGAGAATGCACATGATCGGCTACGTTACCCTCGGCACCAATGACCTTGCCCGCGCGGCGAAATTCTACGATGCAATCGCGGCGCATTTCGGCGTCGGGCGCATGATGGATTTCGACACTTTCATCGCCTGGGGCGAAATGGGCGGCCCGGCAGGCATTGCCGCGACAAAGCCGTTTGACGGAGCCGAAGCTACAGTGGGCAATGGCACCATGGTCGCCCTGCAAGTGGACAGCCCGGAAAAGGTGCAGGCGGTCTATGATACCGCACTGGCCAATGGCGGCAGCGACGAAGGTGCGCCGGGGCCACGCGGCGACGACGGGTTCTATGCCGGCTATTTCCGCGATCCCGATGGCAACAAGCTCAACGCCTTCTGCATGGTTGCACCCGGCTGAAGGGACTGAAAGGCGGGCTTTTCTGGCGCTTGGATGAACGACGGCGCCCCTGCGATACAATCCGCGACACTTTTGCCGTCTTTCGGCATAATCCTGCGACACGCCCGCCTTAGAACGGGTGTCATGAGTTGCGGCGAGGTTGCCAGTGGCACCCCTCCCCTGACGATGCGGCGTTACCTGCCGGGCGGGCCTGCCCCTATGCCCAACCGGTGCAGCAAGGTGCCCGAAGTCTTCTCCGGCGCCTCGTCGCAACTCTTGTGACGAACCAAGAGGACGAGGATTACGATCATGCGCAAAACCACATTGACCCTTTCGATTGCGGCCGCAGCCCTGGCCTTGGGCGGGGCGGGTGCCGCCATTGCCCAGCAGCACGGCGGACCGCAGGCAGCCGACACCAATGGCGACGGCGAAATTTCGCTCGCCGAGGCCAAGGCTCACGGCGCCGCCCGGTTTGCCCGGATGGATGCCAATGGCGACGGCCAGATCAGCGCCGAAGACCGCGAGGCGCGCCGCGCCGCTCGTTTTGCGCAGACCGATACCAATGGCGACGGTGAAATCTCGCCCGCCGAAATGGCCGCAGCGCAGGAAGCGCGTGAGGCGAAGCGCATTGAACGCAGGGCCGAACGCCAGCAACGCATGCTTGAACGCTTTGACAGCGACGGCAGCGGCGCCCTGTCCGAAGCCGAGCTTCGGGCTGCCCGCGAGGCTCGTGGAGAGCGCGGCCAGCGCGGAGAGCGCGCCGAAGCACGACAGGGCCGACGCGGCGGCGAAGCTCGCGGCGGCCAGCGCGGAATGCGGATGCTGCGTCAGGCTGACACCAATCAGGATCGCGTCGTGACCAAAGCCGAATTCGACGCAGCAATCGAAGCCCGCTTTGCCAAGGTCGACACCGATGGTTCCGGCACCATCACCGCTGCCGAACGCGAGGCCGCCCGCAGCGCGATGCGCGAACAGCGTGGCGAACGCCGGATGCAGCGCCAACGGCCTGCAAACTGATCCGGAAACCGATAAATTGCCGGACCGGCCTGCTTCCCACGGGTTGCGCGCCGGTCCGGCTGCTTTCATGAACACCCTGATGGACGACGACGCCCCAATCCGCATCCTGCTGGTCGATGACGAACCGACCCTGCGCGAGCCGCTGGCCGAGTATCTCACCGCGCAGGGCTTCGGCGTTACCGAAGCGGCGAGCGCGGCGGCTGCGCGATCGGTGCTGACAGAAATTCGGCCGGATATCGTCCTGCTCGACATTATGATGCCGGGGGAGGACGGTCTTTCGCTGTGCCGCCATCTGGTCGAAACGCGGCAGTTGCCGGTCATCTTCCTCACCGCACGCGGCGAGGCGACCGACAGGATCGTCGGGCTGGAACTGGGCGCGGATGACTATGTCGTCAAACCGTTCGAGCCGCGCGAGCTTGTCGCCCGCATCCGCACCGTCCTTCGCCGGGTCGGTCGCGGGACGTCGCCGCAGCAGGAGATGGAGGATTGGCACTATGCGTTCGAAGGCTGGATGCTTGATCCGCTGAAGCGCAAACTGACCGATCCCGAAGGCGTAACCGTCCCGATCTCCACCGCAGAATTCCGTCTCTTGCGCGCCTTCCTCGATAGCCCGCGCAAGGTGCTGGACCGCGACCTGCTGCTCGATCTGGTGCAAGGACGCGCGGCCCATCTGTTCGATCGCGCCGTCGACAACCAGATCAGTCGCCTGCGGCGCAAGATCGAAGCCGACAGCCGCGATCCGCAACTGATCCTCACCGTGCGCGGAGGCGGGTATCGCTTTGCCGCACAGGTAAAGCGGATCGCCCCATCGCCCGACAGCGCGAGATGAAGCGGTTGATCCCTTCCAGCCTGCTCGGTCAGGTCATGCTGGTGCTCACCATCGGGCTGCTTGTCGCGCAGGCAATTTCCGCCGTGCTGTTGTTCCAGGCATCCGAAAACCGGCGCGAAACCGCCATCGTCAGTTCCATCGCCTTCAGGATCATTGCCGAACAGAACCGGGCCGAACGCCTGAATTCGCGATTGGGCGACCGCCGAAGGCAGGACAATGCGCTGCGTCGTGCCGCAAGAAGAGCGGAAAGGGCGCAGCGCATCGGGGATGATGGAGAACCCACGCTTGCCCGGCGCTTGCGATTGGGGGTGGAGACGAGCGAGGTCTCTCCCGTCGGTGCCGACGAACGCCGGCTAGCATCCTATGAAACGACACTGCGCGACATGCTGACGATGCAGGATATCATCGTGAGCGAAGTCCGCGTGACCCGGCGAAAGGCTGCGGCAGATCCATTCGTCGTCAACGCAATCCAGATGCGCCCGTCTGCACCGCCACCCGATTGGCAGGAGCGCACCTTGCTGGTGGCCTCTGTCGAACGTCCGGGCAACGCCGGATGGCTGACGGTGCGACAGGCCGAATTGCCGCGCGGCACAGGCGGCATCACGACGATCCTGTTGCAGACGCTGGTGATCCTGCTGGTGCTGGTATCGCTTCTTTATCTGGTGCTGCGCCGGATCACCCGCCCGCTTGCCGATCTCACCGATCGGCTTGACGATTTCTCTCGCCAGCCGGGCAAGGTGGTTCGCCTGGAAGAGCGCGGCCCGGCCGATACTCGCCGTCTGATTGCCGCGCACAATGCAATGGAGGCGCGGATCGCAGCCATGCTCGACGAAAAGGACGTGATGCTTGGCGCGATCGGGCACGATCTCAAGACGCCGCTCGCCGCCCTGCGTGTTCGCATCGAAAGCGTGCCAGACGAAAGCCAGCGCCAGAAAATGGCTTCCAGCATCGAGGATATCACCGCCACGCTGGACGATATTCTCACCCTGTCACGCGTTGGTCGTGATGGAAGCGGGCGAGAAACGGTCGATCTAGGCAAGCTCGCCCTGGGAGTGGTCGAGGAATTCGAGGATCTGGGCGACCCTGTGACCATTGCCGAGCTTCCCCGGATTGTCGCGGATGTACAGGTGACCTGGGTAAGGCGGGCGCTGCGCAATCTCGTCTCCAACGCGGTGCGATATGGAGAGGCGGCACGGATCAGCATCTTGCGCGATGGCGACACGGCGGTGCTGCGGGTGGATGACGACGGGCCGGGCATAGCCCCTGACCGGATCGAGGAAATGATGCAGCCCTTCACCCGCGGCGAAGCATCGCGCAACCGCGCGACCGGGGGTGCCGGGCTGGGGCTGACGCTGGCCCGCGCCATAGCGCAGCAGCATGGGGGCGACCTGGTGCTTGGAAACCGAGAGGGCGGAGGGCTGCGCGCGGAATTGCGCCTGCCGCTCTGATTACCGCATCAGCCCGCCAATCAGGTTGCGAACGAAACGCCCCGCGATCGGCCCAGCCAGATCGGTAGCAATCGAGCCGGCCGCCGATGTGATCCCCGACGCCACCGGATCGGCGCGGCTTTTCTTGCCCAGCACCTTGGCCGCTGCCACACCGGCCAGCCCGCCCGCGGCAACCTTCGTCCCGCGCGAGATCGCCTTTTCCCAGATCGAGGTCGATTTGCGCGAGCGCTTGCGCACCTCTTCCTCGCCCTGTTCGGCCACCTCTTCGGCGGTATCGACCGCATCCTGAGCCTTGGCCAGCAGCACTTCCTCGGCGCTTTCGCGGTCAATCGCGGTGTCGTATTTGCCCTCGAACGGGCTGATCGACTGGATGATCGCGCGTTCCTTTGGCGTGACCGGGCCAAGGCGCGAACGCGGCGGCTTGATCAGCGTCCGTTGAACCACGGTGGGCGCACCCTCTTCGTCCAGCGTCGAAACCAGCGCTTCACCCACTTTCAGTTCGGTGATCGCGGCTGCCACATCGAGATCGGGATTGATGCGGAAGGTTTCCGCCGCAGCCTTGATCGCGCGTTGATCGCGCGGGGTGAAGGCACGCAGCGCGTGTTGCACGCGGTTGCCCAGTTGCCCTGCGACTTCTTCGGGAATGTCGATCGGGTTCTGCGTCACGAAGTAGACACCCACACCCTTTGAGCGGATGAGGCGCACGACCTGTTCGATCTTTTCCTGCAAAGCCTTCGGCGCATCGTCGAACAGCAGGTGCGCCTCGTCAAAGAAGAACACGAGCTTTGGCTTTTCCGGATCGCCCACTTCGGGCAGCGTCTCGAACAATTCGGCCAAGAGCCACAGGAGGAAAGTGGCGTAGAGCTTGGGTCCGCGCATCAGCTTGTCGGCAGCAAGCACGTTGACATGGCCCCGACCCTGTTCGTCCACTTTCAGGAAATCATCGATCTCCAGCGCAGGCTCGCCAAAGAAGTGATTCGCGCCTTGGGCTTCAAACGAAAGCAACTGGCGCTGGATCGCGCCGACAGACTGTTTCGACACGTTGCCGTATTTGCCGGAAAGCTCTGCAGCGTTCTCGTTCGCCCATTGCAGCATCGCCTGCAAATCGCCGAAATCGAGCAACAGCAGCCCGTTTTCGTCGGCATAGCGGAAGACGATCTGCAAGACGCCTTCCTGCGTCTCGTTGAGATCGAGCAGGCGCGCGAGCAGCAGCGGGCCCATTTCGCTGACCGTGGTGCGGATCGGGTGGCCTTGCTCTCCGTACAAGTCCCAGAACACCACCGGATTGTCGGAATAGGCATAGTCTTCCATGCCCAGTTCCTTGGCCCGGCTTTCCAGCTTGTCGGCATGCTTGAAAGTGGGTGAGCCGGGCATGGCGATCCCGGAGAGATCGCCCTTCACGTCGGCCACGAATACCGGCACGCCTACCGCAGAAAAGCTTTCCGCGAGTCCCTGCAGCGTCACCGTTTTGCCGGTGCCGGTCGCCCCGGCGATCAGTCCGTGCCGGTTCGCGCGCGACAGCGCGAGGCTCTGGTTTTCGCCATTGCCGCCCAGTCCCAGAAAAATGTCGCTCATGTTCTGTATGCTTCCCTTACCCCGAAGTGCTTTCAGGCGGTGTGCAGAGCCAAAGCGTAGCGGTCAAGGTCTCGACTTGGCGCGCGTTTGGGCTAATGCGTGAAACATGGGTCAGGCCGAACCGACACAGATATTCGTATTGCTGGACGATGCGCGTGCGGATGGCGCGGCGGATGCGGTGGTCTATTCGGCGCCGCGCGAAGTTTTCGTCGCGTACAGGGCGACGGAGGTGTCCGTCCCGCTTGAAGCGGCTGAGCGGGCGCGACAGTCCGGATCAGAGATTGCCGGCTATATTGCCTATGAAGCAGGGCTCGCGCTTGAGCCTAAGCTTGCAGGATTGGCCGATGCTCGCAGCGGCGCGAACGGACCGCTTGTATGGCTCGGCGCATTCGATCCGCCTGAGCGCATTGCCGCCGCCGACGTGCCGAAATGGCTGTCCGCCCGAACTCAGGGCAGCGCCAGCATTGGCCCGCTCGACCCGCAGCTGTCGCCCGGCGGATATGATGCGGCGTTTGCGGCGCTGCGCGAAGCGATTCACGCAGGCGACATCTATCAGGCGAACCTCACCTATCCGCTGGCGGGGTCCTATCGCGGCGATCCGGTGGCGCTTTACGCGGCGCTGCGTTCGGCAGCGAGCGCAGGCTATGGCGGGATGATCTTTGACGGGACGCACTGGCTGCTCAGCTTTTCGCCCGAACTGTTCGTCGCGCTCGATGGCAAGAGTGCGAAGGTCAAACCGATGAAGGGCACCCGCCCCCGTTCGGACGACCCCGTGACTGACGCAACTTTGGCCGGCGAACTGGCGACATCGGTCAAGGACAAGGCCGAAAACCTGATGATCGTCGATCTGATGCGCAACGATCTTTCCCGCGTGGCGGAGCCGGGAAGCGTAAGGGTCGATACGCCCTTCGCGGTCGAAACCTATCCCACCGTGCACCAGATGGTTTCGACGGTCCGCGCAGAATTGGCGGATGGCAGGGGCGCGATTGATCTGGTGCGGGCAATCTTCCCATGCGGGTCGATCACCGGAGCACCGAAAATCCGCGCGATGGAGCTGATCAACGAAGTCGAACGCGATGCACGCGGCCCCTATTGCGGCGCGATCGGGCGTATCGGTGCCGATGGCAGCGCCGCTTTCAACGTCGCGATCCGTACGCTGCGCCTCACCCCGATCGAAAACGGTCAGGGCGACGCGGTGCTGGGTGTCGGATCAGCCATCGTCGCCGACAGCGACAGCCAGGCCGAACGTCGCGAATGCGAGGTCAAGGCAGGGTTCGCCCGGCGATCTTCTCCAGATCACACTGCCGCCGCGTTCGACCTGATCGAGACTATGGCGTTCGACCCGGAAACGGGCATCGCCCTGCTGGAATTGCATCTGGAGCGGATGAAGCGAAGCGCGCAGGCGCTGGGCTTTGAATTCGATCGCCATGCCGCGCGCAACCAGATTCAGGCACTGTGCTTCGAGCTGGAAGAACCGGCAAAGCTGCGGCTGCTGGCATCGCGCAGCGGCGCGACGGCGCTGGAAACCGGGCCGCTGCCAGCACCCTTGCCCAGTCCGGCTCCGGTTATCGCGCTGCCCAATCCGCTCGATCCGTCAGACTGGCGTCTGGCCCACAAGACATCTGACCGAGGATTTTACGAGGACGCGCTGGACGCGGCAAAGCGCGTGGACGCTGTGGAATCGCTGCTGGTTCGCGCCGACGGTCTGGTGACCGAAGGCAGCTACACCAATGTTTTCGTTGAACGTGACGGCGTGCTGCTGACCCCGCCTGCCAGACTAGGGCTTCTGCCCGGCGTCTTGCGCGCCTATCTGATAGAGAAAGGGCAGGCCCGCGAAGCCGAACTGACGCTCGATGACCTTGCCGGCGGGTTCCAGCTGGGCAATGCGATGCGCGGCCTGTTCGCTGCAAAACTGATCTGAACTCCTGACATGGCCACACGGCCTGAAAGACGCACATGACCATCCCGATCCTGTATGAAGACGGCGAAGCGCTGGTGATTGACAAGCCGGCAGGGCTGCCGGTCGACCGTCCCCGGCGCGGAGGGAAGTGTCTCGACGATCATCTCGACGAACTGAAGCTTGGATTTCAGCGTCGCCCGATGGCGGTCCACCGGCTTGATACCGACACCAGCGGCTGCCTGCTGCTCGCCCGCAACCCCAAGGCGCTGAAGCGTTTCAACAAGGCGTTCGAGGATCGGCTGGTAGGCAAGACCTATCTTGCCGTGATCGACATCGAACCGCGCGAGCAATCGGGCACGATCGAGCTTTCGCTTTCGAAAATCAGCTCGGCCGAGAAGGGTTGGCGCATGATTGCGGCGAAGAAGGGCAAACCGGCTGTTTCGCATTGGGAATTGCTGGAAACCATCGGAGAGGGTGATCGCAGGCGCTCGCTCATCCGGTTCCGCCCCGAAACCGGGCGTACCCACCAGTTGCGCGTCCATGCGCTGCAGGGGCTGGGGGCTCCGCTTTTGGGCGATCCGGTTTATGGGCCGATCCACGGGCAGCATACCGGCGCACCGCGCACCATGCTTCACGCTGAAACTCTCACGCTGGACCGGGAAGGCAAATCGAGGATCACTGCCTACGCGCCCTTCCCCGAGGATTTCGTGCGCGCCGGACTGTCCGCACCGCCCGCCCCGGAATTGCCCGATGGATGAAACGGTTCTGAACCGCGCTCACGCGCTGGCTCAGGAAAGCTTCCTCGCCGGATCGGGGCCGGGAGGTCAGAACGCCAACAAGGTCGCGACCGAAGTGCAACTGCGGGTCAACGTCTATGCCCTGCGGCTGCCACCCCCGGTGTTTGCGCGGTTGCGCGAGCTGGCCGGGTCGAAACTGACCGCTTCGGGCGATCTGCTGATCACGGCCAGGACACACCGCACACAGGAAGCGAATCGGCAGGAAGCGCGGGCGAAGCTCGAAGAGCTGCTTGAGGCCGCACATCGCGCGCCGCGCAAGCGTGCCAGGACGCGGCTCAATCGGGTCGGCAAAACCCAGCGGCTGAAGGCAAAGAAAGCGCGCGGCGAGGTAAAGGCCAACCGCGGCAAACCTTCGCGTTCGGATTGGTGACGCGGGTCACGGCACCGAAGCTTGACTTTTCCCCGTGAATCGCCCAGAGGCGCGCGTCTGTGAGGCGGCGCGCCAAGCGTCGCCCTTTGTTTTTCGGGCCGGACCGGCCTCACCCGATTTTAGGATACCGTCATGGCGAAGCCAGCAACCGTCAAGATCCGGCTCGTGTCGACCGAAGGCACCGGCTTTTTCTACGTGACCAAGAAGAACCCGCGCAACATCACCGAGAAGATGTCGTTCCGGAAGTACGATCCGGTCGCGAAGAAGCACGTCGAGTTCAAGGAAGCGAAGATCAAGTAAGATCTCGCGTGGTTCCGCTCGCCGGAATTCATCGACAGTTCAACGCTCACGCAGTAGCTGGGCGATCATGAGCAAAAAGCCTTTCATCCTCCGTACGGCTCTGGCGCTTTTGGGCGCCGGAGCATTTTCGTTTGCGCTGGCATCGGGGCAGGCGCCTCTGCCATTGAGCGCTCCGGCGGCTGCGCAAAGCAATCCGGGCGATCTTGATCGCGCCGTGACCGCGCTGCGCAGCATCTCCACCATGAAGGCTGACTTCACCCAGACCGACCGGGCCGGGCGCTCGGTCGCCGGGACGATGACGCTCAAGCGGCCGGGCAAGATCCGATTCGATTATGGCCGCGATGCCGATCTTCTGGTCGTGTCGAACGGTCGCTCGCTTTACATGATCGATTACGAGGTCAATCAGGTCGAACGCTGGCCGATCCGCAATTCGCCGCTGGGCGCGCTGCTCGATCCCAATCGCGACGTGAAGCAATACGGCACGCTGGTGGACACCGGCTCGTCCCAGGTAATCAGCGTCGACGTGCGCGACCCCGACAGGCCGGAATTCGGCCGGATCATCATGAATTTCCAGCGCAATCCAAGTGCACCGGGCGGATTGCAGCTGATGAACTGGGTCGCGAGGGACGCCCAGAACTACCGAACCACCGTGCGGCTTTCGAATCACCGGTACGGCATCGACGTGCCCGAAAGCACGTTTGAGTTCCGCGATCCGCGCCGTTCGTCTCGTCGCCCGCGTTGAACGGTTGGGCGGTGAAAAGTTGTAGGAATGCGACAGAATTCCGCCCGCGTTCATTCAACTGAAAGCCGGAACCGGCTAATCATTCTCAACAAGGCGGTTGAACGCGAAGGTTTCCCCCCTGTTGCCTTCGCCCTGTAAGTCTCCGCCTTGCCAAAGCGTGACGAACGCTAACATCGAACCCCTGTGCCATCGCCCCCGGCACAGGGGTTTTTTGTTGCCTCTAAGCTAAGGTCAGTTCCAGCCAAAGGCGCTGCGGATCAGGTCGTAAATCACATTCTGTTCAATCACGCCGCGCACTTCGTCGGCTCCGGGCCCTTGTGCATAGAGGGCGACATCTTCGCCCGCGTGAGTCTCGCTGCCCAGTGGCACGGTTGCCTGCTGGCGCGCGCTCACTCCGGTATCGGGGCGCGGGCGTTCACCGGCAATTGCTCCCGGCCCGTTGGCATAGCCCAGCGTGGTGTAAGGTTTGCCGTCAGACGCCGCCAACGGCTCGTCAGCATTCGCCATTTCGCCTTCAGGCGGCACGACCAAGCCGAGAATGTCGTTCCCGCGCCGCGGGTAGCCGGCAATGGTGAAGACATGACTGTGATCGGCAGTGACCATGATCAGCGTTTCTTCAGGGTCTGTGTTGGCGATCGCATATTCGATCGCGCGAGCGAATTCGACTGCTTCCTCAAGCGCATAGCCCGCTTGCCCGGCGTGGTGGCCGTGATCGATGCGCCCGCCTTCGACCAGCAGGTAAAATCCATCGGGGTCACGATTGAGCCGGGCGATGGCCTGCGCGGTCATATCGGTGAGGGTAGGCTCCTGCGATCCACTCTCGCGTTCGGCCATGTAGGTCATGTGGCTGGGCGAAAAGAGCCCGAGAACGGGCTTTTCCAAAGGTGCGTCTTCCAGCGCCGCGGCGTTGCTCACAAAAGTGCCGCCGGTGCGCGCTGCCCATGCACCGGGAAGGTTGGCGGCAGGATCAAGCCGCCTTCCACCCATCTCGCTCCCGAAAAACGCCGCTATGCCGCCGCCCAACGCCACATCCCAATCCGCGGCGACCAGCTGGCTGGCGATATCGGCGCATCCTTTTCCGCGCTCGCCTTCGGGAATCGCGCTGTCGGCTTCCCAGTCACGATCGGCGCTGCGTGCATAGACGCTGGCCGGGGTCGCATGCGTGATCCGCGTCGTCGTGACTATGCCCAGCGCCAGCCCACGCTGCTTGGCTTCCTCGCCCAGCAACGGCAGCGGGTTTGCAAGGGCGTCCTCGCAAGACCCGCGCACGGCATCCGCACCGATCCCGAGCACGCCGATGCGGGTCTTCTCACCCGAATGCATCGCCGTGGCCGTGCCGGCGCTGTCGGGCACCTGCGCGTTGGTGTTGTAGGTCTTGACCAGCGCGACATTGTCGAAGGTTTCGAACGGCAGGACATATTCCTCCCCGCTCATGCCCTTTTTCTGCCCGGCATAGATACGCGCGGCAGTGATGGTGGAAATGCCCATGCCATCGCCGACGAACAGGATGACGTTCTTCGCGCGGGGGGCATCCGGCGGAGCAACGGAGCTCGCCGCGGTTTCCTCGCCATAGGTATTGACCGTGGTCGTGGTGCAGGCCCCCAGCAGCAGAGAAGCCGCAGCGATTGCGAGAGCGCGATGATTGATCATGTCCAGTCTCCGATATCTTTTCCGTGCTGCTATCGCCTTCCACTGTGACAGGAAAGTGAGAGGTGGCGTTTTGCCCGGCGTCTCCCTAAATCGCCAGACATGCTTTCTGTTGCCACCTGGAACATCAATTCGGTTCGCCTGCGCCTGCCGATCGTCGAGAAGTATCTGGCGGAGCACGCGCCGGACATTTTGTGCCTGCAGGAAATCAAGTGTCAGGAGCACCAGTTTCCCGCCGAGGCGCTGGCCGCGCTTGGCTATGAACATCAGGCGGTTTGCGGTCAAAAGGGCTATCACGGCGTTGCCACCGTCAGCCGCGTGCCGATCCGCGAGATTTCGCGCCACGACTGGCAGGACAATGGCGAAGCGCGCCATGTCGGGGTCGAAGTCGTGGGTAAGGGCATGGTGGTCGAAAACGTCTACATCCCCGCCGGTGGCGACGAACCTGATCGGGAGATCAACCCCAAGTTCGGCCAAAAGCTCGATTTCCTTGAACGCATGACCCGTTGGGCTGACAAGCTCGATACGCCCACGCTCATCGTCGGAGATTTCAACATCGCCCCGCTCGAATCCGATGTCTGGAACCACAAGCAACTGCTCAAGGTTGTCAGCCACACCCCGATCGAGGTCGAGACGCTGCAAAGGTTCAAGGATGCCCACGGCTGGACCGATATCGGGCGCGAGCATATCCGCGATCCGGAGCGGTATTACAGCTGGTGGAGCTACCGGGCCAAGGACTGGAAAGCGAATGATCGCGGGCGGCGGCTCGATCACATGTGGGCCAGTGCCGATCTCGCGAAGCAGTCGACCGCGCACCGCGTGCTTGAGGATGCCCGCAGCTGGGAAAAGCCCAGCGACCATGTCCCGCTGATTACCGAGTTCGATATTTGAGCGACGCATCGCCTCCGGTCTCGGCGGCACGTCGTGCGGCTCAGGCGGTGGACGCGCTGCGCCACGGCTGGCCACTGGCGTTTGAGGATGGCCCTGTCCTGCTTCCGATCGAGACGGCAATTGCGATCGAGGCTACCAGCACGCGCCTGCTGATATCGGCGGCACGCGCCGCGACGCTCAAACTCGCCAACCAACGCGACGCCGCCGTGCCGCATGCCCCTGTGCTGATCCACGGTGGCGAACCGTTTGACCTGCGCAGCGCCATCCCCATCGCCGATCCTGCCCTCGATCTTGCCAACCCTCTCAAAGGCCCGTTTCGCGCCGAGGCGCTGGACTGGGAAGCGACCGCCAGCGCGGCGATGGAACTGGCCCGGATTGCCGGAATCCTGCCCGCATTCATGGTCGATCCCGAAAACGCGGGCGAAGCGCATCGGCTGTCGGCCAGCGATCTCGGCGCATATGCCGATGCAGGCGCGCTGCGGATCATCACCCGTGCGAAGCTTCCGGTAAGCGCCAGCGAGGACGCGCAGATCGTCGCTTTCCGTTCCTCCGCCGACACGCGCGAACATGTCGCGCTCATCATCGGAGAACAATCGGGCGACCGCCTTCCGCTGGTGCGGCTCCATTCCGAATGCCTGACGGGCGACATCCTCGGCAGCCTCAAATGCGATTGCGGGCCGCAGCTCGACGCCGCGCTTCATGCGATGGCGGAGCATGCGCGCAATGACGGCGGCTGGGGCGCGTTGCTGTATCTGCGGCAAGAAGGGCGCGGGATCGGTCTCGTCAACAAGCTGCGCGCCTATCGTCTGCAGGACGAAGGGTTCGACACGGTCGATGCAAACCAGCGGCTTGGCCTTCCGGACGAAGCGCGCGATTTCCCCACCGCAGCGCGGATGCTGGAACTGCTCGGCGCCCGCGAAATCCGGCTGATGACGAACAACCCGGCGAAGGTCGATGCACTCACCGCAGCAGGGATCACGGTGGCCGAGCGTGTTCCGCACCAACTGCCCGATAATCCGCACAACGCCCGCTATCTTTCGACCAAGCGCGACAGATCGGGCCACCTGCTGACATGAGCTATTCGATCCGCACGGAGCAACCCGGCGATCAGGCCGCGATCCACGCGATGGTCACACGCGCCTTTGACGGGCACCCCTATTCGGATGGAGACGAACAGGATGTGATTGACCGCCTGCGGGCTGACGGCGACTTGCTGCTGTCGCTGGTGGCAGTGGACGAAGCGAGCGGGGCGATCATCGGCCAGATCACCTACTCCCCGGCGATCCTCGCCAATGGCGACACGGGGTGGGTCGTGCTTGGCCCGGTCGCAGTCGAGCCTGCGCATCAGGGCAAGGGTATCGGCCGAGCGCTGATCGAGGCTGGTGAGGCCATGATGCGCGAGCACGGGGCAAAGGGCATCACTGTCCTCGGCAATCCGGAGATCTATTCGCGCTTCGGGTTTGAAGCAGGCACACCGATGTGGCTCGCGGGCGAGCTTGGCTGGGCATTTCAGGTCAAGAGCCTTGGCTCACCGATCCCGGCATGCGAACAATCCTATGTTCGAGCTTTTGAGGGGGATCTGTGATGTTGCGCTCCGTTTTTCTAGCCTTTGTGTTGATCTTCAGCCTTGGCAACGCGTCATCCGACAAGATCGCCTCGCTTTACGAGAGTGGTGATTACACCGCTGCGGTGAAGGAAGCGCGCATCGCTTCGGAACGTGGTGATCCTCTTGCACATGCGTGGCTAGGGCGGTTTTACGAGAACGGAGACGGTGTTCAGGCCAATGCGCAGACAGCGGCATCGCACTATCGGATCGCCGCCGCCCAAGGAGAAAACTACGCGCGCTGGCGGCTGGGGGTGATGATCGACACCGGTGCCGCAAATGGCTCGCTGGAGGAGGCCGTCGGCTATTTCCGGGAAGCAGCGAGCGAGGATTACGCCAATGCGATCGTAAGCCTCGCCGTCATGCAGGCAACCGGGCGCGGTACGCCGCAAGACTACAGCGCCGCACTCTACAGCTATATGCGCGCCGCGCGGCTTGGCGATAGCGGCGGGGTGCGCGGCGTGGGCGTGATGTTCCACCTGGGAGAAGGCGTAGGGCAGGATTCCGAAGAAGCGCTGGCGTGGTTCCTCGTCGGCGCTGCCATGGGCAACGAGGACTCCAAGCAGGCATTCTATGACGTTGCCGGACAAATGCCGGAAGTCGATTTCAAGGAAATCGAAGCCCGGGCCATGGTGATTGCGGAAGAACTCGGCCTCGACGTTTCATAGGGCCTTGGGGCTCACCGCCGCTCGTAATTGGTCAACCCGCTTGCAAGGCGATTGCCGGCCAGTTCGACCCGCGATCCGGTCCAGTCTGCGAAGAACACGCTGCGGCGTTGCAGGCCAGGAACGAAGCGGGCTTCGTTGTTGCGGACGCTCAGGCCGTCGGAAGGATGCAGCACGGTTTCGGCGCCCAGCGCGATGAAGGCGGAGTAGTTTTCCTTGTCGCGGCCCTGCACGAACCAGTTGTTGGCAATACTGCCACGGCTGCCGGCCGGCAGGTCGATCATGTAATTGGTGCCGCTTCCCTGTGCGTCGTCGAAGCTGTTGTTCTCGATCGTGACCCGCGCCGCGCGCGCCTTTACGTAATGCCCACCGCGACCGCGCTCGAAACGGCTGTCGACCACCGTCAGTTCACCATAATTGCCGATGTAGAGCGAATGCGCGCAACCGGCAGAATTCTCGCAGGTGCCCAGCCCGCTGAAGGTCGAGCGGGTGATGTAGATGCGTCCGCCGGTGTCATTGGCGCTCAGGATGCCCTGCTGGCTATCGAGGAACCGGGCATAGGCGACGTTGAGCACCCCTTTTTCAAGGCGGATTCCGGCGCCATTACCGTCGGGCACGCTGATATTGCTGAAAGTGATACCGCGGATTTCCGCACCCAGCCCGCGCAGCACCAGTGCGGCCTTTCCTTCGCAGGCGGTGCGATCGAAGGCCACAGTGCCATATTCGCGCGCGACGAACAGGACCACGCCCTGGGTCTGGACCGCGCACTGGCGATATGTGCCGGGCGCGATCTCGATCGTGCCGCGCCGGTCACCGATCGCGTCGACGGCGGCTTGCAGGCCGCCATAGGTGCGGCCGGTCTCGATCACCGTAAAGGGCGCGCCGTCCGATTGCGCGGCAGACTTCGCCGGCAGCAGTGCCGAAAGGGCAAGGCCGAGGACCAACGCAAGAAACATCCAGTCGAGCGCATTGGCTAGAGTGGACGCAAAGGGGCGACGGGTTTGCGATGCGAGCTGTACCATGCGCGCATCATATCGCGATTCGCACAATCCCAGCGTGCCTGTGTCGGGCCTGTGCCGTTTCGATGCAGCAATTGCCCCTTGGCTTAACCCGGCCATCGCCGCTAGACGATCCGGGCTTTCGGGAAATGAGAGGAGACCCCGATGAACACGCTCACCATCAGTAACGCACGGAGCATGGCCTTGCTTTGCGCCGGAGCGGCAACGCTCGCCGCTTGTGGCAGCACCGACGACGCTTCGACCGAGGCGATGCCCGAAACGGTTGAAATGCCCGCAGACGCCGCGCTTGAGCCTGTGGCCGAGGAACCCGTGGCAGACCCTGATGCGCTGGTCGCACCAACCGATGCCGCAGCAAGCACCCCTGATACCGGCGCTGCGCAGCAGGCTGGCGATGCCGCTGCCCAGGTCGCCGCAGAGGCGGCCGCCGTCGCCGAGGCCGCTGACGACAGTGAAGGTGAATAGCCGATGCGCTCAGGATATCGTGCAGCGGCTCTGATCGCGCTTGTGGCGGCGATTTCGGCCTGCAATGAACAGGGCGGCAGCGCACCGGGTGCTGTCAGCGAAGGCGAAGCGCAGGCGCTCGAGGAAGCCGCCGAAATGCTCGACGAGCGCCAGCTTCCCGAAGGCGTGTTGCCACCCGTCGACGTGGCAGAGGATGGCGAAACGACGCTGGAACCCGAAACCCCGCAAGAGGCAGAAACCGAATGAACACCCAGCCCCAGTATCCCCTTGGCCACAATCCGGGAATGGATGAGGAAACCTTCGAACAATTCGCCGAGCAATTGACTCGCTACGTGCGCGAAAGGCTGATCCCGGCGGAAGCCGAAGTGATCGCAAACGATGCGATCCCGGCTGAGATCATCGATGAAATGCGCGAAATGGGGTTGTTCGGCCTGTCCGTACCCGAAGAATACGGCGGCGCCGGGCTGAACATGACGCAATATGCGCGCGTCGTGAACATCATGGCCTATGCCGCGCCCGCATACCGCTCGATCTTCTCGATCAACGTCGGCATGTTCGCCAGCGCGCTGAAGAACGGCGCGACCGAAGCGCAGAAGGCCGAATGGTATCCCAAGATCGCCGAAGGCAAGATTGCCTGTTTTGGCCTGACAGAGCCGGGTTCGGGCAGTGACAGCGCCGCCATGGCAACCACCGCCACCCCTGATCCGGACGGCAATGGCTGGATCCTCAACGGCACCAAGCGCTATATCACCAACGCCCCGCACGCCGAAGTCGCCTTGATCATGGCGCGGACGGAGAAAGAGGCCCTGCCCAAGAACGCGCATGTCAGCGCGTTTCTGGTGCCGATGAATACTCCGGGCGTTTCCACCGGTTCCCCAGACAAGAAGATGGGGCAATCCGGCAGCCACATCTCCGACATCATGCTCGACGATGTGAAGGTGCCGGGCGAGGCGCTGCTCGGCGGTGAAACCGGCCGTGGTTTCCGCTTTGCCATGCAGAGCCTCGACAATGGCCGCATCAGCGTGGGTGCGGCGGCCACCGGCTATGCCCGCCGCGCGCTCGATTCAGCCTTGCGCTATGCCAATGAACGCAAGGCATTTGGCGAACCGATCGCAAATTTCCAGCTGATCCAGCAGATGCTCGCGGACAGCGAGATCGAGATCTACGCCGCCGAAGCGATGATGAAGGATGTGACCGCACGCGCCGATCGCGGGGAGAACATCCTCGTCAAGGCTGCTGCGTTCAAGGTCTTCGCCTCGGAGATGTGCGGCCGCGTGGTGGACCGAGTGGTGCAGGTCTATGGCGGCGCCGGATACCTTGCCGAATACGACGCCGAACGCTTTTATCGCGATGCGCGCATCTATCGCATCTACGAAGGCACGACGCAGATCCTGCAACTCCAGATCGCCAAGCACATGCTGCGCGAATGGAGCGGGAATGTATAAGCTTCTAGCCGACCTTTCGATAATCGAGGTCTCCAGCTTTGTCGCTTCGCCCACGGCGGGCCTCTATTGCGCGCAAATGGGTGCAGAGGTGATCCGTGTCGATCACAAGGCAGGCGGTCTCGATTACGATCGCTACATGCTGACCAAAGAGGGCCGCTCGCTTTCGTGGGAGAACCTCAACCGCGCCAAGAAATCGGTGGCGCTGGATCTTCGCTCCGCTGAGGGCCGCGAATTGTGCGTCGAACTTGCGGCGCGCACCGGGCAGTTGATCACCAATCTGCCGGAAAGGAGCTTCCTCGCGCATGACGCGGTAAAAGCGGCCCAGCCGCAGGGCGCACCTGACCTCACATCGGTGCGGATCATGGGCTGGCACGATGGGCGGCAGGCGATGGACTTCACCGTCAACGCCGCGTCGGGATACCCCCTGATGACGGGCCCCGAAGACTGGGACATGGAAACCGCGCCTCCGGTCAATCAGGTGCTGCCCGCTTGGGATTTCATCACCGGAGCTTACTGCGCGTTCGCCCTGCTCGCCGCGCTGCGTCACCGCGATGCGACGGGCCAGGGCAGCGAAGTGCGCGTCCCGCTGGGTGATGTGGCGATCGGCACGGTCGCCAATTCAGGATTGATGGCGGAAATGCTCTATCGCGGCTCCGACCGGGAGCGGCTCGGCAATGCGATCTGGGGCGCGTTCGGGCGCGATTTCCGCTCAAAGGACGGGGTGCGCTTCATGGTTGCGGCGCTAACGCCCAAGCAGTGGGAGGGGCTGGTGGCAGCGTTTGGCGTGGCCACGCCTATCGGCCAACTGGAAGCCACAACCGGGGCCAATTTCTCGGCGGGTGACCGCTCGCGCTTCGAACACCGTCACGCGCTGTTCGACATTTTCCAGAACGTAGCCTCTGCGCACGAATATTCATCGCTCGAAGCCCGCATGGCGGCCGAGGGGTGCACTTTCGAGAAGTATCGCACCGCGCATGAAGCCGCGAACGATCCGGTGCTGGTGGCGTCCAATCCGCTGTTCGGGCCATCCCCTGCCAACCCTTCGGGCTTCGAATATCCGGCGACCCGCAGCTTTGCCAATCTGCCGGGACAGGAACCGGGCAACCCCGCCCCCGCGCCCTATCTGGGCCAGCATTCGGAAGAGGTTCTGACAGAGCGGCTCGGCCTGTCGAGCGGCGCGATTGGCAAATTGGTGGATGCCGGAACGGTGGCCCTGTCTGATAAGGACAACAAATGACCAGAAGAGCAGCAATCGTATCGCCCCTGCGGACCCCCGTCGGCAAATTCCTCGGCGGCTTGTCGAGCATGAATGCCGGCCAATTGGGTGCGGTGATCCTGAAAGCGCTGATCGAGCGCAGCGGGATCGATCCCGAGCGGGTCGACGATGTCGTGTTCAGCCAGGGCTACGGCAATGGCGAAGCGCCTGCGATCGGGCACTGGAGTTGGCTTGCCGCGGGCCTGCCAATCGAGGTCCCCGGCTTCCAGCTTGATCGGCGGTGCGGATCGGGCGTGCAGGCGGTGGCGACGGCGGCGATGATGATCGAGACCGGCATGGCGGATGTGGTTGTCGCGGGCGGTGTCGAAAGCATGTCGAATGTCGAACATTATACCACCGACTTGCGCGGCGGTGTGCGGATGGGCGACATGACGCTGCATGACCGCCTAGCGCGCGGCCGGTTGATGAGCCAGCCGATTGAACGCTTCGGCGTGATCACCGGCATGATCGAGACGGCGGAGAACCTCGCCAAGGATTACGGCATCACCCGCGAGGAGGCGGACGCCTTCGCGGTCCGCTCGCACCAGAACGCTGCTGCCGCATGGGAGCAACGCAAGTTCGATGGCCATCTGGTTCCGGTCGAGGTGCCGCAACGGCGCGGCGATCCGGTGCTGTTCGACCATGACGAAGGCTACCGCGCCGATGCCTCGATGGAGACGCTTGGGGCTTTGCGCGCAATCGACGTCAAGCGCGATCCTGCTGCCATCGTGACCGCGGGCAACGCCAGCCAGCAAAACGATGCCGCGGCGGCATGCCTTGTGGTGGCGGAGGACAAGCTCGAGGAATTGGGTCTGAGCCCGTCGCTATGGTTCGGCGGATGGGCTGCGGCGGGCTGCGACCCGTCGCGCATGGGTATCGGCCCGGTTCCGGCGGTCGAACGCCTGTTCGCGCGGCGCGGATACAGCTGGGACGATATCGGCCTCGTCGAACTCAATGAAGCCTTCGCGCCGCAGGTGCTGGCCGTGCTCAAGGGTTGGGGCTGGAGCGCGGATGACAGCCGCCGCGATATCCTGAACGTCAACGGTTCGGGCATATCGCTGGGCCATCCCATCGGCGCGACCGGAGGTCGCATCCTTGCGGACATGGCTGCCGAAATGCACCGGCGCGAGGTGCGCTATGGGCTTGAAACCATGTGCATCGGCGGTGGCCAGGGCATCGCGGCGGTGTTCGAGCGCGCAGCCTGATGGGCGAGTGGGACGCGTGGATCGGGCGCGAACAGCGCGCGAAGGATCGGCTGGACGAGGGGCTTGCAAGCCGCTGGCTCGCGACTTTCGATCTGGATCAGGATCAGGCGATCCTGCCGCAGGGCATCCACTTTGCCCTGTGCACGCCCGATGCGCCCACCACGGCGCTGGGTGAAGACGGTCATCCCGCCCGCGACGACAGCGCCGACAGCTTCCTGCCCCCGTTCCCAATGCCGCGCCGGATGTGGGCGTCGAGCGCAATCCGCTTCATCGCTCCCATCGCTCGCGGAGCCGTGATCGAGCGGATCAGCCGCGTCGCCTCGATCAGCGAGAAGGAAGGCGGTTCGGGCAAGCTCGCTTTTGTCGATGTGGAGCATGAAACCCACGCCAACGGCACGCTGTCGGTGCGCGAGACGCAAACGCTGGTCTATCGCGAGGCCGCCGCGCTCGACGCGCCGCTCAGCCCCCCGGATATGAGCGACGGCCAGTTTGACCCGTCCGGATGGAATGCACACCGGGCCATCACGCCCGATCCGCGTCTGCTGTTCCGTTATTCCGCGCTCACCTTCAACACGCACCGCATCCATTACGACGCGCCTTACGCCCGCGATGTCGAGCGGTATCGCGGACTGGTGGTGCACGGTCCGCTGACAGCCAGCCTGCTGTTGCAACTGGCCGCGCGGGAGCTGGGCGAGAACCGTCTGCGGCACTTCGAGTTTCGCGGGGTGTCTCCGGCCATAGCCGGAGAGCCGCTCCATCTGGTGATGCGCAAATCGGATAATGGCTTCGACATGGCGGCTTTTGCCGATGACGGGCGCCAGATTACCAAGGCAAGGGCCAGCCTCTAATCCTGCGCTTTGGGCGGCCTGCCCCGCCTTGGAGCCTTCGATTTCTCCACCTCGATTCCACGCGCCGACAAAGCCTCACGCAGCAGCATCTCGATCTGCGCGTTGGCAGAGCGAAGTTCAGCCCCCGCCAACCGCTCGATCGCGGCATGTACTGCCGGATCGAGCCGCAGGGCGAAGGCCTTTTTCTGAGCGGGTGCAGCCATGGCTGCCTCCTTGGATATCGTATTACTGGTAAAGCGTGCCGGCGTTGACGACGGGCTGCGCCTCGCGATCGCCGCACAGCACCACCATCAGGTTCGACACCATGGCCGCCTTGCGTTCATCGTCGAGCTCGACCACGCCATCGCTCGAGAGCTTCTCGAGCGCATCCTCGACCATGCTGACCGCGCCGATCACCACCTTCTTGCGCGCGGCGATCACCGCGTCGGCCTGCTGGCGGCGCAGCATCGCACCGGCGATTTCGGGGGCATAGGCAAGGTGGGTAAGGCCTGCTTCGTCAACGGTGATGCCTGCAACCTGAAGCCGTTCGTTAAGCTCCACGATCAGTTCACGGTTGACCACTTCGCCGCTGCCGCGCAGCGTGGTTTCGTCTTCGTCGGACATGTCATCATAGGGATGGCGCGAGCCGACCGTTCGCAATCCGGCTTCGATCTGGATGTTCACGAATTCCTTGTAGTCATCGACATCGAACACCGCCTGAGCGGTGTCGGCGACACGCCACACGACATTGCAGGCGATCTCGATCGGGTTGCCGCGCAGATCGTTGATCTTGACCCTTTCGGAATGGATGTTGTGCGCGCGCACGCTCACCTTCTGCTTGCCAAACCACGGCCATACCCAGTGCAGCCCATCCTTGCGAACCGTTCCGCGGTATTCGCCGAACAGGGTAAGCACGACTGCCTGATTGGGCTGGATCATGAAGAAGCCAACCGAGACCAGCACAAATCCCACAGCGCTCAAGATCAGCAAGGGCAGTCCGACAATCGGGCCCAGTGCCGGGCCTAGCCCGGCGAGAAAAAACAGCGCCGGCACGGCCACAAATACCGGCAGCATCGCGAGCATGACATACCCGTTGTGCGCGCTGCCTGCGCGTTCCTTGCTAGCGGCCATCGATTCGATACGTTCAACCATAACAGTCCCCTGTCCGATATAATTATGATATCATATTTATATCGCGTGGGAGCGAATGTCAATGCTCCGGGCGATAGTCCGGTATCGGTTGCAGCACGCCATAGCTTTCCGCGCTCGGCTCATGGCCCAGATCCGGAAAGTCGATTTCGGGCGGGGCCACATGCGTATCAGGCAAGTGGTCAAGCAGATGGCGGACCAGCGTCAGTCGTCCCCTCTTCTGATCGTTGAAATCGACCAGTGTCCATGGGGCATGGCTGGTATGCGTCGCCTTGAGCATCGACTCCCGCGCTTTTGTGTAGGCGTCATATTTCTCACGCGCCGCAAGATCGATCGGCGAAAGTTTCCAGCGCTTGAGCGGGTCTTCCAACCGCTCTTTTAGCCGCTCCTCCTGATTGTCCTGATCGGTTGTCAGCCAGTATTTGAACACCAGGATCCCGTCGTCGGTAAGCAGCTTTTCAAACACCGGAACCTGCTTCAGGAACGCCTCAACCTGCGCCTCGGTCGCATAACCCATAACCTTTTCGACGCCCGCGCGATTGTACCAGCTGCGGTCGAACAGGACGATTTCACCGGCATGGGGAAGGTGCGCGATGTAGCGCTGGAAATACCACTGGGTGAGCTCCTCCTCACTGGGTTTGGACAGTGCGACAGTGCGGCACTGCCGCGGGTTGAGCTTGTCGCGCACCGCGCTGATCGCACCGCCCTTGCCTGCCGTATCGCGTCCCTCGAACAGCACGACAATCCGCGCACCCGTAGTCCGGGCCCAACGTGCCATCCCGACCAGCTCCTCGGTCATAGGCTCCAGCAGTTCGCGGTATTCCTTGCCCTTCAGCTTTTCCCCTTTGGCCATAGTGCCTTCCTATCCCTTTGCGCGTTTCGGTTGTTGCATCGGCGCGATGGTAGTATCATTTGAGACCTGATGGCTACTCTTGCAGACCACACCACCGATTTTTCCCGACTGCCGGACTTGCCCGCAGACGTTTTCACCGCACCTCTGGCAAAGCCACCGCATCTGGGCGATGACTGGCTTGAACCTGCCCAAACCGATTATTCTTCCGAAGATCACGCCATTTGGGACGATCTGTTCGCCCGCCAGATGGAGGTGCTACCCGGACGCGCGGCGAGCGCTTTCATGGCGGGTCTGGAAAAGCTGGATTTGTCGCGTGGAGGCATCCCCGAATTCGGGCAGCTGTCCGAAGAACTCGGCAGGCTGACCGGGTGGAGCGTGGTGCCGGTGCCGATGCTGATACCCGATCATGTGTTCTTCTGGCACCTCGCCAACCGGCGTTTCCCGGCGGGCAATTTCATCCGTACGCGGGAAACCTTCGATTACATCCAGGAACCCGACGTGTTTCACGACGTGTTCGGCCACGTCCCCATGCTGACCGATCCCGTCTATGCCGATTACATGCAGGAATATGGCCGCGCCGGGTGGAAGGCGATGCGGTACAACCGGCTGAAGGCGCTGGGCTCGCTCTATTGGTATACGGTCGAATTCGGCCTGATCGAAGAGGAAGCCGGCATCCGCGCCTATGGCGCAGGTATCCTTTCAGGCCCGACCGAAGCCCGATTTGCCGTCGAAGCGCAAAGCCCCAATCGCATCATGCTGAATGTCGACCGGGTGATGCGCACCGATTACGTGATCAGCGACCTGCAACCGACCTATTTCGTGATCGAGAGTTTCGAAGATCTCTATCGCCAGACAGTCACACGCGATTTCGACAAGCTCTATCGCAGCCTCGCGCCCGGGTTCACCTATGCCAACAGCGCGGTGATCGATGTCGATTATGTGGTGCACCGCGGCACTCAGGAATATCACCTGCGCGGCGGAAGGGGCAGCGGCGCAAAGCCGGTCTGATATCCCTCTGCGGGATCGTAGCCGCCTACGCTTCTGCCTTGCGATTGAGAACCGCGTGATAGATCACCAGTGCGGCGGCCGGTGCGGCAATCGCCGCGCCCAAAGCCAGCAAGGACAGGCTCCCGAGGATCGTGCCGGAGTTGATCAGCAGCCCCGCGATCAGGCTGGCCACAAGGCCTATTCCCATCTGACGCAGGATCGCGCCCGATTCCTCGGTGCGCGCGACGACTGAAGCCAGCCAACCTGCGCTAAGGCCAATAACAATCAGAAGAAGCAGCGCCATTCAATCAAGTCATTCCGGTGCAAGAGTTTCACCCCCAGAACATCCGGGGCGCGGGTTTGGTTCCGACAGTCTGTAATCGCAGGCGGCTTCAGAAGAAATAGAACAGCGCGCAACCCATTGCGATGCGATAGACCACAAAGACCAGCATCGACGCCCGCTTCAGGAAGTTCATCAGGAACGCCATCGTCAGGAACGCGGCGACGAAGGTCATGGCGCCGGTGATGATTGCTTCCATCAGCAGGGCGCCATCGGCCTCCAGCAGGTCAGGGACGATCAAGACTCCCGCACCCGCGACCGCCGGGATTGAGAGAAGGAAGGAGAACCGCGCCGCTTCGAATCGGCCATAGCCCAAAAACCGGGCCGCGGTCATGGTGACACCCGAACGGCTTGTGCCCGGAACCAGCGCCAGCGCCTGCGCCAGACCGACGATCAACCCGTCGCGCCACGTCATCTGCTCGAAGGTCTTTTCCTCCTTGCCGAAGTGGTCAGCGAGGCCGAGCAGGATGCCGTAGACGATGAGGTTGGTTGCAACGAGATCGGTGAACCGGATCGACTCGAGCAGGTCGCCATCCTTGATCTCGATTCCGAACACGCTCGAAACGACGCCGTTGAGGAAACCCAGCTTGATCGCCAGCCCGAACAGGACGGCGGGAATCGTGCCCAGCACGATCCACAGGAACAACTTGCGCCATTCGCTCGCACCGGGACTGTTCGCACCGATTCCGACTGTCGCAAAGCCGCCGCGCGCGAGGCCCAGCACGTCCTTGAAGAAATAGGTGATGATCGCCAGCAACGATCCGACATGCACGGCAATGTCGATCATCGGCCCCTGATCGGCTGCGCCAGTAAAAACCGGCACCAGGATCAAATGGCCGGAAGACGAGATCGGCAGGAATTCGGTGATTCCCTGAACGATCGCGATGATGAGCATCTGCAGAAAAGTCATGACCCGCGCCTCTCGTAGGAAGCGCGGGCCAAGTCAATCGGGATTAGCGGGAGGCTTAGCCCCCGGACCCATTTACCAGATGCGTACGCGTTCCTCTGGCGGGAGGTACATCGCGTGATCTTCGGTCACGCCAAAAGCCTCGTACCATTCGTCAAGGTTCCGCACGACGCCGTTGGTGCGGTATTCTTCCGGGCTGTGGCTGTCGGTGCGCAGGCGCTGGCGATAGTTGTCTTCGCGCTGCTGCGAACGCCACACCTGTGCCCAGGCGATGAAGAACCGCTGATCCCCGGTCAGCCCGTCGATCACCGGCACTTCCTTGCCCTCGGTCGCGATCTTGTAGGCACGATAGGCAAGGCTCAACCCGCCAAGGTCACCGATGTTCTCGCCAAGGGTGAAGCGGCCGTTGACGCAGGTTTCACCGTTGTCGAGCGGGCAGAACGCGTCGTACTGCGCCACCAGAGCGTCGCCGCGCGCGTCGAAATTGGCGCGATCCTCGTCTGTCCACCAGTTCCGCAGCGCACCCGTTGCATCATACTTCGAACCCTGATCGTCAAAGCCGTGGCCGATTTCATGGCCGATCACCCCGCCGATAGCACCATAGTTCACCGCCGGATCATTGGTCAGCGCGAAGAACGGCTGCTGCAGGATCGCGGCGGGGAAGACGATTTCGTTCTTGGTAGGGTTGTAATAGGCGTTGACCGTCTGCGGCAGCATGAACCACTCGGTCCGGTCAATCGGCTGACCCAGCTTGGCGACATTGTCGCGCAGGCCCCAGGCATCAGCGGCAATCGCATTGGCCAGCGGATTGTCGGCCGTCACCTCCAGCCCTTCATAGGTTTCGAGGTTGTCGCGATAACCGATCTTGGGATCGAAGCTGGCGAGCTTCTCCAGCGCGCGCTGCTTTGTCTCCGCACCCATCCATTCGATCTCGTCGATCGACTGCGCAACCGCGACCCGCAGGTTCGCCACCAGTTCTTCCATCGCCGCCTTGTTTTCCGGCGGGAAGTAACGCTCGACATAGCTCTTGCCGATCAGTTCCCCCAAGCCCCCTTCGGTGTGGGCGATAGCACGCTTCCACCGGGCGCGCTGTTCAGGCGTGCCTTGCAGCAGCTTGCCATAGAGCGCGAAATTCGCCTCGTCGAAGCGCGAGGGCAGAACCGATGCGTGATCCGACAGGAATTCCTTGATCGACCACGCCTGAAGCGTCGCCAGCGGCGTGTCGTTCAGCAGCTTGAGCATGCCCGGCATGCCTTCGCCGATCTGGGCAAGCTGTTCTTCGGTAAGGCCCAGTTCCTTGGCGCGCTCATCGCTCGGCGGCAGGTTGCCGACAACGAAGATCGGCGAGGCGTCGAGCCCGATCTTGCCGAGCATGGCGGCCACGGGGAAGTCCCCAGCCATCGCTTCGAGTTCGGCCATGGTCATCGCGTTATAGGTGAGATCACGGTTGCGCCGCGCGGTGCGGGCCCAGTCGATGTCCCGCGCAATGCGATCTTCCATCGCATAGACCGCTTCGGCAGCGGCCATCGGATCGGCATAGCCGGCCTCGCCTAGCAGCATTGCGACATACTCGCGATAAGCCTGCTGGATCGCTTTGCCCTTTTCGCTCTCGTCGAGGTAGTAATCCCGGTCCGGCAGGCCCAGGCCGCCGCTGCCGAGATAGGCGACATAGCGATCGGGCTGTTTTGCATCGACGTTGACGAAGCCGCCCAGGGGGCTGGAATAGGCAGGATCCGCCCAAAGCATCGCCAGATCTTCGAGCGAAGTCGCGGCAACGATCGCGTTGAGATAAGGCTGTGCCGGAGCAAGATCGGCGGCATCAATGGCTTCAACATCGAGATAGGCATTGTGCATGTCGACAATGCGCTTTTCGTCGCTGGTGAGCGTCGCCGGGTCCTTTGCCACCAGCTCGTCCATCAGCGCCTTGACGTCGGTCGTCGACTTTTCGCGCAGCAGGTTGAACGCGCCGAACCGGCTGAATTCGGCCGGCAGCGGGTTGGCATCGAGCCACTTCTGGTTGACGTAGGCGAAGAAGTCGTCGCCCGGATCGACCGTGATCGAAAGCAACTCCGGATCGACGCCCCATGTACCGAAGCTCATCGTCGGCGTGGCCGGTTCCGGCGCGGCTTCGGCATCGGCATGCGCTTCGAGCATTTCGATGTCGGCACCGGGAATTCCCGAATCCTGATGGGCGGCGGCCGCTCCGGCGAGAGCAAAGGCGGCGGTGCCTGCGAGAAGCAGAGTGGTCTTGCGGATCATATGTGCGGTCCCCGTTTGAAAGACTTTGATTGCAGTCGTGATGTAACGCCTGCGCGCGCGCAAGGTTGCCGCTTGTCGCTCAAGTGACGCGGTTCGTCGAAAGGGGTGCCTCAGGCCGCTTCCGCGGCGAACTGGAGCGAGGCCAGTCGCGCATACAGACCGCCCGCCGCGCTCAATTGCGCATGGGTGCCCTGTTCAACCACTTCGCCATCTTCAAGCACGATGATCCGGTCCGCCGCACGCACCGTCGCAAGTCTGTGCGCGATTACCAGCGTGGTGCGATCCTTCATCAGCACTTCCAATGCCTGCTGCACCAGTTGTTCGCTTTCGGCGTCGAGCGCGCTCGTCGCTTCGTCCAGCAGCAGGATCGGCGCATCGCGTAGCAGCGCACGGGCAATCGCGACGCGCTGTTGCTGGCCGCCCGACAATTGCGTGCCGCCCTCACCCAGATAGGTGTCGAGCCCCTGCGGCAACGCCTTCAGGAAGGTTTCAGCATTGGCGGCGCGGGCCGCTTCCCAGATTTCCTCGTCGCTCGCATCCCACTTGCCATAGCGCAGATTGTCGCGGGCGTTGGCGCTGAACAGCACACCGTCCTGCGGCACCAGAGCCAGCCGCTCGCGGATGTCCGCCGGGTCAGCCTTGGTCAGCGGCACCCCGTCGAGCCGGATCGTGCCCACTTGCGGATCGTAGAACCGCTCGACCAGCTGAAAGATCGTCGATTTGCCCGCACCCGAGGGGCCGACAATGGCGACGGTCTCGCCCGGCTCGATTTCGAGGCTGAAATCCTTGAGCGCCGGAGTTTCCGGGCGCGCCGGATAACGGAAGGTGACATTGCGGAACGAGAGGCTGCCACGCGCCGGCACAGGCAGCGCCTCTGGTCGTTCGGGCGCAGCGATAGCGGGCTTTGCCTCAAGCAATTCGGCAAGGCGGCTTGCGGCCCCTGCCCCGCGCAGCAATTCGCCATAGACTTCGGTGAGCGCACCGAACGCCCCCGCCACGATCATCGCGCCAACAATGAAGGACAGGATCGTGCCGCCGGTAATCTCGCCGGCAGCGACGCCCTCGGCCCCGCGCCACAGCAGCAGCACGATGGACCCGAAGATCGCGAGGATGATCACCGCCGTCATTATCGAACGCAGCACTATGCGGCGACGCGCGGTGTCGAACGTACGCTCCACCGCGTCGCCAAAACGATCGGCCTCGCGCGCTTCCTGGCCAAAGCTCTGCACCACTTTCATCGCGCTCAGAACTTCGGTCACCATCGCGCCGACATCGGCGATCCGATCCTGGCTGTCGCGCGAGATGGTCCTGATCTTGCGTCCGAAGAACACGATAGGCAGGATCACGCCGGGAATGCCGACAGCGAGCCATACCGTAAGGCCCGGCAACAGCCAGAACAGGTAGATCGTCCCGCCGATGCCGAGGAAGATGTTGCGCAGCGCCACCGAAACCGTGGTGCCGACCACCGTTTCGATGATCGCGGTGTCCGCCGTCATCCGGCTGGAAATCTCCTTGGGGCTGTTTTTCTCGTAGAACCCGGGCGAAAGCCGCATCAGATTTCGGTGCACCTTGCGACGAATATCGGCGACAACGCGTTCGCCGATCCAGCTAACGAAGTAAAACCGCGCAGCCGTGCCGAATGCGATCACCAGCACGATCCCGAACAGATAGCGGAACCAGCGTCCGATATCGCCTGCGCCTTCGACGCCCGCCGAACCGCCGCCGAAGCCCCGATCGACAATCAGTTGCATCGCCGCCGGAATGGCAAGAGTGCCTGCCGCCGTGATCGTCAGCGCGATCAGCGCGAGCATCACCTGTGTCGGATACTTCGCGGCCTCGCGAAAAATCATCCGCAGCGGCGCGAGCGAGCGCGGCTTTTTCGCCTCCGCAGCAGCATCTGCTCCCTCGCCTCCCGCCTGCTCGAGCGGATCGAGGGTGCTTTCGTCTGCGCTTTCGCTGATTTGGGTAGGTGCCCCGGACATAGTCGGCCCCATCTAGACACGCCGAACGCAAATTTCACGCGCAAAAAACACTTGTTTGCCCAGCGCATCCGACCTCTCGGTAAAATTGTGCATTGCACAACGGCGCGCGAAGGGCCATCTAGGCGTCAATCCGCACGCCGCGTAGGGGGATCGCGCGTCGCACACTCGGATCCAGACAACGGACGGGCGCTTATGCTTTATCAGGCTTACGAACTGCAACGCAGCTGGATGAATTCGGTCAGCTCGGTTGCCTCGATCACATCGGAACTGCTGGCAAATCCAGCCAATCCGCTGAGTTATCTCGGAATCGGTCCGATCGCCGCCAACGCGCTCGACGTGTTCGCGCACGCCACGGCCTACTATTCGAAGCCCGCTTTCGGCATCACCGAAGTGGATGTTGACGGCAAAATCTACCCGGTGATCGAAGCGACTGTGATGAATCGCCCGTTCGGCGATCTCAAGCGGTTCCGGCTTGATGGCGTCGATGATGACCGGCCCAAGCTGCTGATCGTCGCCCCGATGAGCGGCCATTTCGCCACCCTGCTGCGCGGCACTGTGCGGCGGATGCTGCAGAAATACGAAGTTTACATTACCGACTGGGCCGATGCGAAGACGGTTCCCTTGCACGAAGGTAACTTCGATCTCGACGATTACATCGACTATTTGATCGAATTCCTCGAATACATCGAGCAGGTGAAGCCCGGCCAGCGTCCGCATATGCTGGCGGTGTGTCAGCCTTCCGTCCCGGCTTTCGCCACCACCGCCCTGATGAACCAGCACAATTCGCCCGCGACCCCACTGACGCTGACGATGATGGGCGGGCCGATCGACACCCGCGAAAGCCCGACCACGGTCAACAACCATGCGATGAACCGTCCGATCGAATGGTTCCGCCAGAGCGTTATCACCACCGTGCCGATCAACTATCGCGGTGCCGGGCGGCGGGTCTATCCCGGCTTCATGCAGCTTTCGGCCTTCATGAGCATGAACCTGCAAAGCCACATGATGAGCCATTACGAGATGTTCAAACATCTGACTGCGGGCGACGAGGAAAGCGCGCAGGCGACCAAGGATTTCTACGACGAATATCGCGCGGTGTGCGACATGACGGCGGAATTCTACCTCCAGACCGTCGAGGAAGTGTTCCAGAAGCACTCGATCCCCAACGGCGAATTCCGTCACAAGGGCGAGATCGTCGACCTCACCCAGATCACCGACACCGCCTTGCTGGCGATCGAAGGCGAGCGTGACGACATTTCGGGGCTTGGCCAGACAAAGGCCGCGCTGAAGCTCGCAAGTGGCCTCTCCGAAGACAAGAAGCGGTACTACATGGCTGAAGGCGCCGGGCATTACGGCATCTTCAACGGCAGCAAGTGGCGCAACAACGTCGCACCGGTGGTCGAGGAATTCATCGCCGCTCACAATTGAGCGGGCTGAATTCCCCACCCCACTCGCGCCGCTTCGATTTTCCCTATTTCACGGCGCGATTCCCGGTGGTATTCGCCGGCCGGACGACTGGCTGGACGCGCCTATGCAGTTGCGGGTCGCAGGGTATTCCCGAACATGATCCTCGATCGCGTAAAGCCGCTCGATGCAATTCTGGCCGCGGCGAAGCGTAAGTCGCTCAAACGGACAATGGGCGGCTTGCAACTGATGCTGTTCGGCATCGGCTGCATCATTGGCACCGGCATCTTCGTTCTGACAGCGGCAGGCGCGCAAAAGGCGGGGCCGGGCCTTATGCTCGCCTTTGCCATTGCCGGAGCGATCTGCATCGTTGCCGCACTTTGTTACGCCGAAATCGCGTCCACCATTCCGGTATCGGGGTCGGCCTATACCTACACCTATGCGACCATGGGCGAATTCCTGGCCTGGACGGTCGGCTGGGCGCTGGTGCTCGAATACGCGATCGCTGCAAGCGCGGTTTCGGTCGGTTGGTCGGGCTATTTCGTCGGCACGATCCTCAACGAAACGCTCGGGATAACGCTTCCGGCATGGCTTTCCGGTGGCCCGTTGGCGCTGGGCGGGGTCGAAGGCGGGTTGATCAACCTGCCCGCGCTGGTGATCGCGCTGCTGGTGACAGGGCTGCTGATGATCGGCACCAGCGAAAGCGCCAAGGTCAACGCGGTGCTCGTTGCAATCAAGGTGTCGGCGTTGACGATCTTCATCGCGCTTACCCTGCCTCAAGTCGATCCGGACAAGTTCAATCCCTTCCTTCCGGCGGGCGTGTTCGGCGGCTGGGGCAGCGGGCTGGGCGCAGTCGGCGCGGCGGCGACTATCTTCTTCGCCTATGTCGGGTTCGACGCGGTTTCGACCGCGGCGGAGGAAACCAAGGATCCGCAGCGCAACGTGCCGATCGGCCTCGTCGGATCGCTGCTGTTTTGCACCGTGTTCTACATCGCGGTTGCAGCGGGCGCGATCGGCACCATCGGCGGCCAGCCGATCATGGGGCCGGACGGCATTCCCTTCCCTGCGGGCTCTGAAGAACTGGCACGCCAATGCGCGCTGCCTGCCTATTCCTCGGCTCTGGTGTGCTCGGACGAGGCGCTGGCGCACGTCCTGCGGCAGATCGGCTGGTCGGGCGTGGGCAATGCGCTGGGCTATGCCGCATTCCTCGCGCTGCCTTCGGTGATCCTTGTGCTGCTGTTTGCGCAGACACGCATCTTCTTCGTGATGAGCCGCGACGGGCTGTTGCCCGAGGTTTTGAGCAAGGTGCACCCCAAATGGCATACGCCGCATGTCGTCACCATGATCACCGGCGCAGCGGTGGCTGTGGCGGCGGCATTCCTGCCGGTCGGACAGCTTGCCGATATCGCGAATGCCGGCACACTGTACGCTTTCGCACTGGTCGCAATCGCGGTGCTGGTGCTGCGCAAGCAACGCCCCGATGTGCATCGGCCGTTCCGTGTCCAAGGCGTCTGGGTGATCGCGCCCGCAGCCGTTGCAGGCTGCATCTTCCTGTTCCTGAACCTGCCGCTCGATGCGATGATCGTGCTGCCCGTATGGAGCGCCATCGGCATCGCGATCTACCTCGCCTATGGCCGCAGCCGCAGCCATCTGGGCAAGGGTATCATCGAAGTGGTGGACGATATCGAAGGTGACGAGGCGCTGGTTCCGATCGATCCGCCCAAGGGCTGATCGACAGGAGGGCGTCAGCCTGACACGGCGGGTTGCTGCCGTGTCAGGCAGTGCACACCTCCGCCATCCCAGTTTGCCGCCAGCGGATTGATCTGGACGATCTCCCGATCCGGGAACAGCCGTTTCAGGATCGCGGCGGATTGTTCGTCGCTCTCGCGCAGATGATCGGGCAGGCCGTCGCCGCCGTACCTTGCCGACACCACCACGCCGTTGGTGACGAGAAAGTTGAGGTAACTGACCGCCGGCACATCGATCACCTCATCACCGATCTTGAAATCGCGATAGACGGAACGTGCATCGAAACCTGTCGGGGCCGCCATGAAGTCCCTTTGGGTGAGCTTGCGGCGGCGCAGGAACGGGCCGACATCGGGCACCGGCATCGGGATGACCTTGAAGGGCTTACCATCAGGATCGCGCGCTTCTTCTAGCTGGCGCCGGTTCTCGGTGAGGATTTCGTGATCCAGCCGCATAAGAGGATCACGATCACGCTCTGCCTCGCTGACCTCGCCGACAAGGATCGTGTCTTCGCTGACGAAGCGCACATATTCATCGACATGCCCGTTCGCACCCCAACCAAAGAAATTGGCGACCTTGGGCCCGGCAAACACCCGATCCGTGATCGGTGCACGATCAAGCCAGATAACTTGCTCCTTGCCGTACATCCGTTTGAGTTCACTTTCGATCTCGGCCAGCGACTTGCCCGGATTGCGGTGCAACGCGGCATCGCGATAGGTGACGAGCGAACGGGAATTGACCTCCAGCCCGCCTCCCTCGGCGACAACATCGGATTCGATCAGCCGGTATTCACGCGCGGCTGCGATCTGGCGGGGGGCCTTTCCGCGTGCCATCTGGCCGGGACTGCTCCAGGGCCAGGGGAAGCCGTAATTGCCCCATTTGAAGGCGGCGATCTGTAACCGCTCGCCATTGGAAACAAACAGCGGCCCGGTGTCGCGCACCCACACATCGACCGTTTCCTGCGTGTTGAAGCTGACCCTGCCGGGATCGATCTTCCGTTCGGCCATCAGCGCGCCGATGCGGCGACTGCTGTCTGCATCTTCGACGTTGACGATGACGGGGATGTAGGGCGTGAGCGCCGCGAGCATGTCCAGCCGCAGACGGACGTGGCCTTCATCATCGAACAGGCCATTGTTCCAGCCGATCCAGACGGCTTCGTGAGCGTGCCATTCCGGCGGGAATGTATAGCCTTCTGGGCTGGTAAAACTCCCGGCCCGGGCAATCGTGGTGCCCGAAACCAGCGAAGCGGCTGTCGCACTTGCGAGGAAATCACGTCGGTCCATTATGAGTTCCCCTTTGGCTTTTTGCCGAAAAACAATCGCTTCAAGATCCGCTGCGCAAGCCACAGGAGCGCAATCGCGATCAACAGCAGCACCGCGGCTATCCCGGCGGCGAGCATCGGGTATTCATAGGCGAGCCACAACAGACCGACGGTGGCGATATCCTCTACGCTGGAGGCGGCGATGTTGCTGACCGGTTCGGGCGAGGTGTTGACGACGGCACGCGCCGATGCCTTGCCGCCATGCGCGAGGAAGCTCGCTCCACCGCCCAGCAGGAATGCGACCACCTGCGTCGCGGGGTCGGACGGGTCAACGATGGCAAGCGCCAGCAGCGCGCCGCCCACGGGCCGCACAAAGGTGTGAACCGCGTCCCACGCGCTGTCGAGCCAGATGACCTTATCGGCGAAGAATTCAGCCAGAGCGCCGATCAACGCGATGCCCATCACCCAGGGGTTCGCCAGCACGGCGAGACTGGCGAGATGTTCAGGCACCGGCAGCGCCTCCAGCCGCATCGCGAGGCCGGTGGCAAAAATGCAAAGATACAGCCGCCAGCCTGCTAGGAGGCTGACGCTGCCTGCGATCCCGATGATTTCCATGATGCCCATGCGCTGCCTCTCCCGATAGAGAAGGATGCGCGCCTGTCCGCACCAGCGCAAGGTGTCAGTTTGTCAGGTCAAGATCAGGGTCTGGCTCGTCGCCGTCCTCAAGCTGGATGCCAAAGCTGTTCAGCATCATCGAAACCTGTGTGTACTGTCCGACGGTAAAGACCAGATCCATCCGGCCTTTGTCGCCCAGATCTGCAAGCGCATCCCAACTCGCCTGGCTGACGAACTGATCGGCATGTAACTCGTCTGCGGCGCGCAGCATGGCGGCTTCCAGTGGGCTCCAGCCTTCGGCATCGGGACCGGTCTTGATCCGGACGATATCCTCATCGGAAAGGCCACAGAGTTTTCCGATCCGCCTGTGCTGGGCAAATTCGTAGCCGGATCCGCAATTCCAGCCCGTGCGCAGGATCACCATCTCCCGCTCGCGCGCGGGCAGGGCATTGCGGCGCGACAGGATGTAATCGCCCCACCCCAGAAAGGCGCGCAGGGCCTTGGGCGCATGGACCAGCGTGCGGAAGATGTTGAGCACCTTGCCGCCGCCGACCAGATTGTCCGGTTTGGTGAAAGGCGCGAGCGCCTCCGCCTGCGTCTCGTCGAGCCGGTCGAGGTCAACCGGCTCGATCCGAGGACGCTTGAGGCGCATCAAAACACCTCGAACAGGCCCGCTGCGCCCATGCCGCCGCCGACGCACATGGTGACGACGACGTATTTCGCACCGCGGCGCTTGCCTTCGATCAGGGCGTGGCCGGTACAGCGTGCACCGGTCATGCCATAGGGGTGGCCGATCGAGATCGAGCCGCCATTGACGTTGAGGATGTCGTTGTCGATGCCCAGCTTGTCACGGCAATAGAGCACCTGCACCGCAAAGGCTTCGTTCAGCTCCCACAGGCCGATGTCGTCCATCTTGAGCCCGGTCTGCTTGAGCAGCTTGGGGATGGCGAAGACCGGGCCGATGCCCATTTCGTCAGGCTCGGTACCGGCAACGGCCATGCCGACATAGCGGCCGAGCGGCTGAAGGCCTTTCTGTTCGGCAACCTTGGCTTCCATCAGCACGCTGGCCGACGAACCGTCCGAAAGCTGCGAGGCGTTGCCCGCCGTGATGCACATGCCCGGACCCATCACCGGCTGAAGCGCCTGCAAGCCTTCGAGCGTGGTCGAAGGACGGTTGCCTTCGTCCTTGGTGATGGTGGTTTCGACTTCGGAAACTTCGCCGGTTTCCTTGTCCTTGACCATCATCGTGGTGGTAACAGGCACGATTTCGTCGTCGAACTTGCCCGCTGCCTGAGCTGCGGCAGTGCGCATCTGCGACTGGTAAGCGTATTCGTCCTGCGCTTCGCGGCTGACGTTGTAACGCTTGGCCACAGTCTCGGCCGTGCCGAGCATCGGCATGTACACGTCTTTGTGCATCGCGATCAGCGAGCGGTCGGGCGCGACGCGCATTTCCGGAGTTTGGACGAGGCTGATCGAATCCTGGCCGCCGCCGACTACGATATCCATGTTGTCGACGATGATCTGCTTGGCAGCGGTGGCAATTGCCATCAGGCCGGACGAGCACTGGCGATCGATGGTCTGTGCAGCCACGCTGACCGGCGCACCGCCGCGCAATGCGACCTGACGTGCGATATTGCCCGACTGCGTGCCCTGCGTGAGCACGGCGCCCCACACCACGTCGTCGATTTCAGCCGGGTCGATCCCGGCGCGCTCGACAGCGGGCTTGAACGAGTATGAGCCAAGCGTCGCGCCCGGCGTGGCGTTGAAGCCGCCCTTGTATGCGCGACCGATCGGGGTACGGGCGGTGGAAACGATGACTGCGTCACGTGACATGGGGGTATCCTTTCTGTGGTCGAGGCCCCGCCAAAGCGGGCGCCTCTCAAATATGGGTTTTCAAGCAGCTGCAGCCCCCGCAAGCGCGGAGGCCCGCACCCGGATCAGACGAAAAACTGCGTGATCCACTCGCACATCAGCGCGGGCTTGTCCTCGCCTTCGATCTCGATCGTGATCTCGGCGGTCTGCTGCCACTGGCCGGGGCGCTTTTCGATCATTTCGACCAGCTTCCAGTGGCCGCGAATGCGCTTGCCCACGCGAACCGGCGCGATGAAACGGGTTTTGTTGCCGCCATAGTTCACGCCCATCTTCACATTGTCGATCTTGGGCATATCGCTGTTCGCGGACAGATAGGGGATCATCGACAGGGTCATGAAGCCATGCACGATGGTGCCGCCGAACGGGGTCAGCTTGGCCTTTTCCTGATCGATGTGAATGAACTGATGGTCACCGGTCGCATCTGCGAACATGTTGACCTTGTCCTGAGTCATTTCGACCCATTCACTGGTGCCGATATTCTCGCCGACCTTGGCGGCCAATTCCTGCGGACTCATGGGGCTCTCCTGTCCTTGTGCGCCCTCCATTTCCCGGTGGGAGAACGCTTCGTTGCGGGCGCTTCATGGCCCAAGCGGACGGGGAGTGCAATGCGCCAGACTATGCCGTTACGGCACCGCGGCCCGGCGCTTCGCCCGCTTCGGCGCGCGCACGCTCGCGGCGGCGCTTTTCGCTCGGAGAAAGCCGCCTTTCCTCATCCAGCGCGGCTTTGACCGAATCGAGCCGCCGGACATAGGTATCGAGCCCGATCTGAAGCCCGACGATCATCAGGAAAGCGGGCTGATAGGCGATGCCCTGGAACAGCGCGCCGACGAAATAGATCAGGCTCGCCATCTGCAACGCGCTCGCCATGGGCGCGATCCAGCTTTCGGTCTCTTCAGTGACACCGCGCCATCGGCGATAGATCTTCTCCATCTGCCAGACACCAAGCAGGTGGATTGAAAGCCAGATGATGAGGCCCGGATAGCCCTGTTCTCCCAGCACCTCGAACACCGAGGAATGGAAGGCGCGGGCTTCGTCGGTCACTTCCTGATACTGGATGGTGACGGTGTTGTCGGTCTCTTCCTTGACCGGCATGACATAGGTGAAGCTGTTGGCGCGGTAGGAATCGAATCCGCCGCCCAGTGGATTGCGATTGGCGTAGTCGATCGTCCATTCCCAAACCGCCACACGGGTTGAGGCGCTCTGGTCGCCACCAGGTTCCGCGATGGTTGCCATCCGGTCGTAATAGCTTTGTGGCAGGAACGGCAGCGCGATCACCACCATGGCCCCGGCCGCTGCAACGAAGATCAGCCGCTTTTCGGTAAAGCGCAGCAACAGCACCCCCAGCGCGGCAATGCACAGCAGGCCGGTGCGCGCTTCGGTGCCGATCGGGATCAGCAGGCTGGCAAAGATCAAGGCGATACCAAAGACGCTCACCGTCCAGTGCGGCCGGAAGATCGTGCCATGCTTCATGAACCACACGATCATCGGGATCAGGCCGATGGCGATGGTGGCCAGAGTGGAGCTTTCGTAGATGCCGCTGTTGTCGTTCACGAAGAACTTGAGGCTGCCATAGCCGCCTCCGCCCAGCACCGTCTTGAGACCGGTGGAAACGACGATGGTAGCGACCGAAAGGATCACGGTCAGGCCCAGCGCTTCGATCCGGGCGCGGGTGGTTATGGTCAGCGGCAGGAAGATCGCGAACAGCAGGGCCTTCCACACCCAGTCCCACTTCGTCCCCGCCGGTTCGGGAAAGGCCGATCCTTGCAAAGTGTACCAGCACCACCCCATGAAAATCAGGAGCAGGAACTGCCGCAGCGAGAACCGCGCGCCTTCCTTGCGATCGAGCAGCAACCATCCGCCGAATGCGGCGCCAAACGCGATGAGGGACACCGGCAGGCTGGTGATCAGCGAATACCCGATCCGCTGAGGCGCGAGAATGTCGATGTAGACATACAGCAGCACCCACAGGAAAGGGCGACGCAGACCCAGCAGCAGGACGAAAGCGATGAAGGACAGGAAAACGAGGTCAAGCATCAGGTGATCTCATCCTGATCCTGCGGACCATCCGCCGAATTATCATGGCCTTGCGATTGCCCTCGACGGGACGCATTTCGCCCAGCGACGCTTGCAGCATCGCGCCGTGCGCGCAGCGCATCGACAAAACTCTGGATGTGCGGATCGACATCCAGCTCTTCGCGCATCACCAGCCGCAACAGCGCGATGGCGAGCAGCCCGTGGCCCAGCGCGAGAGAGAAATAGTCGATCATGTCACATGCGCCATTACCCCAATGCGGTTGACGGCCCGTTAAGCACAATCGGGTTATTGCGCATCGCATGACCCGCGTTCTTCACGTCCTCGATCATTCGCTGCCGCTCCACAGCGGCTACACCTTCCGCACCCGCGCCATCCTGAAAGCGCAGGAAGCACTGGGGCTGGAGGTGCGCGGCATCACCTCGCAACGGCACAATCTCGAAGCCGAATGGGAATGCGATGTCGAAGAAATCGACGGCCTGACCTTCCATCGCACCGCGGGGACACCCGAAGGCCCCATGCTGGTAAGCGAATTCAAGGAAATGGCGGAGGTGTCCGCGTCAATTCAGGCCTTGGCGAAGGAATGGCGGCCCGACATCATTCATGCCCACTCGCCCGCGCTCAATGGCGGCGGCGCCCTGCGCGCGGCACGAAGCCTCGGAATTCCGCTGGTCTATGAAATTCGCGCTTTCTGGGAAGACGCCGCGGTCGGGAACCGGACGGGGACCGAAGGATCGGCCAAGTATCGCCTGACCCGCGCACTCGAAACACGGTTCGCGAGCAGCGCCGATGCCGTCTTCACGATCTGCGAAGGTCTGCGCGACGATCTTGTCTCGCGCGGGATACCAGGGGGCAAGATCGGCGTGATGCCCAATGGCGTCGACCTGACCCTGTTCGGTGAACCGGTTGCTCGCGATGCGGCGCTTGGCGATGCCTTGGGCCTTGAACCGGGAGCGCCGGTCATCGGCTACATCGGCAGTTTCTACGATTACGAAGGCATCGACGATCTGATCGCGGCGATGCCAATCCTGCGCCAGACCCACCCCGAAGCGCGGCTGCTCATTGTCGGGGCCGGGCCGATGGATGCAAGCTGGCGCGCAGCGGCCGCCAGCCTTCCCGAACCCGATGCCGTGATCTTTACCGGGCGGGTGCCGCATCATGAAGTCGAACGCTATTATTCGCTAGTAGATATACTGGCATACCCGCGAAAGGCTTCGCGCCTGACCGATCTGGTGACGCCGTTGAAACCGCTGGAGGCGATGGCGCAGCGGCGGCTTGTGGCGGCATCGAATGTGGGCGGTCATCGTGAACTGATAACCCGCTCAGAAACAGGCTTTTTGTTTGATCCGGACGATCCCGCCGCCTGCGCCGCAACGCTTGCCGAAATGCTTGACGCACGCGATCAATGGGAAGCGATCCGCAATCGCGGGGTCGAACATGTCCGCCATCGCCACGACTGGCACAATAACGCGCGGCGTTATCTCGACGTTTACCATCTCTTGCTAGCCAAGGTTAATCGCGGGAGCGCCTTTGAGGCGAAAGCGCGGAAACAGGGATTACGGGCATAGGGGTCGCACAAGAAGTCCCTTCGTCCGGCAGCAGGCAAAGGGTAAAATGCGGCTTCGACAGAACCTTGAGAAAGAGCCCGAACGGCGCGTGCGGTCGCGCAGCAAGGGTGCTGCGAGTTCGATCCGGAATCACAAGATCTTTGTCCCCATGCTCACAGCTTGGGGGGCGACGCTGCTGGGACTTTGCGTGCTCGTCCTGCCTGATGTGCTGATTGCGCGCATGGCGGTTCTGGCTGGGCTCGTTTCGCTGGGGATGCTGGCCAAATTCATCTTTGCCGCCGTCGGGGCGGTGCTGGGCGGCGGACTTGCCTTTGTTCTGGCCGCTGCCTTGCGGGATGGCGCACGCGCACAGATCGAATCGGCGCCTGTCGTCTCCGCAGTCAAGAGCCGGCGCATCCATCCGATCAATCCGGCAACCGATCTCGGCAGCGAAAGCCTCGATGCCCCGATCGAGGAAATGCCTTACACGCTGGAAGGCGAGGAAGAGGAGCCCGAAGCGGAGCCGGTTCAACCCGCCGCAAAGCGCCAGCCCACGCTGGGCGAACTTTCCGCACGCGGTTACGAGATCGAGGAGCCGCGCGACCTATCTGAGGCCGATGGCCCTGAGCCCAGCTTCACCCGCAGTCATTTCAAGAGTGCGTTGATCGAATCCTGCGAAGGCGCAAGTTGCGAGGCCGCGCCTCTCGATACGCCCGATCCTGCGCCCGAAAAGGTCCAGCCGGTGAGCATCAAATCCGTCACACCCGGAGTGAACGCGCCTCAACCGCTCGGCCGTCCCGGCTCGAATGGTGCATGGAGCCTCACCCAGTTCACGCCGCCTTCGAGCAAGGCCAAGCCGGCCGCGCCCGAAAGGCCGCGCGAGCTTGATCTGGCCGAATTTGCCGAGCTTCCCGGCCGCAACGCGGTCTGGGTCGAAGAGACGGCTGCTGCCCCCAAGCCGCGCGCTGTGCCTGCCAGCGCGCTTGAAAAGCTGCGCCAGACACCGCCGGAAGAACTCAGCCTGGTCGAAATGGTCGAGCGTTTTGCCCGTGCCTTGCACGAACACCAGCAGAAAGAGCAATCGCGCCTGCCACGCAGCGGCCCGGCCCGCGATGCCGCTCTCGCTGAAGCGTTGAAGGCGCTTACGCTGTTTACCGAGCGCGGTTTCGATCATCGCGGAGAAAACAGCGAGGCAAGCGATCTTAGCCAGACCGAGCGCGAACTGCGCGCCGCCCTAGTCAAGTTGCAAACGTTGCGCGGTGCCGCCTGAATTTCGGGCGGATGTTGCCTGTTTCGCAATTCCGGAAGGGCTGAATCGCTCGTGAAGCAATCAAAATAAAGCCCAGCTACTGCATGGCGAAACAATAATTCGTTCTTCGCGGTTGCAATATGCCTGATCCGTCTGCAATAGGGGGCGCGAACAGATGCGCGGCCCTGCTCCATGCAGGGTGCGCTCGACATTTGCGCCTTTGCGAGGTGAGCCCGATGGCCGCTTCACCCCGCATCGGCATCTGACAGGACGGAACTTTGCCATGGGATATCCCAATTCCCAGGGTCTTTACGACCCCGCCAACGAACATGACGCCTGCGGTGTGGGCATGGTCGCGCACATCAAGGGCGTGCGCAGCCATTCGATCATCGAGCAATCGCTAGAGATTCTCGGAAAGCTCGATCATCGCGGTGCCGTTGGCGCCGATCCCCTGCTGGGCGATGGCGCAGGCCTGTTGATGCAGATTCCCGACGCGCTGATCAGGCGCTGGGCGGACGAAAACGGCCACGATCTCCCGCAGCCGGGCGAATATGCCGTCGCCATGTGCTTCATGCCGCAGGACGACGAAGCCCGCGATTTCGTGGCGGAACAGTTCGAGAAGTTCACTGCCAAGGAAGGCCAGCGTTTCATCGGCTGGCGCAACGTGCCGACCACGCTCGAGGGCCTCGGCGATGCGGTGATCGCCTCCATGCCGGTGATCCAGATGGGCATCGTTGCCCGCGGGCCGAACTGCGCTGATCAGGACGCGTTCGAGCGCAAGCTGCTGGCGATCCGCAAGCAGTCGCTCAACCCGCTGGCCAAGCTCGCGGAAAAGCACGGCCTGCCGAGCCTGACCGACACTTACATGCCCAGCGTTTCCAGCCGCACCATCGTCTACAAGGGGCTGCTGCTGGCAACGCAGGTCAAGAGTTTCTACGACGACCTGCGCGATCCCGAATGCGTCTCCGCCTTCGGCCTTGTGCACCAGCGGTTTTCCACCAACACCTTCCCCAGCTGGCGGCTGGCGCACCCGTTCCGCTTCATCGCCCACAATGGCGAAATCAACACGGTGCGCGGCAATGTGAACTGGATGAACGCGCGCCGCCGCACGATGGAAAGCGACCTGCTCGGCCCCGATCTCGACAAGATGTGGCCGATCATCCCGCACGGCCAATCCGACACCGCCTGCCTCGACAACGCGCTCGAACTGCTGCTGGCGGGCGGATACAGCCTTGCCCACGCGATGATGATGCTGATCCCCGAAGCGTGGGAAAGCAATGATCTGATGGATCCCAAGCGGCGCGCATTCTACGAATACCACGCCGCGCTGATGGAGCCATGGGACGGCCCGGCGGCGGTGTGCTTCACCGACGGCCGCCAGATCGGCGCGACGCTTGACCGCAACGGCCTGCGTCCCGCGCGTTTCTGCGTGACCAAGGACGACATCGTCTGCCTCGCTTCGGAAAGCGGCGTTCTGCCCTTTGCCGAAGAGGACATCGTGCGCAAATGGCGCCTCCAGCCGGGCAAGATGCTGCTGATCGACCTTGAGGAAGGCCGGATCATCGAGGATGAGGAGCTGAAGGCCGAACTCGCCAATTCCGAGCCCTTCGACAAGTGGCTCGAACAGGCGCAGTACAAGCTTTCCGACATCAGCGAGATCGAGCCGGAACTGTCCCACGTTCCTGAACATTCGACGACACTGCTGCAACGGCAGCAGGCTTTCGGATACACGCAGGAAGACATCAGCCGTTTCCTTGAACCGATGGCGACCAATGGCGACGATCCGGTCGGCTCGATGGGCACCGACACGCCGATTGCGGTGCTGTCGAACCGCGCGCGGCTGCTCTACGATTACTTCAAGCAGAACTTCGCACAGGTCACCAACCCGCCGATCGATCCGATCCGCGAAGAACTGGTGATGAGCCTGCTTTCGATGATCGGCCCGCGCCCCAATCTGCTGGGTCACGAGGCCGGGACGCACAAGCGGCTCGAAGTCGAACAGCCGATCCTCACCAATGAGGACCTGGCGAAGATCCGCTCGGTCGAGGCGGGGCTCGACGGTGCGTTCCGTTGCTCCACCATCGACATCACCTGGGATGCCAGTGCGGGCGTCGAAGGGATCGAACTGGCGCTGAAAGAGATGTGCTGGGCCGCGACCGAGGCTGTGCTGCAGGACCAGAACATCCTCGTCCTCTCAGACCGCGCCCAGAGCGAAGACCGCGTGCCCATGCCCGCATTGCTGGCGACGGCTGCGGTGCACCACCATCTGGTGCGGCAGGGCCTGCGGATGCAGACCGGGCTGGTCGTCGAAACCGGCGAAGCGCGCGAGGTGCACCATTTCTGCGTGCTTGCGGGTTACGGCGCGGAGGCGATCAACCCCTATGTCGCGTTCGAGACGCTGGAGGACATCCGCGTCCGCAAGCATTCGGATCTGACCGCCAAGGAGGTGCAGAAGAACTACATCAAGGCGATCGGCAAGGGCATCCGCAAGGTCATGTCCAAGATGGGCATTTCGACCTACCAGTCCTATTGCGGCGCGCAGATTTTCGACGCGGTCGGCCTTTCTACCGAATTCGTCGAGAAGTATTTCACCGGCACGGCGACCACCATCGAAGGCGTCGGACTGGAACAGGTGGCAGAGGAAAGCGTGCGTCGTCACGCTCAGGCCTATGGCGACAATCCGCTGTACAAGGGCATGCTCGATGTCGGCGGCATCTACCAATATCGCCTGCGCGGCGAGGAACACGCATGGACCCCGCAGAACGTCGCGCAATTGCAGCACGCGGTGCGCGGCAACAACCACGCGAATTACGAAGAATTCGCCAAATCGGTTAACGAGCAGTCCGAGCGCCTGCTGACGATTCGCGGGTTGATGGAGCTGAAGAAGGCCGAAACGCCGATTCCGCTGGAGGAAGTCGAACCGGCAAGCGAGATCGTGAAGCGCTTCTCCACCGGGGCGATGAGCTTTGGTTCGATCAGCCACGAAGCGCATTCGACGCTGGCCGTGGCGATGAACCGCATCGGCGGGCGCTCGAACACCGGAGAAGGCGGAGAAGAACCATTCCGGTTCAAGCCGCTCGACAATGGCGATTCGATGCGTTCGAAGATCAAGCAGGTCGCAAGCGGCCGGTTTGGCGTCACCACCGAATATCTCGTCAATTCCGACGACATCCAGATCAAGATGGCGCAGGGTGCGAAGCCCGGCGAAGGCGGTCAGCTGCCCGGTCACAAGGTCGACAAGCGCATCGGCGCAGTGCGCCATTCGACCCCGGGTGTCGGCCTGATTTCGCCGCCGCCGCACCACGACATCTATTCGATCGAAGACCTCGCGCAGCTGATCCACGATCTCAAGAATGTGAACACCGGGGCGCGCATCTCGGTGAAACTGGTGTCCGAAGTGGGCGTCGGCACCGTCGCGGCGGGCGTTTCAAAGGCGCGCGCGGATCATGTCACCATTTCCGGCTATGACGGCGGCACGGGCGCGTCGCCACTGACTTCGCTGACCCATGCGGGCTCTCCATGGGAAATCGGGCTTGCCGAAACCCAGCAGACGCTGCTGCTCAACGATCTGCGCAGCCGTATCGCGGTGCAGGTCGATGGCGGCCTTCGCACAGGGCGTGACGTTGCCATCGGCGCGCTGCTGGGTGCGGATGAATTCGGCTTTGCCACCGCACCGCTGATCGCGGCCGGCTGCATCATGATGCGCAAGTGCCATCTCAACACCTGCCCTGTGGGTGTCGCCACGCAGGACCCGGTGCTGCGCGCGCGTTTCACCGGCCAGCCCGAACATGTCGTCAACTACATGTTCTTCGTGGCCGAGGAACTGCGCCAGATCATGGCCGAAATGGGCTTCCGCAAGGTCGAGGAAATGGTGGGCCGGGTCGATCGGCTCGACATGACCCGGATGCATCGCCACTGGAAGGCTCGCGGCATCGACCTGTCGCGCCTGCTGCACATGCCCAAGCTGCGCGACGGTGCTCCGCTGCGTAACACTCAGGTGCAGGATCACGGGCTCGAAGCGGCGATGGACAATGCGCTTATCGCCGACGCGCGCGAAGCGATCACGGCCAAGACCCCGGTCGAGCTAAATTACGAGATCCGCAACGTCAATCGCACCGTGGGCGCGATGCTTTCGGGCGAAATCGCCAAGGCGCATGGCCACGAAGGGCTTCCGGCGGACACGATCCGGGTGAACCTTGCCGGCGTTGCCGGGCAGAGCTTTGGCGCTTGGCTGGCACATGGGGTGACGCTCGATCTGGTCGGCGATGCCAATGACTATGTCGGCAAGGGGCTGTCCGGCGGCCGCATCATCGTTCGTCCGCCCGAAGGGGTGGCGCGCGCTTCGGATGCCAATATCATCGTCGGCAACACGGTGCTGTATGGCGCCATCGCGGGTGAAGCCTATTTCTGCGGGGTTGCCGGGGAACGCTTTGCCGTGCGCAATTCCGGCGCGATTGCCGTGGTCGAAGGCGCGGGCGATCACGCCTGCGAATACATGACCGGCGGCGTCGTGGTTGTACTGGGCAAGACCGGGCGCAACTTTGCCGCAGGGATGAGCGGCGGGGTCGCCTATGTCTATGATCCCGATGGCGAATTCACCAATCTCGTCAATGACGCCCAGGTCGATCTGGTGCCGGTTTCCGCCGAGATTGACGCGGAGGAAGGCGCAGGCCGCCCGCAGCAGCGCACTCGCTCGGTCAATGACATGGGCATGGGTGACATGCTGCGCCACGACGCCGAGCGTCTGCGCATCCTTGTCGAACGGCACCAGCTGCACACCGGCAGCGCCGTGGCTGGCGCAATGCTGGCGGATTGGGACGCGACCCTTGGCAAATTCGTCAAGGTGATGCCGCGCGATTACAAGCGGGCGCTCGAAGCGCTTCAGGCGGAACGCCTCGAAGCCGCCAGCGTGGCCGCGGAATAAGACTTCAGGAACGAGACGAACGACATGGGCAAGGACACCGGATTTCTCGAGCTGGATCGGCGCGAACGCGACTATCTCGATCCGAAGGAACGGCTGAACAATTACCGGGAATTCGTCATCCAGCCGGATGACGCGACGCTTTCGTCGCAGGCTTCGCGCTGCATGGATTGCGGCATTCCCTACTGCCACAACGGCTGCCCGGTGAACAATCTGATCCCTGACTGGAACCATCTGGTTTACGAGCAGGACTGGAAGAACGCGCTCGACCTGCTGCACAGCACGAACAACTTCCCCGAATTCACGGGCCGCATCTGCCCCGCCCCGTGCGAGGCGAGCTGCACGCTCAACATCATCGACCAGCCGGTGACGATCAAGAGCATCGAATGCGCGATCATCGATCGCGGATGGAACGAAGGCTGGGTCACGCCGCAAGTGCCCGAAAAGAAGACCGGCAAATCGGTCGCCGTGGTCGGCTCCGGCCCGGCAGGGCTCGCTTGCGCGCAACAACTGGCGCGCGCTGGGCACAGCGTCACCGTGTTCGAAAAGTCCGATCGGGTCGGCGGGCTGCTGCGTTACGGCATCCCCGACTTCAAGATGGAAAAGCACCTGATCAACCGCCGCTGTGTCCAGATGGAAGCCGAAGGCGTCGAATTCCGCACCAGCAAGGAAGTGGGCGTCGACATCTCGTTCAAGAGCCTGCAGGAAAACTTTGATGCGGTGGTGCTGGCAGGCGGCGCGGAAGACGCGCGGCCGCTCGCTATCCCCGGTGCGGAAATGCCGGGTGTGCGCCTTGCGATGGAATTCCTGACCCAGCAGAACAAGCGTGTGGCGGGCGATGCCGAGGAACGCGCCGCCCCGCGCGGCACGCTGAAGGCGACTGGCAAGCACGTCGTGGTGATCGGCGGGGGGGACACCGGATCGGACTGCGTCGGCACCTCCAACCGTCAGGGTGCGGCCAGCGTCACCCAGCTCGAAATCATGCCCAAGCCCCCGGAAAAGGAAGACAAGGCGCTGACCTGGCCCGACTGGCCGCTGAAGCTGCGCACGTCCTCCAGCCACCAGGAGGGCGTCGAGCGCGACTGGGCCGTGCTGACCAAGCGCGTGATCGGTGACGGCGAAACCGTGACCGGGCTCGAATGCGCCCGGGTCGAATGGGTCGATGGCCAGATGCGCGAAATCGTAGGCAGCGAATTCACGATCAAGGCGGACCTGATCCTGCTGGCGATGGGTTTTGTCGGGCCGAAAAAGGCCGGACTGCTCGAACAGGCCGGGGTGGAACTGACCACGCGCGGCAATGTCGATGCCGACACCGACAGTTATACCACCAGCGTCGAGAATGTCTTTGCCTGCGGCGACATGCGGCGCGGGCAGAGCCTCGTCGTGTGGGCAATCCGCGAAGGGCGCCAATGCGCGCGCTCCGTGGACGAGGCGCTGATGGGTGTGACAGAATTGCCGCGCTGATCACCCGAAACTTCTGAAACGGTTAACAAAACCCTGCAAAATGGGTGAACTTGTCGTTCCAATACAATAGCTTCCAAGCGATCTTGATAGATCGCTCCGCCCGCGTTTGCTCCCCTCGGCTTGACTTGTCAGAGTCCGGGTGGTCGAACGGGCGCGAGGAACGTTGGACGATAGTCGTGAAAAGCCGGCAGAAGCTTCATGACGGGAACAGGGATTAGAGGGTCGTGTCATCATTTAAGTTCCGCTGCGCAGCAAGCGCGCTGATCATCGCATTTGCAGCTCCGGCCATGGCAGAAAACGCCGCCGGGACGGAAATTACTCCGGAAACATTCGAACTCGCAGCCGCGCAGAACGACACCATCATCATCGCCGATCAGCGGGTTGTGCGGCAGGTCGAGACGCTGGGCGCGCTTACCACCGTCAACACACCGGCGCTGGCATTGGCACAATCCTCCGCACCGGCGGCAGCCCCGCCGGCACGCCCGGCGCCAAAGCCGCTCGACGTGCGGGTGGTCGCTTCGCAATTCGTGGATGTCCCCGTAAGCGGCGATGCGCGCAGTCTGGCGCGATATTCGGGCCGGATCGATGGCTATATCGAAGTCAATTCGAGCGTCTACGGCGGCCCGTCCAATCTCACGATCAAGCTGCGCCCGGAATACACATGGGGCCAGGACAGCAATGGCCAGGTCGGGCTGATCCCCGGCAACACCGCGCTGTTCCGTCCGGAAAATTCGGGCGATTTCGACCTGTCCGCCAGCCTGCTGTGGAAATGGAATTCGGGCGCGACGCTGGAAGTGGGCAAGATGAACCTGCTCGACACATCGGGCGCTCTGCCGATCGTGGCGAGCGATGGGCATTTCGGGTTCCAGAACCTCGGCATTGCCCTGCCTCCCACAGCGGTTGTGCCAAACACGCTGACCGGCGCGATGCTGACCGTGCCCAAGGGCAAGATGATCTACCGCGCATGGGTGTTCGACCCGGACAGCCAGTATCAGCGCACGGGATTTGAGACCGCGTTCGAAAGCGGGGTCGCCTTCATGGCAGCGGCCGCCCGCCGCGTCAGCATCGACAACAAGCCGGGGATCGTGAACCTCGCCATCGTCGGTTCGACCCGTGACAGCTTCGCGCAGGACATCCTGCCGCGTGCGCTCACCCCGCCGCCGCAGCCGTTCGGCACGTTCGGCAATGAAAGCGGCGAGCTGGCGATGCAGCTTTCCTATTACCAGTTCGTGAAGCTCTATCCCGAAGCCCGCGGCAAGGGCTGGGGCATCCTCGCACGCTTTCAGGCGTCGATGGGGGATCCCACCTTCCTCGATTATTCGGGCTATTTCGGGATTTCAGGCAATCCGCGCTTCCGTCCGCAAGACCGCTTTGGCCTCGCCTATTTCCAGTATTCGCTGACCGACGAACTGGTCGACGACATCGCCTTCCGCCTCGGGATCGAGGACGAGACGGGCGTTGAGGCGTTCTACACCCACCAGATCTTCGACAGCGTCGGGCTGACGGCGAATGTGCAGGTGGTCGATAGCGCGGTGGCCTTTCGCGATACCGGCGTCACCGTGGGCGCGCGCCTGACGACGGTGTTCTGAACCGTATCCGGCGCTTGCGCGGGGACTTACCCGTGCAGGCGCTGATACAGCAGCCGCGTTTCCAGCAGGTTCGATATTCTCAAGCCCACTTCGATCACGTCGAAGGGCTTTGAAACGAAATCCTTTGCCCCCAGAGCCAGCGCCTTGCGCCGCGCCTGAATCGTGGTGTCCGCCGTCAGCACCAGCACCGGGCGGAACTCGTCGGGCTTGTCATGCCGCCCGAACGCTTCGAGCAGCTGGAACCCGTCGATTTCGGGCATCATCAGGTCAAGCAGCACGATATCTGGCTGAAGGTCGATATAGGCAGCCAGCGCCTCTGTCGGATCGGTCAGGCAGTGCACATCGGTGTAGCCTTCGCGCTGAAGCACGCTGCGCAACAGCATGACGTTGGCTTCCTCGTCGTCTATGGCGAGGATGCGGCACGCCAGAACTTCGCTGCTGCTGACCAGTCGTTTCATCACTTGGCCCCTTGGACTGCTGCGGATTGATCATCGGAAGCGGCGGCATCGGGGAGCCGGAAACAGAAGCGCGATCCGTTCTCCATAGCTTCGTACCAGATCGTGCCGCCCATCGATTCAACCAGACTCTTGGACAGGGCAAGGCCAAGGCCGGTCCCTTCGATCTTGCCGCGTTTCTGCTGGCCGAGCCGGTCGAACGCGGTAAACAGGCGCGGGATATGCGTCTCCTCCATGCCAGGCCCGTCATCCTCGACCGCGATTTCCACCCCTTGATCGGTGTTGCGCGCAACCAGCCGGACATAGGTGCCCTCGCGATTGTACTTGGCGGCATTGCCGATCAGGTTGAGCGTCACCTGTGTCACCCGCCGCCGGTCGGCCCGCACGCTGATGGGTGAGGAGGGGTCTTGCAGCTCAAAATCCAGCCCCGCACTCGCCACGATCGGCGCGGCAAGACGGTGGACTTCCTCCAGCAATTCCGAAATCTCGAAAGTGTCGATCTGGAGGTCGGCCCCGCCCGCCTCGATGCTGGAAATGTCGAGCAGATCGTTGATCAGGGCGAGAAGGTGGCGACCCGATTTGGTGATCTGTCCGATCGCCTCGCGATGTTCCTCGGAAAAGTCATCCTCGTCGATCTCAAGCAATTGGCCAAAGCCGAGGATGGCGTTGAGCGGAGTGCGCAATTCGTGGCTGGTGCGCGACAGGAATTCGCTTTTTGCGCGGTTGGCGGCTTCGGCTTCCTCACGCGCGAGGCGCAGGGCTTCCTCGCTGCGGCGACGTTCGGTCATGTCGCGGGTGACCTTGGCAAACCCGCGCAGCTGGCCCGCCTCATCGCGCAGGGCGGTGATGACAACGTTGGCCCAGAAGCGCGACCCGTCCTTGCGCACGCGCCAGCCCTCGTCCTCGGCAGCACCCTCGGCGCGCGCCCGTTCAAGCATGGCGCTCGGCAGATAGTCGTGGGTTTCTTCGGGATAGAACTTGCTGAAATGCTGGCCGAGAATCTCTTCGGTCTGCCACCCCTTGATCCGTTCCGCGCCGAGGTTCCAGCTGGTCACCACACCGCCGGTGTCGAGCGTGAAGATGCCGTAATCGCGCACGCGTTCGATGATCAGGCGGAAGCGTTCCTCGCTTGCGCGCAAGTCGTCCTCGCGCGCGCGAAGCAGGGCGCTGGCCCCGACGAGCCGCTGTGTCAGGCGACCGATTTCGTCGGCTTCCTCAGGTTGTTCGACCAGCCGCTCGCCACGGGCAAGCCGTTCGGCGTCACCTTCAAGCTTGTTCACGCGCCGCACGATCCCGGTGGAGAACAGATACACGCCGGCAAGGCTGCCGAGCAGGCCGACGATGGCGCTGATCGTGGTGAGCGCAAGGAAGCCCGAACGCACCTCTTCCACGAGTAGGCGGCGTTCGTCGAGCACCACGGCTTCGCGGCGCTGCACGTTTTCGATCTCGGTCCGCACGGTGTCGAGTGCGGCTTTGTTCTCGGCCAAGGCCGCTTCAAGGTCTGCCGCGCTGATCGTGGTTGACGCCTCCGCCAGTTCAACTGTCGCGCGCAAGCCATCGCGTTTCTGCGCGACGACCCGGCGCAGATCTTCGAAATGGCCGCGCACGATCTGGTCTTCGATAGCGATGTCGAGTCGTTCCATCGTCACCGGAATTTCCGCTTCGGCCTGGCGGTAATTGTCGAGAAACTGGCCTTCGCGGGTCAGCGCATAGCCGCGCACTCCGGCGGCGGCTTCGGCCAGCAGGGCGTGCACCTGATAGGTATCGCGCTGGATCGCGAAGGCGCGGCGGACATCGTCCTCAGCGCGGGATTCGGCGGTGCTGGCGAGGTAGAGCGAAACCAGCGAGCCCAGCAGGATCGCCAGCGGCAGGGCGATCACCACCAGCCCTTTGTAAGCGAGCGGGCGGTCGGTCCAGAACCGTAGCAACGGGATCGCGGGACGGTTGGAGTTGCGTCCGGTCATGCGCGTCATTGCCCTCCGGCCCCGAGTTGCACCGCCAGCACCGCCGCCTGCGTGCGGTCGGCGACACCCAGTTTTCCGATCAGCCGTTCGACATGGACCTTTACCGTCGCCGGGCTGATGTCGAGTTCGCGCGCGATCTGCTTGTTGGTCAGCCCCAAAGCAATGCGTTCGACCACTTCGAGCTCGCGCCGGGTGAGTATCTGGTCGAGCGTTTCGCGGCGCGGTGTCGGGGCGTTGCCGCGCATAGCCGCATTCAGGAGCTCAATCGGCAGCGCGGAATGGCCCGCCATCACCTGATCGATCGCGCCGCGCAGTTCTTCGAGCGCGGCTTCTTTCAGCACATAGCCCGCTGCACCCGCCGACAGAGCCTCACGCACTTAAGCGGGGGTTTCGTGGAGGGTCAGCATGATCACCCGGCTTGGCAGGCCTTGCGCGACGACCCGCCGGGTCGCCTCCAGCCCGTCGATCCCATCGCCCAGCCGCACGTCCATCAACACGATATCGGGCGCAAGCCGGGCGGCCAGTTCGATTGCCTCCTCCCCGCTCGCCGCAAGTCCGACCACGTCATAGCCGCCTTGCGACAGCACTGCGCTCAACCCCTCGCGGGCGAGCTGGTGATCATCGACGATCAGGATGCGTGGAGAAGTCATGCGCGCGATCAGCCTTGCGCCAGCCATGCTTCGACAACGACGCCTTGCGGTTCGCCCGCCCGCCAGTCGAGCCTTCCGCCAATCGCCGCCATGCGCTCGCGCATCACCTCGATTCCGAGATTGAGCCCCGCGCCCGGCTGCGCCTTGCGGGTCTGGGCGCTGGGTCCGTGACCGTGATCAGCAATCCGCAGCACCCGGCGCGGTGCATCGGGCGAAAGCAGCGCATCGACCTCCACCCGGCATGGTCCGCCCGCATGTTTGCGGATATTGGCAAAGGCCTCCTGCGCGACGCGGAACAGCGCGGTTTCAATCGCTGTCGAATGGCGCGCAGCCCCGGTTTCGATCCGCACCGACACATCATACCCGTCCGCCTCCAACGCCTCGCACAGAGATCGCAGCGCCGGCACAAAGCCCAGATCGTCGAGCAGGGTCGGCCGCAACCCGGCAATCACGCGGCGCAATTCGGCCACCAGCCCGCGCGCTATCTCTGCCGGGCGCAGTTCGCCAGGCTGGCCACCTTCGGCGCTTTCGAGCACCCGCACCAGCGCTGTCGCGGTCTGAGCGACCCCGTCGTGCAATTCATGCGAGACACGCCGCCGCTCCTCTTCCTGCACGCTCACCAGTCGCTCGACCACGAATTCGAGGCTTTTCTCGCGCTGTTGCAGGGTGTCGAGCAGTTGCGCGCGCTCCTGCTCGCGGCGGATGCGATCGATGGTGGTGCCCATCAGGTCGAGTTCCATCCGCACGGTCTCGCGATCCTCGGGATCGTCGATCTCGCGGATTGAGCGCAAGCTGTCGATTGCGATCCGGGCCAGCGGCGCGCCGGTCGATCCCGGCGCATTGATCGGCATTCCGCCTTCCGCATCCACCGGCAGGATCATCGCCGTGCGCCGCCCGAGGAAGAACGCCAGCCGCTCCGCGCATTTCGCAAGGATCGGCTCCAGCGTCTCCGGCGTGGCTTCGGCGAGTTCGCGTCCCGATACCGACAGCAGCCGCATCCGGGCCGCACGCGCCTCTGCCGCGCGGTACAATTCGCGCAGCTCAGCGATGGTTTCCGTATCGGAGGGAAGCACGGGCAGGTCGTTCGCCATATTCTCTTTCTAGGGATAGCGCGAGAAACTGCATAGGCCATTCGGCCTAGGCCGCGAGGCCTGCCAAGCGGCTGATTTGTCCAAGTAATCCACCCCCTAATCTCCAGACCACCAGCCGGCGATATCGTGATCTGCCCGGCCAGCAGGAGAACAACCGATGAAAACCTCGCTCACCGCAGCCATCGCATTTGCCACTGCCAGCGTGCTGGCCGTTCCGGCCCTCGCACAGGGCGGCATGCCCATCACCACCGAAGAAGTCGAAGCCGCACAGGCCGAATGGGGCCAGGGCATCGTCGACATCAGCGCCGTTTACACCCAGGGCGGCGACTACGAAGCCCGCGCCCGCCAGCACCTCGACACGCTCTACAACTATGGCAATTCGATGGTGCTGTTCAAACCGACGCTGGCTGCCGAAGACCAGTTCCGCGGCACCTATGACGAAGCGCTGAGCTATTTCGTGCGTGGCATGCGTGCCGAAGACACCGGCTTCGCAATCAAGGGCTGGACCAATGTCCGCTTCGAGAACGAAGGCATCGTGACCGATGACGACAATGCCATCGCCATGGGCAACTACTTCTTCACCGGCCCCGACGGCAGCGTGACCAAGGTCGAATACACCTTTGGCTATGTCCGCGGCGCAGATGGCAAGCTGAAGATCAACACCCACCACAGCTCGGTTCCGTTCCAGCCGGCCACACAGGTCGCTGCCGCCAACTAAGCTTCCCCCCCTCGCCCCGAGGGTTTCTCCAGGACCAGCAACTCCGGGAGAGCGGGCGGCATCCCACCGGTGCCGCCCGCATTTTTTCGCCCGATCCCACGAAAGACCGTTGCCCCGACCCATGCGCATCAGAATCACCGCTCCGCTTGCCTTTGCCCTCTCGATTTCGGTGGCCACCCCTGCCGCTGCGAATGAAGAGGACTTCAACATCTGGACCGGCCAGTTCATCACCGTCGATATCGACGAGGACAAGGACTGGTTCGTGCGCGCCGAGGCGCAGGAGCGTTTCACCAACGATGTCGATCGGCTGGGCCAGCTTCTGCTGCGCGGGCTTGTGGGATATCGCATCAACAAGGATGTCAGCATTGGCGGCGGCTATGCCTATATCCTCACCGATCCCGTTGGCCCGGTGGAGCTGAACGAGCACCGTTTTTATCAAGAGCTGAACGTCCGGCTGATCCGCACCGATGGCGGGGTGACGCTGGATTCGCGCACCCGTCTGGAACAGCGCACCTTTGAGGAAGGCGACAGCACATCATGGCGCCTGCGTAATTTCGTGCAGCTGCGCGTTCCGATCAGCGAAAACAACAAGCTGGTCGCCTATTCAGAGCCCTTCATCGAGCTCAACGAAACGCAGTTCCAGCGCGGTGGCCTCAGCGTATGGCGCAATTTCGCAGGGATTTCGGTTCCGCTGGCGCAAGGCATCGAAGTGGTACCGAGTTACCTTAACCAGTATGTCGTCCGGAACGGCCCTGACCGGATCGATCACGTAGCCAACGTCAACCTGTTCATGAATTTCTGATCGGCGTCGCTACGGGAGCTTAGAGCGACCATTCGATGGCTTTGCGCCCATGCGCTTCGAGGAAGGCGTTGGTCTGACTGAAAGGGCGCGATCCGAAAAAGCCGTTGTGCGCCGACAGCGGGCTGGGGTGCGCGCTGGCAAGGACAAGGTGGTGATCGCCTGAGCCAAGTCCGCGAACGCGCCCTGCCTTCTTCTTCGCATGGCTGCCCCACAGGATGAAAACGGTCGGCTCACCCCGGTCCACCACCGCCTGCACGCAGGCGTCGGTGATCGCATCCCAGCCGCGCCCCGCATGGCTGCCCGCCTGCCCGGCCTCCACCGTCAACGTGTTGTTGAGCAGCAGCACGCCCTGATCGGCCCAGCGCGACAGATTGCCGGTGGCAGGGCGCGGGATGCCCAGATCGCTCTCCAGCTCCTTGAAGATGTTGACGAGCGAGGGCGGCTGTTTGACCCCGTCCTGCACCGAAAAGCTCAGGCCATGCGCCTGGCCGGGTCCGTGATAGGGGTCTTGCCCGAGGATCACGACCCGCACCGCGGGGAGCGGCGTTCTGGCGAGAGCCGCAAGCCGCTGCCCGCGCGGCGGGTAGATCGCCTTGCCCGCGTCTTCCTCCGCCCTCAGCCAACCGCCCAGCTTGCGCGCTTCGGGTGTCGAAAGCACCGGATCGAGCGCGTCGCGCCAGCTTTCGGGGATGTCTTCGGTTGCCATGATGCGGCAAGGCTACACGCCCGCGCGCCCGCTGGGCGAGACGCCTCTTCCCCTCTATCCCCAATCCGCGTAAGCGTCCCGGCCATGACAGTGCATTTTCATGAAGAAGACCTGCCCGCAGGCGTGCTCGAAGGAACCGGCCCGCTGGCCGTCGATACCGAGACCATGGGCCTCATCACCCCGCGCGACCGGCTTTGCGTCGTCCAGATCAGCGACGGTTCGGGCGACGAACATCTTGTGCGTTTTTCGCCGGGGAGTGATTACGAAGCACCCAATCTCACCGCGCTGCTGGCGGATGAAAGCCGGTTGAAGCTGTATCACTTCGCACGCTTCGATCTCGCCGCGATCCAGTACTATCTCGGTGTGATGGCCGCGCCGGTGTTCTGCACCAAGATCGCGAGCAAGCTGGTGCGCACCTACACCGATCGCCACGGGCTCAAGAACCTGACCGAGGAATTGCTGGGCGAAAGCCTGTCGAAACAGCAGCAGTCGAGCGATTGGGGCGGCCCTGTCCTGAGCGAGGCGCAGCGCGAATACGCGGCCTCCGACGTGCGGTATCTCCACCGGCTGCGTGACGAGTTGATCGTGCGGCTGGAACGCGAAGGGCGGATGGAGCTGGCGCAGGCCTGTTTCGACTTCCTTCCGGCGCGCGCGCAGCTGGATATTGCCGGATGGGACAACCGCGACATATTCAGCCACAATGAAGGATACACATCCTAGGCGATCCCCATGGTGATCAAGCGGCGCATCGAAACCAGCGAGGCCAAGGCCCTGCGCTCCCGGAGGCAGCACTTCGCCGCGCCGGGCGGCAGCCATGATCGGCTGGTCGGGTTTCTTGCGCGCGCCCTGCCGATGGGCGTCGGGGTCGTCGCGGCCTTGATGGTGATCACCCCGCTATCGCCGCGCGGTGAAGTCAGCTTCCTGCTCGACCGGACGAAAGTGGCGGTGATCGACGAGCGGCTGAGCGTCGACAATGCGATGTACCGCGGGCGGGACGACACCGGCCGTCCGTTCTCGATCACTGCGGGCGAAGCCGTGCAGAGATCGAGCAGCGAAGGGCTGGTGCGGATGAAGGACCTGCTCGCGCAACTTCTGCTGAACGACGGCCCGGCGCGATTGTCTGCGCCCGGCGGCGTCTACGACATCAACGAAGAGGTCGTGACGGTTGACGGGTCGATCCTCGTGCGCACGGCCGATGGCTACTCGCTTACGGCAAGTGGCGTGTCCTTCGATCTTGAAACCCGCATGATGCGCGGGGATGATGGCGTGGCGGGGGCCGTTCCTGCGGGGACTTTCGCCGCTGATACCATGCGCGCGGATATCGATGCTCGCACGCTCGAATTGAATGGCAATGCCCGGCTGACAATGGTGCCGGGGCAGTTGAGGATGCCGTGATGATGGCAAGAAAGAATGGCCAGCTGGGCCGGGTGGCGATTGCCTGGGCAGTCGGAGGATTTGTGCTGGCGAGCGCGCTCGCCGGGGTAAGCGGGGCGGGGGCGCAGGCCATCGCCCGCCATGACACCAAGGCGCCGGTTTCCTTCGATGCGGGTAATATCGCGCTCGATGACAGGGCCAACCGCGTCGTGCTGACCGGCGGCGTGACGATCAATCAGGGTGCGCTGACGGTCCGTTCCAACCGGATGCTGGCGCAATACACCGATGACGGCTCGCTCGATGTGACCCGGATTACGGCCAATGGCGGGGTTGTCGTCACTCGCGGGAACGAACGCGCGAGCGGCGATATCGCGGTCTATGACTTCGGCCGCAGGGTGATCACCATGGCCGGGAATGTCGAATTGCGCCGGGGAAGCGACACTCTAAATGGCGGGCGACTGGTGATCGATCTCGACAGCGGATTGTCGAGCGTGGACGGGCGATCAGGCGCGGGCGTTGCCGGTGAGGCAGGCAACAGCGGCAGGGTCACCGGCACCTTCACCGTCCCGCAGGATTGATTGGAAACCTTGTTTCGCGCAGGGCCAATCCAAATCATGGTTTTCGCGCTCCAACGGCCCGAAGGGCCGCAAGGCCGAGTGGCCGCCCCGCAGGTGCGTGAGCTCAGCGAACAATAGCACCGAAGATGAAGGCGCGGATGCGCCTTCGAAACACTAATAAGCGTTGTCGTGCCGCAGCACCCAGATGGTCTGGAACACAATCGCGATATCGCGGCGCAGCGACCAGCCTGAGATATACTCGAGATCGGACTGCAAGCGGTCGGTCAGGTCTTTCTCCTGCTCAGTCGCACCGCGATGGCCGCGCACCTGAGCCAGACCGGTCAGCCCCGGCTTGAGGCAATGACGGCGCCAGTATTGCGCATCCACTTCCCAGAACAGCTTGCTGTTCGCACGGCTGCCCAAGGCATGCGGGCGCGGGCCGACGATCGACATGTCCCCGCGCAGGACGTTGATCAGCTGCGGCAGCTCGTCGATCGAAGTCTTGCGAATGAATGCTCCGATTCTGGTGAACCGGTCATCCTCGCGTCCGGTCGAGCGATCGCCATTGGCATCGTTCTGCTCGACCCGCATCGAACGGAATTTCAGCATGTCGAAGAATTGGTTGCCCCGGCCAAGCCGCCGCTGGACGAACAGCACCGGCCCGCCATCTTCGAGCTTGATCAGCGCCGCGACAATCAGCAGCACCGGCGAAAGCGCGACCAGCGCACCGCCCGCGATGGTGATGTCGAACAGGCGCTTGGAAATGCGCGAACGCAGGCCGAGCGGCCCGGTTGAAACCACCAGGGTCGTGCGCCCCTGTCCTTCGTAACGGTGCACATCCGTCGCCCCGAGTTGGTGTGCGGGTTCGCTCACGATCTCGCCATAGACCCCGGCCGATTTGAGCAGGAACGCCCATGCCTGCCGCCGCTCGCTGGGGCAGCTGACGACGACCTTGTCCTGATTCTGCAGCAACCGTCCGAGCCGATCCAGCATGAAGGGATCGTGGCTGGTCGGATCGAGATCATATTGCTGTGCGGAAATGGAGATCGCCTTATGGAGCGTGAAATCAGGGCCGCCATCGTCAATGATCAGACGGTTCATGGTGCGGCCGCCCCAGAACTTTTCGATTACTACCGGCACAAGGCGGCGCAGGGCCACAAGGGCGACCGCAGCCATGATCAATCCCAACGTCACCGACACGCGCGAGAATTGGGCGTTGGACTTGGTGTAGAATGCTACGAAGTTGAGCAATGCCGCCGAAATGACAAGCGCCACCAGTGCCTGACGCGCACCATAGAGCCAATCGGCGAGCGAGCGTCCGCTGTAGGTCTGGTTGTAGAGCGCGATGGTGAAGAAGAGAGGCAGCATGGTTTGCACTGCAAGCATATTGCGCTCGTGCCACCATTGGCCTTCGTACACCTGCCCGACGAGAGCAAATGCACCATGCAGCAGCAAGGCATCCAGCAACAGCAGCAGGATATAAGCGCGCAGGCGCCGCCGCTCGAGAGAGGGCGCTATCCTGTATTCGACCTGCTCTGAGTTCGCTGCCTCAAGCAGCGTGCCGGAAATCTTGTTCATTCAGCCTCGCGCTCCCCCCGGAACGCTCCTTAAGAGAAACCCCTTATTCTTCGTTAAGCCTATACGCACAAGTACGTAATTTTGCGAATGCGAAATGAAAAGCTGTCCGAAAATGCTACCGCTTGGCGGCGAAACGGGCGATTTCCGCCAGATCCTGCACCAGCAGCAGCTCCGCCGCCTGACTGTTGGCGAGCAGACTTCGGTGCAATGCAACAAGACGGGACACCAGACGATCCAGCTTGCGGGGTTGCCATGCTCCCAGTTGTTGCCTGATTTCGCGCTCTTCCTTCCAGAAGATGCGAAGCTGCGCCTTTTCACCCTTGCCGAGATTGTCGAGCGAACCGCGCGGGCCGATTTTCGCGCTGATCTGGACAAGCTGGGTCGCTCGCCGTTCGAGCGCCAGCACCAGCCCGACAGGATTGAGGCCAAGCTCGCGCACACGCTTCAATTCAACCGGCAGCTTGCCCAGCTCGCCCCCCAACACGGCATTAACCACCGGGCCGAAACCGTCCTCTTCGGTGGCCGCGCCGATTTCCGCGTAATCTTCGGGCGAGACATTACGCGGCGCCTGCGGCGAGGCATCCATGTAAAGCGCCAGCTTGTCGACTTCCGACTGCGCCAGCCGGACATCAAGGCCCGCTGCCCGCGCGATCCTCTCGGCAAGATCGCCGCCCAGTCGCAGGCCGGCACCATCCGCCATGGTCCGCACCGAAGCCGCCACACTCGACAGATCGGGCTGGTAGAACATCACCACCAGCGCGTCCTGGCGTTTCTCGAGGAGTTTGGCGGTGCGCGCCTTGTCCGTGGCGGAAGTGGCGACGATGATGACCGGGGCCGCCTTCCCCGCGCCAGCTTCACCGGTATCGATCAGGGCCTGAACCGCGTCATGCGCCTCGTCACCGCTGGCCCGCACCAGAATGTGCCGCGCATCGCCGAACAACGACCCCGAACGCGCTTCGTCCCCGAGCAAGGCCGGATCGCGCTTGAGATCCGCGCCCGACAGTTCGACCCGCTCACCGGGATCGGGCAGCGCCTCGATCACCTTGGTCGCGGCGGCAGAGGCCCCGGCTTCATCCGGCCCGCAAAAGAAGAAGATCGTGGCCTGCGAAGCCGAGCGCGGCACCCCGCGGAGGAATTCGGAATGCTTGCCCTTCATCGGGCCATCACTGCGCGCCGCCCGCGCGCTCGCGCTCTCTCAGGACGAGCGCAATGCGGGTCGCCATCCGGTCGGCAACATCCTGCGCAAGGTTTTCCAGCGCGCGCTGTTCTGCGGCAATGGTCGCATATTCCGAGGAAACCACGTCGATCCCCGCATCCGATCCCGCAGTCGCATCAAGCAGGATCTCTCCCGTCGCCAGATCGATGAGCTGATAGCGCGAACGCAGGATGCGGCGTTCACGGCTGATCGTGTCGTCGTTGAGTACGCCCAAGGCTTCCAGCGCATCGTCCAGCCGGACGTCGAGCCGATAACGCGGCGTGGCATCGCCTTGTCCGGCATTGGCCACACCGAGCCTGTCGCGCAGCGCGTTGCGCACCAGCCAGCCATCCCGGCCCGGAATTGGCGGAACGTCCACAGCGGCAAGCCCCTGCGCGACGCCCGAACTCGCCCCGCCCGCATACATCGGCTGCAATCCGCAGGCGGAAATTGCGGGCAGCGCGCACAGCGCGAGAAGGATGGCCCCGCGCCGCATCACGTTACGATGTTCACCAGCCTGTCGGGCACCACGATCACCTTGCGAATGTCTGCTCCGTTGATCGAACGCTGGACGTTCTCGCTGGCGAGCGCAAGCGCCTCGAGATCTTCTTTCGACGATCCCTTGGGCGCCTTCAGCGTGTCGCGCAGTTTGCCCATGTGCTGCACCGCGATGGTGACCTCGTCTTCCACCAGCATCGCCGGATCATGATCGGGCCAGGCGGCATCGGCGATGAGGGCATCTGCGCCAAGCCGCGAATACGCTTCCTCCGCCAGATGCGGCATCATCGGCGCGATCAGGTGCAGGATCGTGCGGATCGCGAAATTGCGGCTCTGCGAAGGTGCGGCCTTTTCGGCGGCCCCGGTCAATTCGTAAATCCGCGCCACCGCCTTGTTGAAGGACAGCGCCTCGATATCGCTGGCGACAGCGACAATCGCCTGATGTGCCTTGCGCGCGAGGTCCTTGTCCTCACCCGTCGCCGCATCGTCGATCTGGCCGAACAGCCGCCACAGCCGCTGGACGAAACGCCAGCAGCCCTCGATCCCCGCTTCGGACCACGGCAGGTCGCGTTCGGGCGGGCTGTCGGACAGCATGAACCAGCGCACCGCATCCGCACCGTAATTGGCGATGATGTTGTCGGGATCGACCGTGTTCTTCTTCGACTTCGACATCTTGATGACGCGGCCGATTTCGACCGGCGCACCATCAGACTTGAGCGTCGCGCCACTGGAAGTGCGCTCGATTTCCTCGGGCGAATACCAAACGGGTTTGTCGTCCACCGTGCGGCCATAGGTTTCATGCGTCACCATGCCTTGCGTGAACAGCGAGGCGAAAGGCTCTTTCACCTCCAGCTTGCCGATATGCGCAAGCGCACGGGTCCAGAACCGGGCGTAGAGCAGGTGCAGGATCGCGTGCTCGATCCCGCCGATGTAATGCTCCACCGGCATCCACTTGGCGATTTCCTCCGGGTCGAACGGCTTGTCTGCCGGCTGCGATGCGAAACGCAGGAAATACCATGAGCTGTTGGTGAAAGTGTCGAGCGTGTCGGTTTCGCGCCGCGCCTTTGCACCGCACTTCGGGCAATCGACATGCTTCCACGTCGGGTGCCGTTCCAGCGGATTGCCCGGCGTGTCGAAATCGACATCATCGGGCAGGGTGACGGGCAATTGATCCTTGGGCACCGGGACGATGCCGCAGGCATCGCAATGGATGAAGGGGATCGGCGTGCCCCAGTAACGCTGACGCGAAATGCCCCAGTCGCGCAGGCGCCAAACCGTCGTGCCCTTGCCCCAGCCGCCCTGTTCGGCGCGGGCGATGACTGCGGCCTTGGCGTCTTCGACGATCATCCCGTCAAGGAAATCCGAATTGACGATCACGCCGTCGCCGGGTTCGGCTTCTCCGCCCATCGGCGCGTCGGCCTGGCTCGCATCCTTCGCCACTACGCGGGCGATCGGCAGTTCGTACTTGGTCGCGAATTCGAAGTCGCGCTGGTCATGCCCCGGCACGCCCATCACCGCGCCGGTGCCGTAATCCATCAGCACAAAATTGGCGATGAAGACGGGCATGGCCGCCCCGGTGAAGGGATGCCGTGCAGTGATATCGGTGCGATAGCCAAGCTTTTCCGCGGTTTCGAGTGCGGCGGCGGTGGTGCCGCCCTTCTTGCATTCCTCGATGAACGCGGCGACGGCCGGATCGTCGGCCAGCCCTTGCGCGATCGGGTGATCGGCGGCGATGGCGCAGAAACTCGCGCCAAAGATCGTATCGGGCCGGGTGGTGTAGACCGGCAGCGTCTCTCCGTTCGAAAGATCGAAACTGAATTCCAGACCCGACGACTTGCCGATCCAGTTTTCCTGCATCAGCTTGACCTTTTCGGGCCAGTGCTCGAGCTCTCCCAGCCCGTCGAGCAGGTCTTCGGCGAAATCGGTGATCTTGAGGAACCACTGGTCAAGCTTGCGCTTCTCGACCTCGGCACCTGATCGCCAGCCCTTGCCGTCAATCACCTGCTCATTGGCCAGCACCGTCATGTCGACCGGGTCCCAGTTGACCTCGGACGATTTGCGATAGACCAGCCCGGCGGCATACATGTCGAGGAACAGCGCCTGTTCGTGGCCGTAATATTCGGGATCGCAGGTCGCGAATTCACGCGTCCAGTCGAGCGCGAAGCCGATGCGCTTCAATTGCGCCTTCATCGCCTCGATATTGGAGCGGGTCCAGGCGCCTGGATGCACCTTCTTTTCCATCGCCGCGTTTTCGGCGGGCATGCCGAAGGCGTCCCAGCCCATCGGGTGCAGCACTTCGTGCCCGCGCATCTTCTTGTAGCGCGCCAGCACGTCACCCATGGTGTAATTGCGCACATGACCCATGTGGATGCGCCCCGAAGGATAGGGGAACATCTCCAGCACGTAGCTCTTGGGCTTTTCGCTGTTCGAATCGGCGGTGAAGGTGCCGGCCTCTTCCCACGCGCGCTGCCAGCGCCCGTCGGATTGGGACGGATCGAATCGGGTGTCAGTCATGACAAGCTCGCTAATGCGCCGAAGCGCCAACGCAAAGGGAAAGGCTTATCCGGCGATAGCCTTGCGACGCAGATCGCGTGCGCGGGTGAGGATGATGTCCTCAAGCTTCTGCACGGTTGCGGCCTGCACCGGCGCATCCACCCAGCCGCCGCCCTGAGCAACCTGACGGCTGGCCGAAACCCGCAGCGCGTCGGCGCGCAGATCCTGATCGAGGATCGTCACCGTCACCTTGACCCGTTCGTTGGGGTTGCTGGGGTTGGCGTACCAGTCGGTGATGATGACCCCGCCCGCACTGTCAGCGGAAAGCAGCGGCGCGAAGCTCAGCGTTTCGAGCGCGCCGCGCCACAGATAGGCGTTGACGCCGATGGTGTTGATCTGCGCGGCCTGCAGTTCGGTGGTCGGGCGTTCGTTGCCGCCACAGGCAGCCAGCAGCCCAAGCGCAGCAGCAAGGCCTGCGATGCGTGTCGTGTTCGAAAGTGCGGTCTTGGCGCTTGTCACTGCGGTAATGTCCCTCGCTTGTGTCCTTGGAAGGCTCTATAACGGGCCGGGGCACAGCGGCAAGCGTATTGAGCCCCCGCACCAGCCCGATGGCTTCGCCTTCCGGCCACCTTCCTACCATTTGCGTGCCTGTATGGCGGCTGAACTCCCTCAGATCAAAGGGTGAGGTTGTGTGGTCTGCGCAACAGTCCTTCCGGGAAGCGGCCCGTTGCCTGTGGAAAATATTGCAACTTTGGCAGTCACAAACCTATCACAGGCGTAGCGTAATGCGGGACAGGCGAGTCTCTGGCAGTTATGCTCAGCGACGGTTCAGGATTCTTATGCTTGGATCCGTCGCAAGTTTGGGACGAAGGTACAGTTTGAAATGGCTAGCGGGATGGACAAGACGGCGATGAAGCAGCGCAAGCTGCCGCTGCTTGGCATTGCTGCCGCGCTGTTGCTCGGCGTGCCGTCTGCCGGACTTGCCGTTGTCGGCATCACCGCGGGTGAAGGCCCGCGTGCGGCGGCGGCCTACGATCTTTTCACCCCGGCCTCGATCGATCCGGAATTGGCCGCGCGCGTTGCGGAAAAAGCGCGTGAGCGCGGCATCCGGTTCACGCCTGCTGGCGCCAATGCGATCCGCAACGAACGGCTTGTTACCGTCGCCGTGCGCATCGACGACGAGGCCGCACAAGCCATCTCGGTCCGCAAGGCGCTTGAGCCTGCTCCGGGCAAGGCCGCCGGTATTGCCGGGCTGCAGGCCACCCGCTTCAACCTCGGCACGGCGCGCGGCTATCAAAGCTTCGCGCGGACTCAGGCGGCATCGACCTTGCCCGATAACCTGCGCAACCTTTCGATGCCCGATCTCGCCGAGTTCGAGCCTTCACGCCCGACACGCGAAGACAAGCCCAGCCGGCTTCAGCCGCTGGTCGAGCTTGAGGATGAAACCATCGCCGGCCGTTCGCCCAACACTCTCGATGCAAGGTCGCAGACCGTGGGCGTAGGCGGCAGCTTCCGGCTCTCGCCCAATCTCGATGTGACCGCGGGCGTGCGCTACTCGCAAGAGCGGGATCGCCTCGCGCCGCTCACCAACTCAGTGCAGGACAGCCAGGCCGTCTACGTCGGCACGCAAATCCGCTTCTGACACGGCGCAGGTCGTCGCATACGACTTTGGTGATAAAGACCTCGCTTCGGCGGGGTTTTTTGTTGCTTGCCCTAACGGCAACGCTACTCTCGGCGCATAGCAACTGGGAGGGATTCATGGGCCGGGTAGCAATCGTCACAGGTGGAACGCGCGGTATCGGGGAAGCGATCTGCAAGCGTCTGCAACGCCAAGGACACACAGTCATCGCCAACTATGCCGGCAACGAGGACAAGGCCCGCGCCTTTTCCGATGAAACCGGCATCCCCTCACGCAAGTGGGACGTCGGCGATCATCAGGCCTGCCTTGACGGTTGCGCCGCTGTCGAAGCCGAATTCGGCCCGGTCGAAATCGTCGTCAACAACGCCGGCATCACCCGCGACGGCACTTTGCACAAGATGAGCTTTGACGACTGGAACGACGTGATGCGCGTCAATCTGGGTGGCTGTTTCAACATGGCCAAGGCGACCTTTCCCGGCATGCGCGAGCGCGGCTGGGGCAGGATCGTCAACATCGGCTCGATCAACGGGCAGGCGGGGCAATACGGGCAGGTCAACTACGCCGCTGCCAAGTCCGGCATCCACGGCTTCACCAAGGCGCTGGCGCAGGAAGGCGCCAAATTCGGCGTGACCGTCAACGCAATCGCGCCCGGTTACATCGACACCGACATGGTCGCCGCCGTGCCGGAGCCGGTGCTGGAAAAGATCGTCGCCAAGATCCCTGTAGGCCGCCTCGGCATGGCGGAGGAGATCGCCCGCGGCGTCGCTTTCCTCACATCGGAGAACGGCGGTTTCATGACCGGATCGACCATGAGCATCAACGGCGGCCAACACATGTACTGATACCTGCTGCATCTGGGGGGAACAGCAATGGACAAGAAAACACACAATCCGACGCCGTGGCTGCAGCATTTCGGGCTGCACCACGGGGTCGAAGTCAGCGGCGCGACGCGCACGCTCTATCTTTCGGGGCAAACCGCATCCGATGCCGATGGCGCACCGCTCCATCCGGGCGATCTCGTCGCGCAATATGCCTCCGCATGGCAGTGCCTTATGGACGCGCTCGCTTCGGCGGGAATGGATGCGAGCAATTTCGTGCGGCTCAATTTCTACACCACCGATGTCGCCGGATTCATGGAACAGGCCGAAGCCATCACCGCGCATCACATCGGGGCCGGGGCGACCATTGCCAGCACGCTGCTGGGGGTTCAGGCGCTTTACCATCCCGATATCATGATCGAAATCGAGGCAACTGCCGTCGCCTGAGGCCGCGCTTTCACAGGCGATAGTGTTGACAGCTCATTAACCTCAATGGGTTACACAGCATCAATCATGTTTGAGAGGTGCGAAGGTCGTCATGTCGCCAGGAGTTCAAGC